>JAYXVV010000038.1:0-8159 GCA_036021505.1 Myxococcota bacterium | reverse complement strand
GCCCTCCATCCTTGTGATGGGAATGAGGCTGGAGAGGGGGTTGTAGGCATCCATCGGAGAGAAAGCCGCATGAATGTCCCCGCTGAGTCCTGAGTTGGCATCATTGGTGGCGGATTCTGCGGACACTTCGGTGAGGCCGGTCACGCTGCTTGCGTGAATGAAGGCCGGCATGACGACGGCTCCCTCAGGAACAGTGACGGTGGCACAATCTTCGTCGGGAACGATGCTCGGGGTGGAAATGACGTTGCCACGCAGACTGATGGCGATGGAATCCCCACGGATGTGTGTGCACTCGGCGTCAGAGGCGAGAGCTGTGCCCAATCCCAGGGCGATCAGAAGAGTCATCGTGCCACCTCCTGGCCGGTCATGAAGTCACTCCAGACGGGATCGTCTCCCTCGGCGTCATAGCTCTGAATGCCGTTGGACCAGACCTTGATGGGTTTGCTGTAGACCGAGAAAGGGTGCCGATCCCAAACCACGACATCGGCTCGTTTTCCTGCCTCCAGTGTGCCCGTCAGCGCCTCGATGCCCAGTGCCCATGCGGGGTGTACGGTGATCCACTGCAGTGCATCGTCTTCAGTCAGCTCGATGCCGGCTTGAAGACCCCAGTGGTAGGCCTTTGAGGCTTCTTGATTGAGGCGTTGAATGCCCTCCGCAGAATCCGAGTGGATGATGGCTCGTGCTCCTGCATCCGTAAGCAGTGCGGCGTTGTAGGGAATCCCGTCGTAGGCCTCGAGCTTGAATCCCCACCAGTCTGCCCAAGTCGAACTGGAGACCTCTCGTTCCGCCAGGATGTCTCGGATCTTGTAGGCCTCGAGAGCATGGTGAAAGGAACGTATGGAGAAGCCGAATTCATCAGCGAGCTGGAGAATGGAGAGCATGTCGTCTGCACGGTAGCAGTGAACTTGAGGAAGGAAGCTGCCATCGAGAATTCCCATCAAGGTCTCGGAGTCCAGATCACGGCTGGGAGGCTCAGCCTCCTCTCCCTCGGCAATGCTCTTCTCGTAGTCCTCCCACTCCTTGAGTTTCTCTGCTGCCGCAAAGAAGGCACTTCGGTGGCCGTGCACGTTGCCCATGCGAGTGGACGGCCCACCTCGATCGCCGTAGACCCTCTTGGGGTTTTCTCCACAGGCCATCTTGACGGTCTCCGGAGCGCCTGGGAATCGCATGGCGCGAGAGCCTCGGGTAGGGACGAGTTGGAGAACGACGCCGCGCCCCCCGACCAGGTTGGCGGAGCCAGGCAGCACTTGAAGCGCCGTGATGCCCCCTGCGGCTGCGAGTTGCAAGCCCGGATCTTGAGGCCAGAAGGAATGCTCCGCCCAAACTCCCGGAGTGGTGGGGGAAGTGGCCTCGTTGCCATCACCGTGCGCTCGTGCCCATGGAGAGGGGTAGACACCCAGATGGGAGTGGGTGTCGATGAGACCCGGTGTGACCCAGGCTCCGGGGTAGCTGAGTACCTCTCCCTCAATTGAAGGGGGCTCCCCGTCGCCCAAGGCAACAATGTCGCCATCCGAGAAGTGAAGCCAGCCCCCCTCAATGCGCACACCAGTCGCAGTCCAGATCGTCGCATCCGTGATCAGCACCTCCCGGGTCTGTGTTTGACTGGGCGCCTCCACAGGAGCGGTTCCGGTAGCGCTGAGTTCGATGAAATTCTTGGCCGGCTCGATGTCTGTATCGGCGGGGGCCTTCGGAAGGCATCCGGCTAACAGAATCGGAAAAAGGGTTCGGATCATGGTGACCTCAGGAAACGTAAGAGTGTTTGGCGGGCACACTCAGGATTTGGTCTTCCTGAGGTATCCAGCCGGAGAGCTGCCCGCCGTAGACACAGCCCGAATCCAGGCCGATTGCGACAGGGACGCCATCAACTTCTCTGCGCACAAGACCTCGCATGGCATCGTGTCCAAAGACAACGGTTTCTGGACCGCTCCAGCCCGCATCGTACCAGAAAGGTGCGTTGGGGTCTGACATGGGAAATCGACGCATGGTGAGGGCTTTCTTGCGCGTGGTTCCCTCGATACCGCGTCGGGGATGAACGCCTGCGTGGACAATGATCAGGTTCTCCATCTGCCGATACAGTGGGAGCTCCTCCAGCCACTGCCGGGCTTCTGGAGCGGCTTTGCAGAACTTGCGAAGCCTCTTCGGTAGCGACTTCTTGCCCCATTTCTTGAGCAGGAAGGCGTCGTGATTGCCAAGAACGGCCTGGAGGCCGTGCCTCTGGATCAGGCCCCAAGTTTGAAGCGGCTTCGGGCCCTTGGTGAAGAGGTCTCCAACAAGCACTGCGGTCGAGGGCTGGGCGAGCTTGAGCAGATCTTCAAGCTCGTCAGCACAGCCGTGGACGTCCCCAACAATCAGGTCGGGCAGGGCCAAAGTCAGCGCATCTCCAGACCGTCGTCGTGCTCACCGCCGCGGTCCGAGCTTCCCTCGGAGAGGATTCCACCAATCCAGATGAAGCCGCTGTTTTCTTTGATTTGATGCGTGGTTACCGGTCGGCTGGGCTCGCTAAGGCAGTGTCCTGTCTTGAGCTCAAACCGCCAGTCGTGGTACGGGCAGGTGATGACACCATCCACAACGTCCGATTCTCCCAGAGGACCGTCCTCGTGGGTGCAGGCCGAATCGATGGCGTACAGGGTGCCCTCGTCTCGGTACACGGCAATGTTTCGACCCGCCACTCGAAACGTACTGGGGCGGCCCTCCGTCACAAAATCGGAACTGGCGACGGCTGTGTAGCCCTCGGAATCTTTCTCCGGGGGCAGTGAGGAGGTTGCCGCCTCGTAGCTCGTCTGCGCGGGTTCTTCACGGGAAGAGGAACGCGGGGACCCGCCTCGCTTCAGAGCTGCACGCAGCACCCCGGTGGGGCCACCGTGGCGGTCGAGACGGCGTTTGATTCGATCTTTGATTCCCATGGATCCCTCGGGGCGTGGTTAACCGAGCCCACAAGGAAACGGAAGAAGCTCTTGTCGATTGTCCCAATTGTGGTCTATGCATAGGGCATGATTCTCGGCCTTCTCCCTCTCGCTCTCGGGGCAACCCCTGCTGACTTGGCGAACAGCTTGTCTGTCCCGTCGGGCGACATCGTCTCGGCCAATGTCAACGGCAACGGCCAGGCCTACGATGTACTGGCCAACCTGGGGATTCTGTCTCCTACGGAGGGATCCGACTTCGCGATTCTGAGCTCCGGAAAAGTAGGCCTCTCACCCGAGCCAGGTCAGGACCTGCCGCCAATGGGACGACCGCAAGGGGACTCCGTCAAGTTCACGCTGGAGCTTGCTGTTCCTACGAACGCCAACAGCTTTGCTTTTGACTTCTACTTTCTCTCCGCGGAGTACCCCGAATATGTGGGTAGCCCCTACAACGATGTGTTCGAGGCCAATGTTTCGGGAACAGCGTGGTCTGGAAATGCGGCAGTCGATTCTGCGGGCAACAACATCACCGTCAACAGCGCCCTCTTCTCAGTGACCGCCACCACGGACCTGCAGGGCTCAGGTTTTGACAAGGGGGTTGGTGGTGGAACAGGCTGGCTGACAGCGGTTGTTCCAGCGGACCCGGGGACAACATTGACCTTGGAGCTCTTCGTCTACGATGTCTCCGATGGGGTCTACGACAGCGTGGTGTTGCTCGATGACTTCTACTGGTCCGAGTCCGAAATTTCCACGCCGGTGGTAGTCACAGACATCGACATTTCTTACCTGAGTCCCAAGCGAGGGACTGCGAATGGAGGTCAGCAGACCTCGGTTTTTGGAGACGGGTTCAACGAGACCTGTGAGGTCTTTTTCGACAACGTGGAGGCCCTTTCGACCACCTACGTCAGCGAGACCGAACTCCTCGCGGAGGTACCGGCTCACGCGCCCGACTTGGTGGATGTCAAGGTCGCCTGCATTGGGATTGAGGACAGTCTTGTGGGGGGGTACACCTACTACGACGAGGAAGCTGGCGAGATGCCGCCGCTCATCCAATCGGTCTCTCCCCATGTGCTCGACACCTTAGGCGGGGAGCGGGTTCTTGTGTCGGGAGAGGACTTTGATGAGAGGGTGGAACTCTACCTCGACGACCAGCCGCTCACCGTCAGCTGGGTGGATGCCTCCACCCTCGAATTTGACTCACCGGAGCACGAGCCGGGCTTGGCCGACCTGCGTGCGGTGAACCCCTCCGGTCTGGAGGATCTGCGCTCAGGGGCGGTGGTCTACGTTGAGGCGGTGACGTGGCCTCCGGAGGACTCGGGAACCGCGGACACCAGCAGCGGAGACACAGGGGACGCCTCCTCCTCCGCAGCTGGAAAGGTGGAGGGGTGCAGCTGCAGTGCAATGGCCACCACGCCTGGATTGGGCTGGATGGCTGTTGTGTTGCCCCTGCTCCTGTGGTGGAGGCGAACATCGTGAGGCTTCTTTTCGCTATGCTTCCGCTTTTGGGATGCTCCGACTACAGCATCAATGCCAGTGTGGAGCCCACACCGGAGGTGATTCCGGATCCTCCCCTTGCAGAACCCGTCGCTATTGCAGGCCCCTCGGTACGCGTCAAGCGATTCGAGGAGACCGTGCTCGATGCTTCTCTCTCTTTTGACCCCGACCACGAGGAAGCGGTTTTTCAGCATCTCTGGTGGGTGGCCGAGGAACCCGAGGAAGCCGTGTACAGCCTCTCCGATTTCGAGGCTCCCGACCCGGTGTTTTCGAGCGAGACCCTGGGGCTTTTTGAAGTCGGGCTTCTCGTGGTCGATGAGGACGGTCTGGAGTCACTCAATCCAGCAGCCACGCAGATTGAAGTCGTGGCCTGGGAGCAGCTTGAAGTTCGGTTGACTTGGGACATCCCCAAAGTGGATCTCGATCTGCACCTCGTTCGTCCTGGCGGAAGCTACTACTCGGAGACAGACGACTGCTACTTTGGCAACCCGCTTCCTGACTGGGGCGTAGCGGGGGAATCTTCTGACGACCCCTACCTGGATTCAGACTCGGAGGCCGATGGCGGTCCGGAGACCATTACGCTCCAGCGGCCCGAGGAAGGCGTGTACGAGTTGTTTGTCCACTACTTCAATGAGCGCGATGCCACGTACATCTACGCGACGCCCACCCTGGAAGTCTGGGCAGAAGGGCAGCTCATCGGAACCCAGACTGGGCCCAAGCTCTACAATGCAGGAAAGGTGTGGAGAGCAGGAAGTCTGGACTGGTCGAGCCTTGCATGGACGCCTACTCCGGATGTGACAACGCATTCGGCCTTGGGTGGGCCCCCGATCAACGAGTAGAACGAGCGGGTCAGGGCATGCTCTTGAGGAGTGCGGTTGCGGTCTCCGTGTACGGCAGGAAGCCCAGGTCCTCTGAGCGCAACCGAAGGGCCTCGAGTTGGGAGCGGGCGGTCTGTCGCTCTCCGAGATGCATCTTTCGCCTTGCGTCGAATTCAAGGGCGCCCAGGTAGAGCTCCATCCATGAGGCGGAGACACAGTCGAACACCAGTTTGTCCCAGTCGGGAAAGGAATCGTGGGGAAGCAGGGCACCTTCCATGAGGCGTGCGTATTTCTTGAGCTCGAGAAACCCTTCTTTCTCGGCAATGGCCCGACCCCGCTGGAGGTTCGAACCACAGGCCTCAATGTTCCCGTGCTGCAGGTGGGTTCGAGCAAGTTCGAGATGGCTGCGAGCAGCGCTGTATCCGCGCCGTCCGCTCTCAGCGCAGGACTTCTCAGCACCCAAAAGATCATTGTTCCAGCGAAACCATTGGGTCGCTGCTGTCGAGCGGGAGTAGGGAAGCTGCTTGGTGGACCGACGCTGCTGCAGAAGTTCATCGCCGGCTTTACGGTCCCCTGTGGCTCCGGCAATGGTCAGCAAGAGGTCCTGTGCCCGGGCATGAACCAAGGGAAGGAAGAGTTTTTTGGAGGCCACCAAGGCCTCCTCAGCGAGCAGACCGGCTCCTCGTGCCTCCCCGTTACCGAGGGAAAGCTCCGCCAAGAGGATGCTGGATTCCGCTCTCCGTTCGGGGTGCCCCAAGGCGAGGAATTTGGCGTGGGCATCTCGCGCCAACTTGTGAGCAGTTCGGCGGTCGCCGAGGGCTTGGAGTGCATTGGACTCTGCAAGATTGGCGAGGGCGATGCCGTAGGGAAAATAGAGATCGTGAGACTTTTGGCGTGCTTCTTTGGCCAGCCCCACGACGCGTCCCGTCCGGCCCAAGCCCAGCAGCAGCTCACATCGGGCAAGCTGGACCTCCACGTGGAGGAGGGGGGACCGGAGTCGCTGGAGAAGCTGGTCCGCCGCATCCAGCCCTCGAATGGCCTCGTCGTACTGCTCCAGCTGGCACCGGCAACGCAAGGCCTCCAGGAGGAGCCTCAGAGCGATAACAGGGTGTTCCTTCTTGGCGGTCGCTGAGGCACTCAGTGCCCCGGCCAAGGCGGAGCGGAGCTTGCCTTCCCGGCGGCGAATTTGAACCTCAAGAAGGGACACCTTGTGTTTCTGGCGAGGATGCCGGACTCGTTTTGTGCTCTGCTCCAGGAGGTCCCGTCGAATCCGCTCCGTGTCGCAGGAGTGAGCAACCTTCGTTCGACAGAAGGCGAGCGGAAAGCGCAGCTCCTTGAACAAGTCGGAGTTGGGATCGCGTTTGATGGTGTCGAGAAGCATCAACCACTGACGGGCATCGGCATTGCGCCCAACACGCTCCAAAGAGACGGCCGCGCGAACGGCTGCTTCCCAGCAATCCATCTGGTTGGCACCGCTTCGAATCCGGCTGGTCGCGACCTGAATCCAGCGAATTTTGCCGCCGTCGGTCCAGTCCTCCCAGGCCGTGGCGATTCGGGCATGCAGGGCCTTCCGGTCGACCTGTTTCGTCTGGCAAATTCGAAGAAGATGCTCTCCGGCAACTCGAAAAAGTCGATCCTCGTGTCGGTGAATTAAGCCTCTGTCCATCAAAGCAAGGGCGTTTCCAGTCAGAGATTGGAGGACTGTGGCGGGAATTCCATCCTTCACGGCCGCTAAAATGGCATCGTCATTGCCGATCGTGGGGTAGTCCTCACCGCGGTATCGAGCGAGTTCAATCATCGCATCTCGACACACATCGAGAGGGCGAGCAGGCCCGTAGTTGTCCGGTACCGCGCCCCGGGGAGCGATGGACTTGAACAGCTTGCGACAAGCCTGTTTGTCCAGGGGTACAAGACGGATTTCTCGAGCGAGTTTCTTCTGAAGCTGTCTCTCCACCAGGCGAGTAGCGTGCTCGTTGATCCAGCGGTCGTCCAGTACCCCAATGATGGTCAGGGTCTCCGGTTTGGCCGCGAGGAGCGTTCGCACGATCTGCGAGGCCAGACTGGACACGTCCTCGAGGTCTGTGAATGCCAAGAGGAGGGGTTCTTCCTCAGCAAAATGGAGAATGGTTCGGGCAGAAGCAGAAACCACCTGTTTTCGAGTCACCTCAAAGATGGCCGTCTCTCCCGCAATGCTCTGGAGCGGGAGACTCGGCCACATTGCAAGCAGGATCTGGGCATCCGTTGTCTGGATGGCTTCTCGAATCTGGGAGTTGGTTCGCGACCGCAGAATCTGATCGAGCATGTCTCCGATGGAGCCGCCGGGTCGGTCTTGATCGCAGCGCGAGCGCACCGTCTGGTGGCCTTGCAGAATGGCATGGCGACGACTTTGTTCCAGCAGTCTTCGTCGGCCATCTCCAGCCTCGCCCCGAAGAAGAACCATCCGTGGGCCTTCTCCACTGAGTGTCTCTTTGAGGAGCTCAAATTCAACATTCCGGCCGACGAAGAGGGCAGGCTCTGGCCAAGCGGGTGGACCGGTACCCTCGAGGACCTCTTGCAGGGCGGTCGAAAACTCGGCTGCAGAGGGTCGGTCTTGGGGCTCCAGGGAGAGGGCTCGGGCCAGAATGTGGGAGAAGGGAAGGGGAATGTTGGGGTAAAGCGAGGCGAGAGGAACAAAGCGTTCGAGGATTTGTCGAGCAATCCAACCGTGAGGGTGTTCTGGACGTTCCCGCTTGCCAGCGACGGCCTCGTACAAGGTGACTGCGGCAGAGAAGACGTCGATTGCTGCTGTGGGGGCGTGACCTGCCATCTGCTCGGGTGACATGTAGGGCAGGGTGCCCACCGTGGCGCCCGTGGTCGTGAGGGGTTCGCCTGCCGACCACCATCCCACGACTCCAAAGTCCAGCACTCGGATTTGCTCATCCTCACTGACCAGAATGTTGGACGGTTT
>JAYXVV010000037.1:0-3583 GCA_036021505.1 Myxococcota bacterium | reverse complement strand
AGGTTCTTCACCCCGAGGCAACCGACAAAGAACTGATGGGAAAGAGCCGAATGGCTACCATACTGATCGCACTTTTTGCCTTGGCGGTAGCGATGACCGTCGCATTGGTCACGGAAGAGCGATCGGTATTTTGGTTTGTGATATTTGGATGGTCCGGCATCGCAGCCACCTTCTGCCCGACCATCATTCTGTCGGTCTTCTGGACCGGCTTCACACGGCGAGGAGCGCTGACAGCCATGATCGTTGGCTTTTTCTGCGTTCCACTCTTCAAGTTTGGGGTGCCAAACTGGCTACCCGGTGACGCGGGCGCCTTTTTTGGAGCACTCGGCGAGCTACCCCCTGCTTTCCTACTGAGTGCAGTGTTCGGGATTGCCGTCAGCCTTGCCGACCCGAGAGGCCGAGAAGAGCTCCATGACATCGGGATTGAACTGGCACCCCGGTGAAAAAACGCCCTTGAGTGGCGAAAAACCGGCGTACGACTCGTCTCCTAACAATCGTTCTGAAAATTTCGGCCTCTCCAATCGCTTTGTATTTTTTTTACAAATCGTTTGGCGCATATGGGGCTCGCCGAAAGCCACGGGTGAACCCGGAAAAGTCGCCAGGCTACCTCTTCACAACCTGTTCAAAATCTATTCAATACCTTGTAAACACGGCCTGTAGTGCATACCGTGAGAGGGCGGTTTCGGTCATGCCGTCTTTCATGGCCCTTCCCTTAGGAGTATAACATGCCTTTGTCCCAAGGCCTTGACCCCACTGATGTAGTCGGCGTCACCTTCTGGCTTCTCTCTGCTGCCATGTTTGCAGCCACCTTCTTCTTCTACATGGAGCGCGATCGCGCTGTTGGCAAGTGGAAGACATCCATGTCGGTCGCGGCACTGGTTACCGGTATCGCCGGCATCCACTATTTCTACATGCGCGATGTCTGGGTAGAAACCGGCGCAAGCCCAACTGTCTATCGCTATGTGGACTGGCTGCTCACCGTTCCTCTCCAGATCGCGGAGTTTTACCTCATTCTGGCTGCAGTGACCGTGGTTGCTGCCTCCCTGTTCTGGCGCCTCATGGGGGCCTCTGTGCTCATGCTCGTGGCAGGCTACGTCGGCGAAATCGGCGGTGCTGAGTCCAGTGAACTCTGGCCAGCATTTGTGATTGGACTTGTGGCTTGGCTCTACATCGTCTACGAAATCTTCGCCGGTGAAGCCAGCAAGATCAGCGCCGAAAAAGGCTCGAACGCCTCCAAGAAGGCGTTCAACGCCCTTCGCTGGATTGTGACGGTCGGTTGGTCCATCTACCCCATCGGGTACGTCTATGGATACGCTGGAGACGGCAGCGCCGACACGCTCAACCTGATCTACAACTTGGCTGACTTCGTCAACAAGATCGCCTTCGGTGTAGTCATCTGGGCTGCAGCCACATCGGACGAGTCGACAAAAGCGGCCTAAACCGGCCGGCCTGGGCGTCCTTCAGAGGACGCCCGGCTTCTTGTCGGTGGGTCCACCGCAAACCATCAAACCCAGCCGCTCGAGGCTGGGTTTTTTGCATGCCCCCCTCCACGTCTCCGCGAGGAACAAGCGCTACATACGCTCTGCGCAAAGCTCCTCGGTGCGATCGTCCCAGGAAGCCATGCTGCTCAGGATGATGGCCTGAACAGCCGAATCATCCGTCGTCACACCGGCACCCATGTCTGCATGCTGCAATGTGGCATTGTTTTGAACGACCCGGCCCGGCTCGCGCTCGTAAAAGAACTCAAGCTGAAAGTTGAGTGTGAGCTCCTTGGAGGTACTGCCCTCGAACTCAACCGGATTCATCAAGGTCAAACGGCTGATCACACCTGTCCCGTCAGCGGAGATGAGAGGATCCAGTCCAGTCACCCTTCGCAGCAGGCCGTCCACTTCAGCCGAGTAGGTCGCCCCAATGAGTGAACTTGAGTAGCTGGCATCCCATCTCAGAAAGTCTTCGCTCCCCCGATCCCATGCCTCCCGATCACTGGTGTAGCTCCGCCCATAGGTCTCATACCCATCTGGATAAAGCTCACCTTGATCCACTGTGGTCAACACCTCGAGAAGCGCAGGCATGTCGCACTCGAAGTCGCGTGCGATGAAGAGTCCAGTGGCTACGGATGCGTCCCGGTTCACCCCGGCCATCTGAGCCTGCTCCGTTGTCAGTTCCGTCAGAGCCCCCTCAAAAACGCGGTCGAGGTTGTCGGCTCCCACATTCTGATCCAGTCCGAGAAACGCTGTGGCGAGATCTTCAGTGCTGCCTTCATCGAGCGCATCCCATGCGAAGTGAACCAGACCATCGAGGTCCTCCGGGAGGGTGTCCGGCGCACAGCCGGTGGGCAGCAACACCGCCGCTCCCGCTGCACACAACTGCTTGATCTCGAGTGAAAACGACCGCACCTTGCAACTCCTGACAACCCCTCCATTTCCACGGGGTTTGCTCTTGAATGCAGAGTACCGCGGCTTTTGAACGGCCGCCAAAGCAAAGGCGCCTCAGGCGAGGCTTCATGGCAGCGCAAACTGTTGAGCGAAGCTCGACGGGTCACCCGGGACCCTGGCTGAGCGCAGGGTTTGCTTCAGGGTGAAACACCATGCGGGTAGCGGGCATAATGCTCGGCCAGCATTGCAGACCCGTAGTCGTTTTGCGGGTCGCGATACACGGAGTGAATGTGGTTGTTCCCACCGGCATGGTCGAGTTCAATCAAAACGGTGGGCCCGTAAATGCGGTAGTAGACCTCGCTTCCAAAGGTGGACGGCCCCATCCAGGCAAAGTGAAGGTCTTCCACGCCGACCTCAATCTCAGCCATGCGAATCGCGGCATGCGTGTCCTCCATGTCCAGAACGAAGGTTTCAACAACTTCCAGCAGCAACCCCCTCTGTTCGTCCGTCATGTCGCGTGCACTCAGACCAAGCGCCCCCGCAGGAATGGTGTACTCGTCGTTGCCCGGACCGGCGAAGAGTCCTGGGGATTTGGTCTCGTTGAGGACCGCCACGGAGCGCTGAGGCTCGCTGAGGGCGTCGTAGAGGGCAAAGGCCGTATCCACCTCCTCACCCATGGCTCGAAGCCCCTCGAGCTCCCCATAAGGAATCTTGACCGGATTGACGCCCCAGAGAGACGGCGACATGGCGACCTGGTCCTCCTTCACCGTGAACGTAAAGCAGAGATGATGTCCATCGAACTGCCATGACCATCCCTCGGTGGCAGAGGGGGTACCGAAGATCGAGATGGAGTAGAGATCATCCCCCAGGTTGGGGTCGTGGTTGTTCTCGCGATGCCACTGATCGATGTCCACGATGTTGACGGCCTGACGGTAACCCGAGGAACTCAGGCTGGCCTTTAGGAGTCCGTAGGCCCTTGCCAACTGTTCTGAACTGAGATCCCCGGTGACCAGGCCTTCTCGCTCGTACATTCGTAGCGGCAGGTTGCTCCACGTCTTGCGGGCAGGATCATCCAAGTCGAACTGTGCCTCATCACGTTCCTCCGCGCTGAGGCTGTCTAAAAAGGCCTCCGCGGCCCTCGTGATTGTGACCACTGCCTCGGCTGCCGGATCGACCGGCCCACTGGTATCCAATCCGTCGACGGCTTC
>JAYXVV010000036.1:0-21658 GCA_036021505.1 Myxococcota bacterium | reverse complement strand
CCCGGCTTCGGCATCGTGACCCCATAGAGCGTATCCATCACCTCCATGGTCTTCTTGTTGTGGGTGATGACGATGAACTGAGACATCTCGCTCATCTCCCGCAGCATCTGATTGAATCGAGCTCCATTGCTGTCATCCAGCGGGGCATCCACCTCGTCCAGAAGACAGAAAGGTGAAGGCTTGACCTGGAACAGCGCGAAGATGAGCGCGAGGGCCGTCATAGCTTTCTCGCCCCCGGACAGCAGGCTCAGGTTCTGCAGACGCTTCCCGGGGGGTTGGGCGAGAATCTCCACGCCCGTCTCCAGCAGGTCATCCTCGTTGGTGAGTTGCAGCCGAGCGCTGCCCCCTCCCACGAGTCGGGGATACAGACCCTGGAAGTTGGCATTCACCTGGTCGTAAGCCTCTCGGAACCGCTCCCGACAGGTGCGGTTGATTTGGGCGATGGCCTTCCGAATGGCGGCTACTGAATCCTCCAGGTCTTGGCGCTGTTCCTCGAGGTACGTGTGCCTTGACCTCAGGTCAACAAACTCCTCGAGCGCGGCCAAATTCACTTCACCGAGCATCTCCACATTCTTCCGAGAGTCCTGCACACGCTCCACCCACTCCGTGATCAACGACTCATTCTCGAGCATTCTTGGGCGCACTGAAAAATCAGAGACCTCTGGAAGCTTGCTGTCGTCGATCGGGAGATCCGCAGTGGCCTGCGCTCCAGCTTCAATCAGGAGGTGCCCGTCTCGGTCCATTTGGTCCAGCATCGCGGCCAATGAGAGTTCGTAACGCTGCTGGATTTGCTCCCGAATCGTCTCGATACGGACCCGAACCTCCTGCAGCTCCATCTCCACGCGACTGCATTCGGCACGAGCTTTTTCTCGCCTCTGTCGGAGCCCTCGAAGATGCTCTTCCATCTCCGCCACCCGTTCTCGAGCGGTTTTGAGCCGACCGCCCTCGAGCCCCAGCTTCTCTCGAAGGGCGTTTTGCTCGCCTTCAATCTTTAGGATGGACTCTCCCAGCCGGAGGTCGTCAGCCTCCAGTTCTTCAATGCGCTTTGCAGCACTCTTTCTCTCAACCCGCAACTGCTCAGCCTGCTGCTTCATCTGAGCTTGCCTCCGAGCGACTCCCTCCAGTGTGCTCTCGAGCAGGTCGACACGATCCAGGGCCCCTTTTCGGTCACTCTCGCTTCGCGCCAACATTTCTCGTGCCTGAGCGGCCGCCCCCTCGATCGTTTCCCCCTTGGAACGGTGCGCAGTCAGCGCATCCTGTGCCGCTTGGTGCTGTGCTGTTGTCTCTCTCAACCGAGTACTGCGCTCCTCGATCTCACCATCGATGGTGAGTTTCTGCTCGCTGAGCTCCGAGCGTTTTTCTCCCAAGTTGGTGTGGGTGTCTTTCCAGCGAAGCTCCTCGCGTTGCTTTTCAGCAAGGTTTGTTCTCGCTCTAGCGGATTGGATTTCTGCATCGCGCAGTGCGGAGCGAGCCTCCTCCAGATCCCTCGCAATGGCCGCTCGTTCTTCTTGTGCAAGCGCACGATCCGCCTGGGCTTTCTCCAAAACCTCTTTCAGGTTGAACTGACGCACCCGCTGCTCAATCAACTCGTTCTGAAGCTCTGCCAACTGACGGCGACGACGCAACACCGCCGTACTCGCATCCGGCGTGGACACGCCAACCGAAAGCACTCCTCCGGGGTGAACCACACTCTGATCCGGGAGGAGTACGCCACGGAGCTCTCGACCAAGCGCAACGGCGTCTCGAAGCGAGGGGTTTTCCTGCCACCTCGAGAGCAGGAGAGCTAGAGCCTTTTGCCCACGCTCCGACCCCCCAAATCGACCCGCGAGTCCCTCGGGTTGAGGTGCGCCCTCAAGACAGATCAAGTTTGCTCGATCGCCCTCCCCCAGCTCAGCGACCATCAATTCCAGGTCATTGAGCGAATCCACCAAAACGCAGTTGAGCCATGGCCCCAGCAGGGCCTGAGCGAGCTCTTCCTCCTCTGCAGACACATCGAGGTGCTCCGCCAAGCTGCCTCGACCCAAGGGGTGCTCGAGGAAACGCTTTGCTCCTTCCGCGACTCCTGCATGCGCCTCTTGAAGCTCCTCCAGGGATTTAATTCGAGACTCCAACCGAGCCACGGCGAGGTCCTGCTCCCCCGATTGCTTCCTTGCCTCCAAGAAGCCCTGCTCCAGCGACTCCCGACGGGCATCCGCCTCGATCCGTTTCGCCGAGAGCTTCGCCACCCGTTCGCTGGTGTTCGCGGTCTCCGTCTCGGCCTCAGCCACACCACCTGAGGCGTCCCGCAAGACATCAGCGATGCGGTCGAGCTCCGCCCGTGAGACCGAGCCCTGCTCATCCAACTCCAGCAAGGAGGCCTCGACCCCCTCCTTTCGAGCGTTTGAAGCAGCAAGATTGGCGCGGTTTGTGGCCAACTCAGAAACCAGTCGCACAACGTCTTGGTCCAGCCTTCGCTCCTCACTGCGATGGGCATTGAGCCGCTCTACCCGAGTGCTGGCCTCCCCTCGTGCTCCTGACATTTTGGACTCGTGGTTTTCCAACAGGTCCTTGGCCTCCGAGAGAGTCAGGGAAAGCTCCTCGCGCTCAACACCAGCATGCTTGATTTGCTCCTCCAAGCGTCCCATCGTGGTG
Source organism: Myxococcota bacterium (assembly GCA_036021505.1). GTDB lineage: Bacteria > Myxococcota_A > UBA796 > UBA796 > CAJQPC01 > JAYXVV01. The sequence continues at coordinate 19,027 of JAYXVV010000036.1, read as the reverse complement.
TGCATGGACGACAGTCGTTCGCGCAGGTCCACTTGCTCGCGGTTTTGATAGTGCCGAGCCGACTCCTGTTCCCGACGAACCGCCTCGAATTCCGAAAGCTCGTCGCGAATCTTTCCAACAACGGCTTCAATCACAAGGAGTTCTTCTCTCTCCAGACCCAGTTCTTTCTCCTTTCGGAGAACCTCGCGCTCCTCGAGCTCTGCTCGCTGCTTGGCTTCTCTCAACCCAGCAAACATGGCCCTTCTGTCCCCTGTCAGACCATTGAACTTGGCCAAGGACAGGAAAAGCTCTCCCTGCCTCACCCAAGCCCGCAGCCGTCTGTACTTGGCGGCTTTTTGCACCTGGCGCTCAAGGCTGCGAAGACGCTTGGCCATCTCATCGGTGAGATCCGTTGTTCGAGCCAGGTTTTGCTCGGTTTTCTCCAGCTTGGAGAGCGATTCGGCGCGACGCACTTTGTACCGGGAGATCCCGGCCGCCTCCTCAATCAGCTCCCGACGCTTTTCCGGCTTCGAGGAGATCAGAAACTCAACTCGACCTTGCTCGATGAAGGAGTAAAGGGGATTGCTGATTCCCGTGTCCAAAAACAGATCTTGAATGTCCCGGCGTCGAACTTTTTCCTGGTTGATCAGGTATTCCGACTGACCGCTCCGGTAGAGGCGCCGCGTCACCTGCAGTTCTTCGTACCGCTCCCACTGACCCGGAAAAGGTTCCCCGTCGGCAAGGAAGGTCATGCCCACCTCTGCCATACCCACAGGCTTGCGATCACTGGTTCCGTTGAAGATGACGTCTTGCATCTCCGACCCACGGAGGCTCTTCGCCGACATCTCACCAATGCACCACCGGATGGCATCCGAGATGTTTGATTTTCCACATCCGTTGGGACCCACGACACCAGCGATCCCCTCACCAAAATGAAAGGACTGTCGGTCCACGAAGGACTTGAAGCCTTGCAGTTCAATCTTTCGGATGCGCATGGGTGGGGGAGACGGGAGCCAGGGTGGCCGGAAAAGAGAATGGAGACGGAGGAGAGGAGAGAAGAGAAGAGAAGAGAAAGCAGGGCGCAGAGGTTTTTTCCCAACTTCTGGAGGAAGGTCGGGGTTCAACTCAATTTATGACCGATGTGCCTGTTTTGAGTTTAGGCCGGCAGTCCCTCGGTGACAAGGCAGTTCCTGTGGCTTTTTCGGCCCAACCCCCTCTCAGGAGTCCTGAAGCAATTCTCAGAACAAGCCCATCAGCCAGATCCCTCCCCCAATGAGGGCCCCGAGGGTCAAAAAGCATCCAGGTTTTTGGCTGCGATCGTTCATGAGCGTTGAGGGTAAGCTGCTGCGAGATCTTTGTAGATCTGCCAACTGTGAAGAATCCATGCAAGGTCCTTGTCCTCAACGGAGCGAACCACCTTGCCGGGTGACCCCATCACCAGACTGTTGGGAGGGATGACCTTTCCAGGCGGAATCAGAGCGCCTGCGCCAATGATGCAATTCTCTCCGATCACACAGTTGTCCAGCAGGATGCTGCCCATGCCGATAATGCTGTTGCCTTCGACGCGACAGCCATGGAGGATTGCACCGTGCCCTACTGTCGTGCGGGGACCGATGTGTGTCTCCGAGAGGCCCCCCGTGTCGTGGGCGATGGCTCCATCCTGAACGTTGGAGTCCTCCCCAATCACGATGCGGCCTTGATCGCCACGCAGAACAACACGAGGCCAGATGCTCACACCGGCGGCCAGTTCAACCTCACCAATCACCGTTGAATCGGGATGTACCCAGGCATCCTTGTCGATCTTTGGATGAAACTGTCGATAGGGCTCGATCAATGAGGCCTCCCCTAAAACGAGTAGCGAAAATACAAGTCCGTCATGGTGTTCATGTACAGGAGGAAGTTGCCCTCAACGACGACCGGCACGTACCCCATGCGAATTCCCACTTGGTGACCCGCGCCCACCATCGTTCCAACTCCCGCGTGGAAACCGGCAACGAGACCACTGTAGGACGCCGCAATCTGATCTCCACTGGGCATGTCGTAGAGGTCTTGTGCCAGCAGGAGATTGGCTTGAACGCCACCACTGAGTTCAAGTCCATCACTCAGACCATGGATGTAGCTCAGGGCCAATCGTCCAAAAGCGCCATCCGTTCGTGATGCAAGGGGCGTTGAGAGATAGGCACCACCCTCGAAATCCATCTGCAGGAAGTCCATCGGACGGTAGCTGATGCCCACCCCTGTCATCGGGGAAAATCCCTCGCCTGCGCTGAACCAACCTCCTCCCACTGCAAGAACGCCGATCTTACCCAAGGATGCATTTCCTGCATCTCGTGTGGGACCGGTGGAATCTTCCTCGCCAATGCAGCTGTCAAGTGGGCAGGGGCACACCAATGCGGCGCCCTCGGCGACAAAGGCGTACACTCCACGAACGATCCCGTCCGAACAGCGAGCTTGGATCAGGTGCTGACCGGCCTGCACTTTCCAACCCGGCTGGATTTTGGAACCGTCGATGAACACAGGGCGGGCGAGAGAGGTTCCTTCATCGACAATCGCAAATGAGCTCGCCGCTCCCATCGCCTGACGAACCTCCTCAAAAAGATCCTGACCCGCTCCTCCGACCAGCTCCTCATCCCACTGGTACGTCGGCTGGATTTGCAGCGACCAACCCCAGCGGGCTTTGGCTGCCTCCTCATCCTGATTGAGGTAATACTCCATCACTCCCATGAGAAAATTCATGGTCGCCAGCGACTCTGAGGAAACCGGCGGACTGGCTTCCAAGGCGTGAGACTCATAAGCCTCAAGCAACACTCGAGCAGCATCAAAATCCGCATCCAGCTGGATCGCAGAACGTGCATCCCCGATCGGATCCTGGGAGAGTTCGTTGGCTCCGCTTGGCAAAGAGGCCAACAGAAAAATGAGAGTCAGTACCGTTTTTGAATAGGACATGGTCTACCTGCATTTTGGAGCGGAGATAACCGATAAGAGATGGGTGTGCCGGCTCTTCAAAGGCACATGAAGGTCCCGTGTTGCAGACAGCGTCAGCGAGTCGATGCCCCAATGCCAAATGAGATTCCGTAGTGAACCAGTGGTCCAGTATCCAGGGGAATGAACTCCCCAACGAAGCGCATCTCCACAGACAACCCGCCCGGCAGGATCTGCTTTGCTCCAGCCGTCAGGCCAGGCCGTAGAACAGCCCAGTCCTGACCCTCGGTGAGGCTGACTGAACCGGTGAGCGAGGGACCCGCAAAGATGCCTCCCACAAAACCTCCCGCGAGGTAGTAGCGCCCATGCATACCGACATCCAGCAGTTCAGCGTAGTTCCCCACCGCCGTGAGTCCGCCATGCGCGGCGATGGACATCGGACCGTTGGGAACCTCTGCCTGGTAGCTCAACGAAACCCAAGGTGTGGCCTCACCCCCATTTTCATCTCCATAGAGCGCAGAGGTCGTGAGCATTCCCGTATGGCGCCAGGGACCGACTTCCGCCCCCGGAGCTCGACGCACTCTCCTGGGCTTCGGCTTGGGTCGAGGATGTCGATGAGGGCCCCGCCCCCGGTGGGCCTGCCCCTCCTCCGTTCGTATCACCTCACCGTTCAGACCCGGCTCGGCCTGTGCAGCTTGGGCACCCGTAAGGAGAAAAATTGCACTCAACACCATGACACGCCTCCATCGACGCGAGTTCGGCCCGCATCACTTCCCGAGGCTCGCCCCGATGCGCTAGAAAGTCAAGCGTCAGCCGATCAGCGCCCCAGCAACGGTTCCTGTCATCATCGCAGCGAGCGTCCCGCCGATCATGGCTCGAAATGCGACGGCCGAAATGTCCCTCATTCGTTCGGGTGCGATTGCCCCCAGACCGCCAATCTGGATGCCAATGGACGCAAAGTTGGCGAATCCGCAGAGTGCATAAGACGCGATGATGGCGGATCGCTCACTGATGGCCGTGCTTGGGTCGGCCTGGATCTCACCGAAATGCTGGTAGGCATACAATTCCGTAAGCACCATTTTTTCTCCGAGCAGAGCACCAACCGTCGAGGCCTCTTCCCAGGGAACGCCCATGGCCCAAGCCAGCGGAGAGAAGACCACGCCCAGTCCATTGCTCAGACTCAACGAATCACACGTTTCTGCCAGCCCTGCTGAAGCTGAGGCCGCGTAACCCAACCCGGGACTCCCATCGCAGAAATGAACAGGAACAGCCGTAAGCGCCCAATCGACCATCGCCACCAAAGCGATGAAAGAGATGAGCATCGCCGCCACATTCAGTGCCAACTGCAGCCCATCGGTGGATCCCCGAGCAGCCGCTTCGATCACATTCTGAGAGTTCTGCTCCACGTTGATGTGGGCACCACCACCGGTCACCGGTTTACCGTCCTCCGGATAGAGAATCTTAGCAATCGCCAAGGCTGCTGGAGCCGAGAGCACGGATGCCACCACAAGGTGCCCTGCAATCCCAGGAATCGAGTTCTGCAAAAAGAGAACGTACATGGCCATGACGCCACCGGCGATCGTGGCAAATCCTCCTGTCATCACAGCATGCAACTCGGACCGAGTCATCTCCTTCACAAAGGGTTTGACCACAAGGGGAGCTTCCGTCTGGCCTACGAAAATGTTGGAAGCAGCCGAGAGGGACTCCGCGCCTGAGGTGCCCATGGTTTTGTGCATGATTCGACCAAAGAAATTGACGATCTTCCCCATGATCCCCAGGAAATACATCACGCTCATGAGTGCCGAGAAAAAGATGATGGTGGGCAATACCCAGAATGCGAATGTCTTGATGCTCGGAGCCGCTCGTCCAAGCTCAATGGCTTCCTCTCTTCCTCGAGGGAAACCAACGCTTTCTTGAAACTCCACACCCGAGGCCCCGAAGGCACCCACCTGCTCCATGTAAGGAGCCGTCGGCTGAAAGACGAAGTCCATGCCTTGTTCTGCAAAACTCATCAGACGGGTGAATGCTGCATCCGTCGCAGCAAAGAATCCCTCGCCCAAGCCTGTTCCAAGGATCAAGACCGCAAAAAAGAACTGGAGGCTAAGGCCCCAGCGGACAGTCTTCCAGTTGATGGCGTCCCGATCACGCGAGAAGAGCCAGGCGATACCAATGATGACTCCAATACCGAAGATCGAAATCAGGTTCTGAAATCCAAAGGACAGTGCTGGCATCAGTCCTCCACAGCAAAGGCGTTTTCAATTAGCCGTCGAGCCTGCTCGAATCCTCGCTCGACGTGTACCAGAGTAGCGAGAGGCTCACCCGCTGAGACCTTATCGCCCACATGATGGTGCACGAGAACCCCCACTCCGTGGTGCACGGGGTCAACTGCGCGGGGCCTTCCTGCCCCCAGGGTGAAAGAAGCTTCACCCACCCCAAGCGCATCACAACGTCTCACCGTCCCCGACCGCGGAGACTCGAGAACCCATCGCTTGCAGGCACCGCCCCTCAGAGGCGCATCGAGGTCCCCACCCTGTGCCGCCACCATCCTGCAAAAGACCTCGTACGCTCGCCCGCTGTCGAGAGCTTCAGCGGCTGACTCCGGATCCCCTGACAGACTGCAGACCAAACTGCGCAGCGACTGGGGCCCTCCGCCCTGCAGGCAGGCGATGCTTTCTTCAACCTCGAGCGCATTGCCCACAGCCGTTCCCCGGGGCTGGAACATATCGGAAATGTGGGCCTCCACCTCGACGCCCGCAAGGGTTCCGACCCGAACCAGCGAGCTGGCGAGGGCTTCGGCGTCGGAGCGAGTTTTCATGAAGGCACCTGAGCCGCATTTGACATCCAAGACCAGCTTGTCCAGCCCTTCTGCGAGTTTCTTGGACAGAATCGAGCCGGTGATCAGCGGAATCGAGGGCACTGTACCCGTCTCATTTCGGAGTGCGTAGAGCGTGCGATCCGCTGGCGCAAGCTGGCCGGTCTGGCCGCTAATGAAACAGCCCACCTCCTCCAAGACCACCCGGAGTTCGGTCGGACTCAGGTCGGTCCGGTACCCCTCAATCGACTCCAGCTTGTCGAGTGTACCGCCTGTGATTCCGAGTCCCCTGCCTGAGATCATCGGAACCTTGAACCCCATCACAGCCCAGACCGGGGCAAGCACAAGTGACACCTTGTCTCCCACCCCTCCTGTCGAGTGTTTGTCGATGAAGGGACCGCTGAGTCCCTCCCAGTTCAAGAGGTCTCCGGAGTGCGTCATGGCTCGGGTGAAGGCAACCGTCTCCCGGTCGGTCATCCCCTGATGGTAGACGAACGCCAACCAAGCGGCGGTTTGGGCCCGGGTGATCTCGCCGGACACCACGCCCTCCACAAAAGCCGTGATGGCCTCGGCGGACTGCTCTATCCCCTCACGTCGCTCTTCCAACCAGCGCTGAATCAAAGGCCCTCCCGGGAAATCACAACTCAGTAGCTGCCTGTACCGCGACCGCCGGAGACAATCGCTACACTCGCCGACGCACCCAAACGATTGGCTCCTGCGGCCATCATCGCCTTGGCGTCTTCCAGACTTCGAACGCCACCCGAGGCCTTGACACCCAACTCCGGACCCACAACCTGTCGCATGAGTCGGACGTCCTCCACTGTCGCTCCTCCGCCGCCAAAGCCCGTGCTGGTCTTCACGAAGGCCGCACCCGCAGCCTTGGAGAGGGCGCAGCCGGCAATCTTCTCTTCACGATTGAGCATCGATGTTTCCAAGATGACCTTCACAGGTCGGCCCTGAGCAGCCTGAACGACCTGCCGAATGTCCTCGAGCACCAGATCATAGTCATTGCTTTTGAGTGCCCCAATGTTGATGACCATGTCGATCTCAGCAGCACCCAATCGGATTGCGTCCCGAGTTTCTCCCACCTTCGCTGAGGTCAGCGCTGCCCCGAGCGGGAAACCGACCACGCAGATTGGCATCACCTGTGAGCCCTTTAGAAGTTCCGCCGCCAGCGGCAGCCATGTGGTGTTGATGCACACGCTCGCAAAATTGTGCTGAAGCGCCTCGTTGCAGACACGCACAATGTCCTCACGAGTCGCCGTCGGTTTCAACATGGTGTGGTCGATCGCTCGCCCCACCTTCCCGACCGACTGTCCCGCAGTCGACCCGTCCGTGCCAAACCGCTCTACGCCGTTTTTCAGCCAGATGTTGAGCGCACTGACGTCGTACCAGGTGCCTCTCACGGTCTCCACTGGAGGAACTTCTTCCTGCTGCATCCGTTGACGGACTCGCTCCGCAACGGCTTCAACCAAGGCATCAATTTCACTCATTGCAACTCCTCTGTGGATGGAGCATACCTAATCCACATCACTCAACCGCGCAGCAGTGTGGTCCGGATGGGAGCCCAGGCGGTGTGGGGCTTGGGCTCTCCGACGCCCATCTGTTACGGCTACGGGTCTCGGGGATTTGCAAACCACCTCGTTCGACACAAGACGCCCGCGACCCTAAGTTGGGCCAAGTCGATTTGTTGGTCATCCTCTCAACTCAACCAACAGATCCGGCCGCTTTTCGCCAGCGCTCGATGGCCTCGAGGACCGAGGAAACCCGCAAACGAAGGCGACGGCTCTGGGCCGCCTAAACACGGTTCAACGACCTCGAAGACCCTTGGGCCCGTCTGCGGCTACTCCTCCACGGCCTCCTCAAGCCATTCCATGACCTCGGTGCCTTGCGTTTTCCAGGCGGTTGGAAGCTGGAACGTTGCAATGTTGCCCAGAAGCTCGCCATTCCACGTGTAGGTGACACGGGTCTGAGTCCCGGAGACAGGCTCTAAACGCCACTGTCCAGCTGCCCGAGGGAGTCGCACAGAGTCCCCAGAGGGCAGGGCCGCCTCGGCGTGATCCACAGAGTTGAAGGTGAACACCAGGTGGTCCCCCTCCTCCGTCTCTTCAAACTGGGCGATGTAGTCCCTCAGCTTCAGGGGAAAGGGCATGTCGAGAAGAACATGAACCACATTGGGCTCGAGGACCTTGGTTTTGTAAACCCGCTTGAAGATCTGAGGGTAGTTCTCGAAATCTTTGAGAATCCCCGCCAGCTTGTCTTTGGAACCGTTGATCACGGCAGTAGACCGGCACCAGGTGATGTCCGGCTGCTTGCTGCAGGCCACATGGGTGCTGCCGTCGGTGAGAACGCGCCACTCAGCGCCCTCGAGGTTGTTGGCTGGGTAGCTTCCAAGGGGGAGGGAAAGGAGCAGGCTAAGCCAAGAACTGTTCATGAGAAGGGACTCCAAAGTCTTACAACCGGCGAGATGCCTACCTATTCCATCTGGTCACTGAACGCCCCCTCTCCCGTCAGCAAATCGTGAACACTGATGTAGGAATTCTACCGTTAGGCTGGTAAGTGCCGAAAAGTACGGCTATAAGCCATCGTTCAACAAGGAAAACCAATGCGAAAATCTGTGTCTGTTCTGTCTCTCGCAATCCTCTTCGCTGGCTGCAGCGACTACGATCTTGTGCGTCCTGATGACGTGAAAGGCAAGACAGAAATCGACACCGGGGAACCCGAAGGCGACTGGCCGGACATCGAAGTAAGTCCAGCGAGTCTCAACTTCGGAACTCTTCCTAAGGACTGCCTCTCCGACCAACAAGAGATCACCATCCGAAACGTGGGTGTCGATGACTTGGTCATCAGCGACATCTACCTGGGCGGTTCTGCCAGCACCAACTTCGGACTCCAGTCCTCTCTCCAGACGCTTGCTCCCCTTGAGGAGTACACCATCGCCGTGGATTTCACAGCGAGCGCTTGGACCACATTCAATGCAGAGATCATCATTGAGTCCAACGACCCCAACGAGGGCACCTTGGGGGTCGATGTAGAAGGCAAAGGCGGTGAGGACGCCATCTACGAGGAATCGTTCAATCAAGACCCCTACGAGCTGGTCGATATCCTTTGGATTGTGGACAACTCCGGCTCCATGAGCAGCGCAATCAAGGCTGTTGAGCAGAACTTTGACAGCTTCATGGACGGCTTCCTTCAGGTCGGACTCGACTTCCGCATGGCCGCCGTGACCACGGACATGGACGACCCTGCTCACCAAGGCAAGTTCCAGGGTACGGAGCTTGTTATCGACTCCGCACACAGCAACCCCAAGCAGCTGTTCTTGGACATGGTCTCCCAAGGCGCCAACGGTTCGGCGGATGAACGAGGATTGGGTGCCGCAAAAGCTGCCCTCTCCGAGCCCCTCGTGTCCGGCTACAACGCGGGTTTTCTCCGCGAGGATGCCGCGCTGGCCGCCATCGTGGTCACCGATGAGGACGATTACTCCTCCATCAGCTCGAATGACTTCATCAGCTGGTTCAAGGGCTTGAAAAGCGATCCCTCGAAGGTCAGCTTCTCTGCCGTCTGCGGCGGCCGAGATGGCTGCAGTGACTTTACCAACTGGAGTTCAGGAGGCCCCATCACTGCGATCGGAGCCAAGAAGTACGTCGACGTGGTGGACAGCACCAACGGCGCACTCCAAGCCATCTGCACCAGTGACTTCGCGCAGGTTCTCTCCTACCTCTCATTGAATGCAGCGGGAATGACAGACACCTTCGAACTCACGGAGGAGCCATCCAACATCGCACAGATGGTGGTTGAGATTGACGGTGTTCAAGTGAACTACAGCGGCATCAACGGCTACACCTATTCTGTCCAAGACAACGCGATCGTGTTTCACGGGACGGAGGTCCCTGGACCCGGCACCCGGGTCACGGTCAGCTATCCCTACGCATCGACCTGCGACTGAACCGACACCAAGACACCTTCCCCGTGGGGCTCTCACTTGGTCAATGGCCTTCTCCACCCGTGAGGGTTGAGGTCTGCCAGCGCCAAGTGCGGCCACGTTGATCGATTCCGGTCAACATGCGGCCCTCCGCATCAAAGGACGCATTCCTGAGCGGCAGAGTCGAGAAGCAGAACGGTGTCGACTTTGAACGAGAGAGATCCATCAGGCACATGCCTTCTGCCTGAGTCGTTTTCGCGGGTACAAGCAGCCATCGACCGTCTCCACTGATGGCAAATGCACCCGGTTTTCTTGACCCGTGGATTGGAATTCGTTCCCCGTCATTGGGTGCATGATGTGGAACCCGAAGCACCCCCGAACCTCGGCCTGGACAGTACACCCAGGTTTCCGCGAGGGCCGCGACATGCGACATCTGGGCGTTTTCTCCACAGGCCAACTCTTGAGACCACACCTCTTCTCCGCCATCGTCTACCCGAAGGGAGAGAGCATCGGCCGTCAGAAACCACAGCCCCTCGGCTGTCCATTGGATCTGGAGGGCCTCAGCAGGGGCTCGCGACCGTGACCTCTCCGAAAACTGCCGGGTTTCGAAAAAACGAAGACCACCGAATGCTCGATCCAAAACAGCCAGCTGTCCACCATCAGGAGAAAAAGCCAGCCCGCCGGCCCCAGAAAGGTCCTTCAGTTCCAGACGTACCTCAGCAGATGCCAAGTCAAAAACCCAAAGCCGGTTGTGCGCGGCAACAGCAAGATGTTGCCCGTCGGGCGCAAGCGAAAAGCGAAAAAGCTCCGGCCAGCCCATGGTGTCCACGAACATGCGTCGCGGCAGCCGAGGTGCATCCATTTTGGTGAGAACACGGCCTTCACGTTCATCCACAACAGCCCACATTGCCCAACGACGACCCATGTCCTGATCGTACAGCAGCAAATCCTCCTGGATATCGCGGTACACAAAGAAAAGGGCTCCGTCACTGACCTGAACAACCCCTTCCTGCTCACGCCAGTCTGGCCGCCAGCTGGACAATCGAGCCGCTCGGACTGTACTGGCTGCCGTCCAAGATTCGGATTCCGATTCATCCATCCGAAGCACACTGTTTTCCGGCAGCCCAGCATAATCCACCCACCACCTCTTCTTGAGGTAGACCAGCGGCCAAGTTTCCTCCCCCGTCTGAAGCGCCAAGGTCACCATTCGACCCGCGCTGTCGAGGACGGAGGCGTTACGCAGCACACCTGTGGTGTATCCTGAGCCAGCGGCACGATTCACATAGGCCCACACCCACCGCTCTCGCTTCCACTCGTTGTCCGGATGGACGGAATTGGTGAGCAGTTCAATGCCCGGCAGAAGACGGTGAGAAGCGTCTCCCGTGGACTGTACCTCAGCAACCAAATCTCGCAGGTAGCGCTCTGGCTCCCGACAAAGTCCACAGGTACTGGTTTCAAAGGCCCGTACCTGCGGCCGTCCGTTTGGGGCGTCCACGACAACGGTCAACCATTCGCCTCCCTCCAAGACCACTCGGACGTAGTCGGGCCCCTCCACGCTTCCGTAAATGGTCGGAGAGCGAACCAAACCCTTGTAGAGATCGCCCCCTGGCGCCAAGCGTCGAAGAAGACTGGCCCGCTCAGCTTGGGTCTGTTCCTCTCCGGTTTCTGAGTAGGGAAGCCATGCGTGGAGGTGGCGATTCGCCCATGACTCAGAAAGGTCCCCGACCAAAACCCGATCGATCAACTGGTCTACAAGATCCTCAGCCGCGTCCCTGTCTGGGGCGCGACCTGCTGTAGCCTCTCCCTGAAGAAAGAGACTGAGGGTCAGAACAAGCACAGCAGAGAGTCTCCGTTAGGCGCGGTAGACTTCCACCTCGTTGAGCACGACGTCCTCCGAGGGACGGTCCATTGGGCCCTTGGGTACGCCAGCGATAGCGTCAATCACGTCCAAGCCTTCCAACACCCGGCCAAAGACCGTGTGCCGACCGTCGAGATGGGGCGTGGGTACCTGACAGATGAAAAACTGGGAGCCGTTGGTGTTGGGTCCGGCATTGGCCATCGAGAGAATGCCTTTTCCAGTGTGGCGAAGCTCCGGGGTGAACTCATCCTTGAAACGCCAACCTGGACCCCCACGCCCCGTACCGGTGGGGTCTCCACCTTGAAGCATGAAGTTTTGAATCACTCGGTGAAAGACGGTGCCGCTGTAGAGCGGATCTGAGGACTTGTCGCCGGAGGGCGTGGTCCACTCCACGCCACCGGTGGCGAGGGCCACGAAGTTCGCCACCGTCCGGGGAGCCTTGTCTTCGTAAAGTTCAGCGACCATGTCACCCATGCTCGTCTTGAATCGACACATCAACTGCCCGGTGCCTTCAACCAGTTCGGAGACGGGTGGGGCTGGGCTGTCTGGGGCTTCATTAGAAATTCGCGAGAAAAATGACATGGTGTCCTCCAATGGCTTTTGTCTAACGCTCCTTTGGGAGCCGGTCGATGAAGGTATGCACACAATCTTGAATGAGGTCCCGACAAGACCGAAAACGAGGACGCCACTTGCCCAAGGGGTCCGCAATTTCGTGCACTCCCCCGAAGTTGCCGAGGAGCATTATTTTTTCATCGGCCTGGGGGAATGTGCCCCGAAGTTTCGCGGCATGCTGGATCTCCATGCCCAAGATGTAGTCTGCCCAGTCAATCAGTTCTTCGGTGACAGGCTGGGCCCGATGATCATGAAGATTGAGCCCGATCTCACTCGCGACCTTGATCGAATGCTTGTGAGCCGGAGGACCGTCCAGGCCCAAGACTGAGGCTGAGGCGACCGACACCAGGCGGCCACGTTCATCGGCGTAGGCCCGAGCAATGACCTCCGCAAGCGGGGAACGGCAAATGTTGCCCGTGCATACAAAGAGAATGTTGGTGGACATGACGACCCTCTAGCTCAGTTCTCGACCCCGATCGACCATTCTCCCCCCACTGTAATGCCCGACGACCACCACTGTCCCCCGAACTCGGAGTGCGCCTGCATTCTGAGTCCACTGAGCCCCCAGACCGGCGCCAACACGCCGACCACAAAGCCTGCACCCAAACGATCAGGACCCGAATGCCCCAACTTCGCAAGCAAGTGAATCGAGACATCCGGCTGGAGGGGGTTGACTTTGGGACTCCACGCCCCTCCGAGCCGAAGCGGGGCATGCAGCTGCAAATCGTAAAAATTCTCGTCGGCTGGCTCCAACAACTTCGGCTGCTGGGTCAATCCGAGTGACAGCTTACCGCCCCAGTTGCCTGAACTCCAGAACCTGCCCCAAACCACAAGTCCTGTCTCCGAGGCTGAAACTCCCTGCACAGCCAGAAAATGGGCAGACACTCCTGCCCCTCCAACAAGACGACGATCAACCTGAGAGCGCTGAACACTCGTTCGCACCGGCTGCGCCTGACTTTGGGGCTTCCCTGCCTCCGGCAGTCGACGAGCCTCGGGCCGGGACGCGCGACGCTCGGAGGGTCGCTCGGAAGAGTCGACCAACATGCGACCATCAACATGCAAGATTCGAAATCCCCGAAAGCTCAAATCAGCGACGAGGAGGGTGTTTCTCAGAACAACCGACAGAGAGCGCAGAAGCTGGCTGGAGGTTCCCTCATCTGCAAGAGAACGAAAAACCTCTCGGAGAGAAGACCGCGAGGCCTCGCCCCCCCAGATCAACACGGGCCCTTGGTTCAAGGAAACCCATTGGGCCGTGCTCACCTGCCCGGTACGCGCATCCACCAGTTGTACAAGATGTTTCCCCGCTCCCCGGAGGACAGCTCCTGAAAGCAAGCTCTCCCCATCGACGAACACCTCAAAGCCCGGCCCCCCCCCAAATACACGAAGGGGTTCTCGGCGGGATTTTGCCTCCATTATGAGGGATTGAATCTCTGACGGCAGACCTGTCGGAGCCACAAGATCGTCTCCAAGAGACCGGAGGTGTTCGACGGCGTCTTCCAACTCCAGAAGACCGGCGCCATCCAGAGACATCGCCAGAATCCGATGCACGGCGAGTTCTCGGAGGGCACGACGAGAAACCACACCATCGAGACACACCAGCTGGTCCTCGAGTCGTTCCATCAAATCCAGTGCCTGACGACCTCGAAAGGTCTGAACCAGCATCTCCACACGTCTTGCATCCCGCTGCCACGAACTCATTTCGATGCGCTCTAAGCATGCGGCGCGCAACACATTCGGTTGCACAGGCACCAACTGGAGACGTCGTGCCAAACGGGAGATGGTTGTGAACTCCTCTACAGAGATGCCCTGCCCCGCCAGAGCCTCGGCGATTTCTCTCTGAAGGCCCTCATCCGGCGTTCCCTCGGGCAGGACGACCAAGGTTCCGCCGGCAGCTTCCGCTTGCGTTGGAAAGGCTCCCAACACCGCACACAGAAACAGAAGGACTACTCGAGCCACGAGCTTGAATCAAAGTGCCAGATTTTGGATATCTGGCTGTCTTCAAAAACATCCACCGAGAACTGATGCAATCGACCATCCTCCGCCTGGAGTCGGATCACATGCTCACCAGGAGGGAGTTGATGCCTGCTGAGCGGAGAATCCTGTATGTAGACATCGTTGACAAAGACGCGAGATTTGGGCCACGAGGAAATGTTGATCTGACCGCTTGCCTCTGCAACTGGAGGCTCCGGAGCGGATTCAACCACTGGCTCGGGCACGGCGACAACGGGAGCGACGGGATCCGATCCTCGAGGCCGAACGACAGGGGCTGCCGGAGGTTCAGGAGGCGAGCTGATTGGCACAACCGACACGGGATCGGGCACGTTGACCCCCTGCTGCGGCTGTGCCGGCGGCTGCGCCAGCGGCTGCGGGAATTGTTCCTCGAGCCCCTCAAAGATTTCCTCCGGCGCGGGGGCCAGGGTTTCCGCCTCAAAATTGGTGGCATCTGGTTGGACGAGGACCTCGGGTTGTTCCCCTCCTCATGAGACAATCTGGAGCACGGTAAAAATCAGTACACAGAGCGCAACGCCCACAAAGGCGAGGTAGACCGTACCGGGTCCTTCTCCAGCAGCGCCGCGCTTCCTCCCAGGGGATTTTTTCTCGGGGCGAATCTCGGCCGGGGACATGGGTCGATAAGCATTGCCCACAGAGACAGGAATGCCCGACTGGTAGGACTTGTTGCTGGCCGCCTTGGAGAGCGTAGAAAGCGAGCGAGCCAAATCACCGCCCTGCAGTCGGGTGGCATCCAATGTTGAGATCTTCTTCTGGAAATCAATGAGCGTTTCACGGGTGACGATCGGGTCTGGCACCAACTCCGCGAGAGCCCGGGCAAAATGCAGGGCGGAGGAATAGCGCGCCATCGGGTCACGCTGGAGAGCACGAACCAAGATCGGCCCCAGATCCCGGTAGGGTCCAGACAAGGTGGTGGCTTGACGCGCGCCGTCGTCTCGCTCCATTCGCTCTCGTATGATCTGCGTGTCGCGGTCTGCGAAGATGCGGTGCAAGCAGGCCAACTCAAACAGAACGGCGGCCACTCCCCATTGATCAGCGGCACCAGCCACTGGAGCAGCACGGGCCTGCTCGGGGCTCATGTACCCCCAGGTTCCCTTCACGCCGTCGGCGGATTCCTTCCCACTGAGTGCCTTCGAAATTCCAAAATCAAGGACCTTGACCACACCTTGAGGGTTGAGGATGATGTTGCCCGGTTTGATGTCTCGATGCACCAGGTGCCGGGGATTTCCCTCCTCGTCGACCGCAGTGTGCGCATAGTGAAGCCCCTCGCACATCTGTCGACCGACCTCCGCAATCACCGTCAGCGGAATGTCCAAACCACTGCGCTTGCACAGCGAGAGAACACGCCGCAGTGTAGGCCCTTCGACGTACTCCATGACCAGGTAGTACCGTTCTTTTTCGCGGTCAAAATCCTGAATCTGAACCAAATTGGGGTGCTGCAGCTGCGACCCGATTCGAGCCTCATTGACAAAGAGCCGCTGAAAGTTCATGTCCTGTGCATGCTCAGGGAGGATCACCTTGATCGCGACACGAGGAGCGACCCCGGCCAGGCTCTCTCTACGAGCCTCGAAAACCTGCGCCATTCCGCCTGTCGAGATCCGCCGGACCAAGCGGTAGCGCCCAAGAGTTTCCGGGAACTTCTCCTCCTCGCCACCTTGTTGACCAACACCTACCGACATGACCCCTACTTCAGGGGGACATCATAGACCAAGCGAGGCCTCAAAGAAAGGCGAGAAAACGCCCCCTCTACATTCTTTCCAGGGGTCGAATACCGAGCAACTGCAAGCCCGCCTCCAGCACCCGCGCTGTTGACTCGACAAGAGCCAATCGAGCAGCCTTCTCCTCCCCCTCCGCCTTCAGAACAGGGTGCTCGTAGTAGAAGCGATTGAAGAGGGTTCCGAGGCCGAAAAGGTAGTCGCACAACAAGTTTGGACGGTAGGACTTCAGGACACCGTTGACCGCCTCCGGAAAGCGCATCAACTGCAGTGCAAGTTCGCGCTCGACACGACTCGAGTAGGCAAAGGCATTCACCTCGGGAGTCTCAATCCCTCCCTTTTGCTGGAGACTGCGGCAGCGCGCGTAAGTGTAGAGCAGGTACGGCGCTGTGTTGCCGTCCAACGCCAGCATCTTGTCCCAGTCAAAAACGACCTTCGACTGTGGATTCTGCGAGAGGTCAGCATAGCGTACTGCACCCACACCGACTGCCTCGGCAATGGAAGCACGCTCCTCAGCGGAGAGCTCGGGGTTTTTCTCATCCACCACCGCGCGAGCCCTTCGAACGGCTTCGTCGAGAAGATCCTTCAGGTTGATCACATTGCCCTTGCGGGTGGACATGGCGCCGTCGGGAAGCGAGAGCAACCCAAACCAAACATGAACAAGATTGCTGTTCGACCATCCGAGCTTCTTGCAGCAAGCGAACAGCTGCTTGAAGTGGAGCTGCTGTCGGGTATCCGTCACGTACAAAATGTGCTCTGGACTCCATTCGTCGAGCCGATGCCGGACAGTAGCCAAATCCGTCGTAGCATACAGCGCAGCCCCATCCTTCTTCCGAATGAGCATCGGTGTGTCTGAGAGCCCCTTGCCATCCGACTCCTCAAACGGAACAACAACGGCACCCTCGGAGTGCTTGGCCACTCCAGAAGCGAGAAGCTCATCCACCATCGGCTGCAGTTTTTCGTTGTAGAAGGACTCGCCGAGGGTCACATCAAAGTGAACGCCTAAACGCTCGTAGAGCCCATTGAACTCCTTGAGCGAGACTTCAATGAACATGTTCCAGAGTGCGCGGTTCTCCGGATCCCCCCCCTGGAGCTTGGCCGTTTCCTCGCGCGCCTGCTCCTCGAGCTCTGGCCTCAACTCCGCTTCCTGCGCAAACAAAACATAGATACGCTGCAGCTCTCCAATGGGATCCCGCTCAAAGGCGTCTTTGTCGACCCAGAGTCGCCAGCCCATGATGAGTTTTCCGAACTGCGTTCCCCAATCACCAATGTGGTTGTCTGCAATCACATCGTATCCGGCGTAGCGCAGGCAGCGATCCAGCGCGTTTCCGATGACCGTTGACCGGAGGTGGGCCACATGCATGCGCTTCGCAACATTCGGACTGGAGTAGTCCACCACCACCGACCCGCTCCGCTGGAAGAGTCCCAAGCGGGCATCGTTCATTTGTTCGGAGAGGGACTCACCGATCCAGGTGTCGGTGACGTGGAAATTGAGAAAACCCGGCCCTGCCACCTCGACACGCTCGACACCAGCATGAGCCGGCAGTCCCGCGACCACTTGTTCTGCCAGGGAACGTGGGCTGGTCTTAAGATCTTTCGCGAGGCGGAAGCAGGCGTTGGACTGGAAGTCTCCATGCTGGGCGTTTTTGCTCGGAACGACAGTCTCCACCACCAGATCATCCGACAATCCATCAACGGACCGGAGTGATTCGGCAACAAGTTGGGTGAGTTCGTCAGCAATGCGGGACATGAAACCTCCAAAGGACCCGCCGGCCTGCTAATGGACTAAGCCACAAAAAGCCAGCCTGCCGCCTAATCTCTGCGCTTGGCGCGAGGAAGCTCGTGAACATGCCCCAGTTCCGCATAGCTGCCTCCGAGGCGACCTATCGGCTGAAGCAGTGCAGGATCGATGGCTTCGTCGAGAAGGACGTCTTCTCTCACTTCGTAGGCCAACACGCGCGCGAGGATGAGGTGGGTGCTCTCCAAATCAATGGCTTTGTGGAGCTGGCACTCCATCACAACCGCGGCCTCTTTTGGACGCGGTGCAGCGACCTGTTCACACCAAGCCAGTGGGATGTTCAGAGCCTCAAACTCGCTCTCTTCGGAGGGATAGTTGGCGCTGCTCGCATGCATGGCCTCCAGATCACCGAGAGTGACGACAGAAATCGACAAATCCCCACCGGTAAGAATGTTCTGCGCTGTGTCCTTGAGACACCCTCCTTTTCCCCGAGAGATTGAAACGGAGACAATCGGAGGCTGGGTTGAAACCCCATTGAAGAATGAAAATGGAGCGAGATTCGGAATGCCCTGAGAATCGTTGGTTCCTACCCAGGCAATCGGCCTCGGCACGATTACCGATGTCATCAAGCGGTAGGCATTTCGCTTGCTCAGGTTCTTGGGATCAATCCGCACACGCGCCTCCTTCTTTTGGGTATCCTTGGGGAGATGCTTCTGCATGTTCTCCTCATCGCCTGCACCTCTCCTCCCGCGCTGGACATTCCTGATCCCGCGGGAGAGACGGTCATGAACAGTTATCAGACCGCTGCAGAAACCGCTGAGGCACTGGAGACCCAAGCTCAAGAGCTCGCCGATCGGGCCCGAGACCTCAAGGGCCAACCGTTCACGCGTGAGGACGCCGAGACGGTCCTGAAGAACCTCCGGACATCAACGAGCGACCTCGAACACACCGTCGGAAAAATCGAAGCCGCTGTAGGGAATAGTGCGGCTTCATTGCACACATCCCACAACTCACGCTAAACTTCGGCGACGCAAAACCAAGGAGTCATTCATGACACGCTCGCTCGCCCTACGCGGCGTTTTGTGCGCCTCTCTACTCGCGCTGGGTTTGAGTGGCTGCGCGAAAGATGAGGAACCCGTCGACACCAGCGATACGGCTGCCGACACCGATACGGACACGGATAGCGACACCGACACGGACACCGACACGGACACCGACACCGACACCGACACCGACACCGATACGGATACCGACACGGACACCGACACGGATACCGACACGGACACCGATACGGATACCGACACGGACACCGACACGGACACCGATACGGATGCCGACATCAGCTACGCAGATGACGTGGAGAGTCTCATCGTCAAAGAGTGCGGGAGTTCGTGTCACGGCCGGAACAAGACCTTTCCGAACCTGGCCAATGGCGATGGCTACGACGCCATCGTGAGCG
>JAYXVV010000035.1:0-11656 GCA_036021505.1 Myxococcota bacterium | reverse complement strand
GGGTCATCATCTGGAGGATGGTTGACGGGTCCAAGTGCCCGGGCCCCAGTCGCAGCGCCTGCAGCAAACCGACTTTTCTCATCTCGGAAAAGGGGTCGAGCCGATTGTTGCAGGGGGCGCCGTCCGCGCCCACTGAGATGTGGACCCCGCGTGCCAGCAATTCTGGAATTGGAGCAATGCCCGAGGCCAGCTTCATGTTGGAACTCGGACAATGCAGCACACGTGTCCTCGTCTCAGCCAAAAGCTGCATTTCGGGATCGGAGAGATGAATGCAGTGGGCGAGCGCTACATCGGGTCCAAGCATGCCAATTTGTCCAAAATAGACAATGTTGTCTTTTCCCGTCAGTTCGCGGACCAGCTGGATTTCGGCAACGTTTTCCGACGCATGGGTGTGGATGACCGCCTTGCGTCTTCGTGCCTCTGAGAGCGTCTCTCTCAAGAGCCCCTCGCTGCAGGAAGGCACAAATCGCGGGGCAAACCCATAGCGCAAGCGGCCCTTGTTGTGCCAACGGTCGGCCTCATCACAGGCCCCTCGAAGATTCTCCTCATGGCTGGCGTGGAGCCCCGCAGGATTCTCTCGATCCATCAACGAGCGTCCACTCGTGGCGCGTACCCCGGCTTCCTCACAGGCCAGGAATGTCGATGAGGTGTGTCTCAAGCTTCCCATGTCCAAAAACGCGGTGGTCCCACACAGGAGCATCTCCGCAATCCCGAGTCGAGCACTCCAGTACGTGCTCTCTTCGTCGTGGGCCGCCTCCAACGGCCAGATGCGCTCTCCAAGCCAATCCAAGAGCACTCTGTCTTCTGCCATGCCCCGAAACAGTGTCTGACAGAGGTGCACATGTGACTGTACGAAACCCGAAAGAACCCATCGACCTGACAGGTCCTGTACCTCGTCACCATCCGCCGCAAGCTCCGGCCCAATTTCCACAATGCGTCCATCATGGACACGCATGTCTGCTGGGGAATTCTGGCTTTGGTCGGCACAAGAAATAACCGTTGCGCCCTTGAACAGTTGCCGCATGGGCTTCCTCTAACAAGTTCCCTTGCTGCGGCGCTTCATTGCCGATAGTTCCTCTCTTCCTCGGGGCTTTATTTATGCGCGTCTCCATCGTTCTTGCTTTGCTGGGCAGCAGCGTTCAGGCGTGGGCCCAAAGCACACCCGATGCAGACATGCTCCCAGGCGAGGTTTTGGAGGCGGTAGAAATCCGGCCAACGCCCCTCTTCGCCGAGGGTTGGACGTGGCGAGCCCTGAACGCTGACTCAAGCCCCCGGGTTGGGATTGGAGCCCTTGGAGGGCTGGGGGGAGCGACGGGTCTGCTTTTCGCGATCGATCTCAATGGAGGGGTGTGGAAAAGCGAGGATGAGGGTGCGTCTTGGACACGTGTCCTTGAAGGGGCAAGCGTTCTCGATAACGCCCAGTCCGATGAGGCCATCCTGCTCGAGGCCGAATCCCTGGCTGAGGATTTTCTCGGAGAGGCACTGGAAGAGGAGTTGGACCCGGAGGCCTTGGACGAGGAGATCCTGGACGAACTTGGCCGAATTCAAGAGAGCACGGACACACTGGCAATCCAAGACCTCATCGACCAAGAGGACATGGCCAGCCGCCACTCTGCCAAGAGCATCTGGATTCACCCAGAGCTTCCCGAAATTCTCCTGCTCTCTCGTCAGGATGGGCTCTGGCGGTCAGCCGACGGTGGCTTGAGCTTCGTTCAAGTGGATGCTGAGGTCGCCTTCAACAAAGTAGGAGCCACCTCGCGTGGCCTCCTGCTCGGGGCAACTGAAAAAGGACTGCTCTACTCTCTGGATCGGGGTCAGTCATGGATCGAGACCACCGACGCCCTCTCTGGGCTCGAGTGCAAGGACTTACTTTGGACGGGAACCTACTGGCTTCTCGCAACAGAACGCGGGATGTACCGCTCTCAGACCGGCGAAAACTGGACGGCCATCGCGAACGGTGTCGCGGACAGGGCCGTAGAGGCGATGGTCCTGGATCCCACAACGCCAGGTGCAGGATGGGTAGCAAGCTCGTCTGAAATTCTGCGGTTTGAGGCCAGCGGCAATCGAATTCTTCGCATCTCCCGCCAGAACATCCTCAATGTCAACCAACTGCTGGTAACCCCACGACCCGGCCAGGTGCTTGCCGCAGGAGAGGGCGGCGTCTGGGAAAGCGGTGATGGCGGCTACACCTGGCGCCCATTGGCCCGAGGACTCAAAAGTCCCGAGGTCAACGGACTCATCGCGACCTCCGACGGCTTGGTTCTCGGCAGCCCAACGGGCCTTTTTCGTCTTGAAGAGGGCGTGGATGAAGAGAGACGGCAGGAGCCCCCCTCACAACCATCTCTCGACCCGCTGCTGTCTCGAGCTCTGACTCGACCCGGAATGGATCCGAGGACAGATGGTGTGAAAACCGTACTCAGTGCCACACGACGACTTCTGCCGGAGCTGAGTCTCGATGGTCAACTGGTCCAACGCAACATGCTTGCAGCAGACTACTTTGACCTCACCAATTCTGCCGATACCGATCAGGATTGGAGGGTCCTGCTGACCCTTCGCTGGGGAAGCTCCACGGGTTCATCGGATCCGGGTGAAAGTGAGATCCGTCCCTTGGGAGATCTTTTTTATGTGCTCGGAGGACGGGTCTACAGCGGGGACAGCCGTGAGGCGCTCCAAACGGCCACCTCTCGACTCTTGGTCGATGCGACGGACTACCGAATGGAGGTTCGGCGCCGGGTATCGGATCTCTACTTTGCAAGACAACGGCTGCTGCAGATCGCTCCTCCTCGAGAGGACCAAGACCTGCGTGCAGCCACCCTTCATCAACTTGATTTACAGGAGCTCTCGGCATGGCTAGACGTGTATACCGATGGCTCATTTTCAATCGCTCAACTGGGCGAATGAACACAGGAGGTGTTCGTGTTTACTTCTGCATTACTGCTCGGTATCCTCAGCGCTCAAGCTGAGATTCCACTCAATGAGGCTAGCGCTGCGCAGCTGCAAGGCATCGACGGCGTGTCGGCGAGTATGGCCGAATCGATCGTGGCTCTACGAAGCGAGAGAGGGCGTATCGGATCCGTGGAGGCGCTCCGTATCCTTCCCGAGGTAAGCGATGAGGGCCTCAGTGCTCTTCGCCAGCACACCACCGTGGAACTCTCCGTTCGCCGGGGAAGTGAACAGTACAAAACCGTTGACCAAGTCATGGCGGCCTTTGCTCACGAACCGGGAATCCGCGATGTTCAGCGACTGGCCATGGACTACAGCCATACTCATGCTGAACAAGTTGAGCGCTGGCTGGATGCCTCCCGGAATGCAGCGTATCTCCCTGAAGTCCAACTGCGGTACTACTACTACGATCGCCTCAATGAGGGATACCAGTACGCAGTCAATGACGACGGAAATGCAGAAGCACTCATCGAAGATGCCGACACCGATAAGGACAATGTTTATCAAGTGACCCTGAAGTGGAAGCTGGACGACCTGGTGATGTCCTCCGAGCGCATCCGCGTGATCTCCGAGGCTCAAGACGTCGTGAAGCTCCGGGACAAAGTGCTTCGCCAGGTGACCCAGATTTTCTTCGATCGACGCCGACTTCAGGTGGAGCTGCTGCTGAGCCCTCCAGGGGATCTCCGCGCCCAGGTGGAAGATGAGATCCGATTGATGGAACTGACTGCTGAGCTTGATGCGCTAACAGGCGGACAATTTTCCCGCGCCGTAGCCAACAACTGAGGATTTCACCATGAGTGACGTGGCGCTTGATTCTGGCCACCAGGTCGTTTTGATTCTGGACTTCGGTTCACAGTACACACAGCTGATTGCCCGACGGATTCGTGAGCAGGGCGTGTTTTGCGAAATTCGTCCTTGCACCATGATGGCGCCAGAAGCTCTGAATCCCAATGTGGTGGGCCTGATCTTGTCGGGCGGGCCGGACTCCGTACTGGAGGATTCCGCACCTCCATTTGATGCTGCATGGCTGAACGTCTCGGTCCCCATTCTGGGAATCTGCTACGGCATGCAGCTCCTCACTCATCTCGGAGGCGGCGCCGTTCAACGGGGAACCCATCGAGAGTATGGCAAGGCGACCCTTGTGGTGGACCGAGAGGAGGGTCTTTTGCAAGGGGTCCCCAAAGAGAGCACGATCTGGATGAGCCACGGCGACCATGTCGCTCGGCCTCCAGAGGGCTACCAAATCTCCGCTCAAGCCAATTGCCCTGTCGCTGTGATGGAGCGAAACGACGGACAACGCTTTGGGATCCAGTTCCACCCCGAGGTCACCCATACGGAGTTTGGCACCACCATCCTCCGAAACTTTCTGTTTCATGTCTGTCAGTGTACCGGCGACTGGAGCATGGGTTCTTTTGTCGAGGAGCAGGTGGCGGCGATTCGAGAGCAAGTCGGCTCGGATAAGGTGATCTGTGGCCTGTCCGGAGGCGTCGATTCTTCTGTGGTCGCAGCCCTCCTGCACGAGGCGATCGGGGATCAACTTCATTGCGTATTCGTTGACAATGGACTTCTTCGAAAAAACGAACGCGAAAGCGTCGCAGCGGAATTTTCGGAGTACCAACTGGTTGTAGCCGATGCGGAAGAGGACTTTCTCAAGAATCTCGCAGGAGTGACGGACCCCGAGAAGAAAAGAAAAATCATCGGTGAGACGTTTATTCGTGTTTTCGAGCGGGAAGCGAGAGCCTTGGGTTCAGACATCAAATGGCTCGCTCAGGGGACGCTGTATCCCGACGTCATCGAATCCGTATCCTTCAAGGGCCCCTCGGCGACCATCAAGTCTCACCACAATGTGGGAGGCCTTCCAGAGGACCTCCAGTTTCAGCTCATCGAACCTCTTCGGGAGCTCTTCAAGGACGAGGTCCGAGCGCTCGGGAAGGAGCTGGGGCTTTCCGATACACGGGTGTACCGGCATCCTTTTCCGGGACCTGGCCTTGCGGTTCGAATTCTGGGCGAAATCACCAAAACCCGATGCGACCTCCTTCGGGAAGCCGACGCGATCTTCATCGATGAAATCCGGGACGCCGGCCACTACGACTCCATCTGGCAGGCCTTTGCTGTGCTCCTGCCGGTGAAGACTGTCGGTGTAATGGGCGATGAGAGAACCTATGAGAATGTCTGCGCGGTCCGCGCAGTGACTTCAAGGGATGGGATGACCGCAGACTGGTACCCAATGCCCTACGACCTGCTGGGCCGAATCTCGACACGGATTATCAATGAGGTCCGCGGAATCAATCGAGTCTGTTACGACATTTCAAGCAAACCACCCGCGACAATCGAGTGGGAATAATCCGTCTGGCCAGAAGACCGAAACGGGTCTATCGCCGTCAGCGGTTCAGGCCCAGCCATTCACTCGCCTCTCGCCGAAGCCCCTCCCGCACCGGGCCAACGAAGTCTCCATCCCGAATGGCGGCACGCGCCAAGTTGCGGGCGTAGAGTTCAATGCGCTCAGGTTTGGTCACCCAGGGGTCTTGATCGGTCTTGGGAAGTTCTCCAAAAAAGAGGGCCAGGCTGGATGGTGAGAGTGGGGGAGTGCTCTCTCGCAGACGTTCAGCTGCTGGAATGGGAATCACTCGAAGTTCGATCCCATCAATCCATTCCTGGATTTCCTCGTCCAAAAGCGACTTCGCTGCCTCAACAATTTCAGGCCATTCCTCGGAATCGGGGACCTTGGGTAGCGGGTAGTGATCGGGAGCCATCACCTGAGCGGTCTGGAAATCGCCCTCAGCCTCGTCCGTGCGCCCAGCAAACTCGTGGGCCAGACCACGAATGTAAAACGCCTCCGCATGGGTTGCCTTCAGGCTGATGGCTTGGGTCGCAGAGTCGATTGCCCCTTCAAAATTGGTCAACTCAAAGCGGGAAATTGCAAGGCCAGACAATGCCGCAGTGCTCTCGGGCTGAAACTCCAAAACCCGGGTGAATGCCGCCTCTGCCCCCATGGCTTCCCCAAGCTCCAGCGAAGAATCGCCAACTATCATCAGCCCGAGGAGATGGTCCGGATGATGGTCGAGCAGTTCCTCGGCCTCGATAAGCGCACCCAAAAAATCCTTTTGATCAAAGGCAGATCGAGCCGTCTTTAGCCGCAAGTCAATCATGGCATCGGATTCCATGGAACAGTCCTCAGCCTAAAGTGAGCAGTGCGGCAACGATTCCCAAGGTGCAAGCACCGAGGACAATCATCCAAGGCTCAGGAGCCCAAGAATCAGCCTGCGGAACTTGATAGGACAACTGAACCCTTTCGCTGCGAGCAGGCCCTTTAGCAACGGTTGAATTGGCCTCGTCGGGCACCAAGGCTGCCAGAACATTTCCATGCAAGGCCAAACTAAAGCTTGAAAACTCGGCAGTGTCCTTGCTCAGCGTCGTGTCATTGAGGAGCCAACGCTCGAATCCCCGGGCCTCCTTTTCCTCCAGTCGCCCCGACTCGTAGAGTGCAAGCGGCAAGTAGTCGAGATTGGGAGCGCTGGGCTGGACTTGGAATGGAATCGACTCGTATGTCGCAAGCCACTCCTTCAACTCGTAGCGGGCCTTCAGAATGGCCAATGGAAACCCACCCGCATCCTGGCAGGCCTGCTCCAAAGCCTCTGTGCTCACATTGGGGTCGTAGGCCATGGCGAGCAAAGGGAGCAGGGGACACCGGGCCTCGGAAACCGCACGGTTGATCAGACGAGAGGGAAGCCGCTGCCCCGTGAGTCGACTCGCTTCATCCGTGCTCTCAAAATCTCCCAGACCTTGAAGCTCATCCTCAAGAATCTTGTGGGCCCATTCCTCCAAGTCTCCTTCATTCTCGACTTGGGCAATGCCTTGCGCAAACAACTGACAGGCACGTTCAAGCGCGGGTCGGGCTCGAACCTCCCCGAAACGAGCCGAACTGACTGCAAAGTACCAGTCGGAAAAACGCTGGGCCATATCCTGCCCGGCCTGTGCATCCCCTTTCTTCCAGCGGTTGAAAAGTTCCTGTGTACCCTCATGACTATCGAGCACGCCGGCGCCCTCCTGAACACCATCAGGACTAACCGACAGCACCTTAGCAGGCTACGTTGGCTCCGATGCTCTATTACGCCCACAACACCGGAAATCGGTTTCGCAACATCAACTACCTTTTGGCGTGCCCGTTGACTGGAATGGCCGTCGCGATCGATCCCTGGGAGGCCAAACCTCTGGTCGACCATGCAACGACCCAAGGGTGGACGATCGCCTTCATTCTCAACACGCACATTCACCATGACCACATTCATGGAAACGTGGATCTCCAAGAGATCACAGGCGCTCCAATTCTTGCTCATCCCGCTGCTGTAGCGAAGCTGGAAGGCCATGTGCTGCCCTTGGACTTCGAGCAGGGCCTCACGGTCGGGAGTTCCCACTTGGAGGTCATTGACACGCCCGGTCACACCATGAGTCATGTCTGCCTTCTCAGCAGCGGAGAGAATCCCTTTTTGGTATCCGGAGACACGCTGTTTCATGCAGGAGCCGGAAACTGCCACAACGGAGGCCACCCCGACGCTCTCTTCGAAACCTTTCGGGATCGAATCTGGCCTCTACCCGGAAACGTTGCCCTGCTGCCCGGCCATGACTACCGAGCACGAAACCTTGCTTTTGCAGTCGACAGGGAACCCGGCAACTCGGATCTCATTCGGCGCCACAAGGAGGCCGATGCGGGAGCCATTAGGGTGAGTACCCTCGAAGACGAACATGCGAGCAATCCCTTCTTCCGGCTCGAGAACCCCGTGGTGGTCAAAACCCTCCAGACCTCTTTTCCCGATCGCGACCTGAGCACACTCCGCTCACGGTTTCTCGCGATGCGAGAGCTTCGAAACCGGTGGTGAATCGTGCCCATTCCTGATCGCTTGAGGAAACAACTGGAGAGCTTGTCGGTGGAACTCGGTGAAAGTCCACACACACCGTTGTTGACTGAAGGAAAACCCCAGGGGCTTCCCCGTTCGCATTCACCAGGAGGCTGGCTCATCTGCCCAGGACTCTACGAGAGCTCTGAAGAGACAGAAACCGCACTACGGGATCTGGATCATCGACTGCATCAAGCCAAGCTTGACTCCTTGACGGTGCGTGTCACCGCGGGGAAAGAGACGCATGCCGGCCGCCTCGTCAGGGGAATGTCGCGGTCCAAGGCCGTGGGGTTTGGATACAAGCTCCGTCATTGGGCAGTTTTTGAGCTCACTCCAACTCGGTTTTTAGTGGTCTACACAGGCCACAACAGTCGCTCTCGTTAGCGATGTTCTGCGGAGTGGTCAGGCGAGCACCTCGACGTTAGAAGACTGCGTCATTTTTCTGGAGAGACCTTTGTCCACAAACGAGCCCCCCAACGAAGACGTCGAACTTCTCACCGATGACCTCCCGCAAGAGGGCCCGGACTACAGCAGCGAGTCCGACCTGTTGTTTCGCACCCAGATGCGAATTGCCGATGCCTTTTATGCGCACTGGAAAAAAGGCCTCGCAGGACTGATCGCTTTTCTCGCCATCGTCCTCGTGTATGGACTGTGGACAAGCAAGAAAGAAGCTGCACAACAGGACGCATCCCAGAAACTCGCGGCTCTGGATCGAAAACTACCAGCCGTCAATCTGCTTCAGCTCCAGGGGGATTGGGGCCTGGATGACCCCAATGACGAAGCGCGCATGAAGACACTCACTGCCATCGCGGGAAAACTCGAAGAGTTCGCGAGCGGCTTTTCCGGGCCGACGGCAGCAGAGGCCTGGCTCCGAGCTGGGGACACCTGGAAGCGTACGGGTGATCTGTCGGCCGCCAAGGGTGCGTACGAAAAAGTGCTCGAAGTCTCCGACAACGAACTCTTCACCGTGGGCGCTCGAAATGGACTTGCAGCCTTGGCCCTGACAGCGGGAAATGGCCCCATTGCCATCGAGCATTACCAGGCCATCGCTGCCGACAACACAGACAGTTTCGGCGAGGCGGCTCTCATCAACCTGGCGCGAGCAGCACGTTTCAGCGGCAATGCAACGCAGGCCAGCAATGCTTTGGACGAACTCGAGGCCCGCTACCCCGACCACATGAGAGGTCCTGAGGTGGAATGGGAACGGGAACAGATTTCCGCGGCAAGTACTCCATGACGACAGCCCTTCGGCTTATGGCATTGACCCTGACCACGGGACTCGTTCAGAGTGCAGCGGCCAGTGATTTCTCCCAAGCCCCCTCTTTGGAATGGAAGAGATCCCTCCCAGGAGGAAAGGTGGGTGGTGTCTTCCACACTGAGAGGGCCCAGCCGCTCGTTCTCGAGGACCGGATCTACCTGGGAACAGCGGGTGGAAATGCGCTGTATGCACTGAGCTTGAAGAACGGAGGACTTGTCGGAGAGTACCCGGCAGCTGCACCCGTTTACTCAGCCCCCGAGGTCCTCAACGGGGACCTGCTTTTTTCAGACAGCGCTGGCTACACCTACCGGTACACACCGGGCCAGAGTGAGGCCCTTTGGGTGCACTTTGGGGGCGTTCCGATCAGCTCCTCTCCCACAGTCACAGGAGAGGGCATTCTTGTTGCCACAGTCGACGACCTGGTGTTTTCAATTGCTTCTGAGAGCGGGGAAACCCAGTGGCGTTACCAACATCCACCTGATGCTGGCCGAGAGAGCGAACTGACGCTTTTTGGTGCCCCCAGGCCGGCTTTGGTCGACGGCGATACCATTCTCGCAGGTTTCTCCGACGGCAAGCTGGTCGCGCTCGACCTCTCGGGCCAGGTGCTCTGGCAGAAGGCTGTTGGAGAGGGCCGGTACCCGGACCTCATCGCCGAGCCTACCGTCTTGGAAGACCAGGTGTTCGTCGGGGCTTTCTCTCAGCCGTACCTCTCGATGGACCTCGAAACGCAGACACCCCGCTGGAGTTTGTCTGTGGGGACCGCATTTTCCGCCACGCAGCACAACGATCACCTGATTCTGGGTGGGAGTGATGGAGTTCTTCGCAAGATCCACACGTCCACCGGCGAAATCCTTTGGAGTTGGGATTCAGAAACATCTGGAGCCCTGACCAAACCCGTGGTTACGGCTGCCGGTGTGATCGTCGCAAGCAGCGACGGCGGCGTCTACCTGATTGATACCCAAACCGGAAGACAGACCTGGACGTATCGTCCCAACCACAACTTGGACGGGATCAGTGCCACTCCCGTGGTGCATGGCGACCGCCTCCTGGTCGTAACCAATGGCGGCAATCTTCTGTGCTTCCGTTCTGGCGACTCCCGTGTGCCTCAGGAAGACGTTCGACAAGAACTCTTGAGAGACCTCTTTTAGGGGTCCTCGTCGCAAGCGGCGTTTGGAAGGCCAGGGGACCCAAAACCGCCATTTGTGAGGGGGTCTCTGCTTGGACACCAGGCACTCGGGTCCCGGGAATCCTCCACAGACTGCCTGTCCGTTGAACGTTGAAGCGAGACGAGCTCCGTGAGGCTCCAGTCCACGTTCCACTCCACCTGGTCCACGACAAGGGCAGGGGACACGATCGTCGCCCGCCCGCCAGCGGTTCCCAGGGGAAAGTCGCTGCCCCAATCCCCAGCGCAGGTCCATTCCCGCGCCCAACCCGAATCCCGACACACGGTAAGGAGCGCCCCGGGCCCCAGTTCCCCTGACTCGGTCAGGTCCACGGCGGTCCCGTTGACCTCCACCGACCAACCTTGAAGATTCACAGTGCGAACCCCGGCGTTTCGAACCTCCAAATAGCCGCTGGGCCCGGGGTTTCGGCCGACAAAAATCTCGGTAAGCAGGAGCTCGCCTTGCTGAATCGAGTCTTCGTCCACGAAGCCATCGCAGTCGTCATCCACGCCTTCGGCCCCATCGGCCCCATCAACAACATCGGGATGAACCTCCGCATTATCATCGTCACAGTCGCCACCCTCTGGCGTGCGATCGTACCCATCTCCATCGGCGTCAAAATCACTCCCGCCGTCGCAATCTTGGTCCACACCGTCGTACCAAATCTCTGTCGAGGAGGGGGACACCTTCGAATCGGAGTCATCGCAGTCGTCACCGCCAAGGTTTTCGGACACGTGCCCATCACTGTCCCAGTCCCCATTGACACTCGCTCTTACCTCCACGTCCACTGCGACTCCGGTTCGTGCCTCGTCGACGCGAAGAACCGCCGAGTGCTCCACGTCCGAGGAACTCGAAAAGAACACCAAGTCGACCACAGCGGATGAATCCGGTGGGACGGAGAGTGAATCCTGCATCACCCGAAATGCTGAACTCGATTCATCCGCCAAGGTCAAGGTGACGAGCACTTCCTTTGTCCCGTTGTTGTACAGCACCAGGGATTCGAAGGAGTTGGTACCCCATGGGACACCGTTGAACTCCACCTGATTGGAGTCGATGGCCCAGTTGTTTTGAGCCACAAAGAACCCGGTGCTCCCGTCAACACAAGAAAAGAAAGCGAGACTGAGGGGGAGTAAACGCATTGCAGCGGCAGTATATCCACTTGCCCTACCAAATCCAAATGTTCCGATAACATACGTTATGTTCAATGAGGCATTTCAAAACGAAAGCGGGTTTCGTACCAATTGGTAGTTTGCGCCTTTGGGCAATGGCTGGCCGAAAACTTGACGCGCCAAGACTTGTCGCCCACTTGCACATGAAATGCCTCCTGAATGCTGCACTGCTCTCCAGTCGAGAGTGCTATCCACGGGTTTATTCCCTTAAAACCGCGTATTTTTGTC
>JAYXVV010000034.1:0-3633 GCA_036021505.1 Myxococcota bacterium | reverse complement strand
CCGTGATCCGACACGACCACAAAAAGAGTTTTCGCGGGATCAAATTCCTGTGTCAACCGCTCCATGAGATCATCGACATACGCCAATTCACCGTCATAGGGCCGTTCTTTCCAATCCTCCCAGTACTCATCAGGTGGAGCGTAGGGGAAGTGGGGATCGTAGAGATGCAACCACGAGAAGCTCGGCACAGTTGGATCCCGCTCCTCAGCCCACTCCAACAGATCCTCCAACGCCTCTCCACCGCGCCTCTCAGCCTGCCAGACACTGTCTTTCTGCCGTCGCTCGATGGTGTCAAAAAAAGCATCAAAGCCCTGATCAAAACCCCAGGTTCGGGTGGTCACGAACGCAGTGACCGCAGCCGCTGTTTGGTAACCCTCCGCTTTCAGAATCTCGGCTAAGGTCAGGTGCTCCTCTTCGAGTTTGCCATCCCCATTGTCGCGGATACCAAGCCTCGCGGGTTGAATGCCCGTGAACATGGCTGCATGGGAAGGGATGGTCAGCGGAATCGGGCTGTAGGCGCGAGCATACCGTCGCCCCGTGTTGCAGAGAGCGTCGAGTACGGGAGTGTCGCCCTTCTCGTAGCCATAGCACCCCAAGCGATCGGCCCGAGTCGTATCCAGCGTCACGAGGACAATATCAGGCCGTGGACCCACTGCCACTTCTGGCTCGGAAGGTGACGAAGACCCGAAACATCCGAGAAGACTCAAAACCAGCATCGCTACTCCGGAGGAAGAAGTGCCTCTAACCCAGTTGCGCCCCAATGATTCTGAAGAACCCACATGTCTCTCCAATGCTCTGAAGGCCTTCCTTGTTTTTTTGCCAGATACCACTGCGAAGCCAGCACCTCAGAACTGAGAAAATCCTCACGAACAGCCAGTTCTGCCCGTGCCGCAGACAGGTCCCCAAGATCGGCGAGAACTCGTGCACGAATGGGGGCAAGAAAGGGAGAATCTCGGAGTACCCGACGATACACAATCTCCCGAGCCTCCTCAGGAAGCCCCATACGACGCAATGCTTCTGCTCGGTAAATCACCGAGTTTTCGTGTGCGGACATCGCCTCGACCGCCCGACCAAAACAAGCCTCAGCCTCTACAGGATCTCCCTCTTGAAGCCAGAGGTGGCCCTCCAGATAATGCACTTGCTGAACCGCTTGCCTCGAGGACCTCGGGCCCAACTCCTCTTTGAAGTCGTGCCAAGCTTCCCAGGCTCCCTCCCCTCGGTGAAGAGCGAGCTCCACCTTGAGAATATCGCTTCTGTGGCTGCGGATGCTCTGCGCCTCGATGGCCTCGATCTGTTCCGTGGCCTCTGCATAAAAGCCTTCGCGAATCAGCAGACGCGCCAACTCATACCGCGCTGGAAGCAGTTGAGGATTCATCAAGAGCGCCTCCTCCCACGCCGCAATCGCCTCGGAATGCTCCCCGCCTCGCAGGTGGCAGATCGCTTCCGAATGGGCGACCTTTGCGCTGAAGGCTGACGTGCCCCGAAGGCGTTCAAGGTGGACAAGAGACTCATCGCAGCGATTCATGGCAGACAGCGCTCGAGCCAATCCTGCACGCGCTTCATGATCGTCTGCGTTGGCCGCAAGATGCTGCCGAAAACTCGGGGCAGCTCTTCGAGGCTGGCCGACGTCGATCAGACCGTTCAGTCGGGCATAGGGGCCGTCCATCAAGGGCTTCGCCATGCATTCGATCGAGGAAATCATCCCGGCAACCAAGGCGAGAACGACCCAAAAACGGCCCCAACCCGAGGGACAGCCCCCGTCCGATCTTAACCACTGCATGGAGGACCTCAGGCCTTGGGGCTGTGGCTCTCAGACCAACGGCAGAAAAAATGGTCCAACTTCAGCGGACTGTGACCCGCTGCCTGCACACGGTAGAGGCGGTCTTCTTGCCGGAAGTGGAGTTTGTTGCCCACCTCCACCGAGATGCCTCTCATTTCGCCCCAAGAGATCAACCAGCTCTCGACCCCCGTGGAACCCACCTGGATTCCGTCTTTGCTCAACTTCAAGACTCCCCTCGCCACAGACTGCGGCTTGCCCTTTCTTGGTATCAACAGCACCTCGGCTTCATCGAGCACCAAGGCCTCACCGGTCGCCTCGAAGTGAGCCGGATCAGCGACGGGCGGTTTTCCGAAGTGAGCATCCAGCTTCCGAAAAGCATCCGCTACGCTGATGGGCTCCTCGTCATTGGAGTGCAGCCTGCAAAAGACGTCCAGCACCCAACTCGACGAGCAGCTCGAACAGCTGATGCGATCGCCCCGGACTTGGCGGAGTGCTTCGCTCTCCTCCGACTTGATGCGAGCCATCGGCTTCAGGCTCTCCATGGCGAAACAGTGGGGACAGGCCCAGAGGTACTGGTTGAGGCCATGCGCCATTTTTCGACCACTCACCTTGTCCGGCAGCGAGGTCGGGGGGATCACGGTGAGGTGCTTCTGAACATCGGCAGTGATCTCCTCTACCGTGGCATCTTCGCTGTAGGAATGGGGACCGTCGTAGTCAATCTCAATGGGCACATTGCGACTGAACTTCGCCCAGCGTGGTCGAACCAAGTAAGCCGTGTTGAGTCGCGCATACACCACCTTGCAGCCCATTCTCTTAATCAAACGCCCGATTCCCTCGCCGATGGGCTGGGTCTCCCCGTTCCAGCTTCGATTGCCCTCCGGAAACAACAAGATCACATAGCCTTGGTCGTAATAGCGCTGCAGGTTCTGCATCGATTCCCGGTCTTTGGTGTATTTCATTTTCGGGAAGCACCCGCACATGCGGAGGTAGGTACCGAGAACGGGGATGCGAAGAAGACCTGCACTTGCCATGGACCGAACGCCCCGAGGAACGACGGCGCCGGCCCAAAAGGGGTCGAGCATGCTGGTGTGGTTGGGCAGCAGAAGAAAAGGCTCTTCTTTGGGCAACTTTTCGAGCCCATTGATGCGCCCCCTCCAGCGCAAGCGCATCATAATTTTGACGGTCATCGTGGAGAATCGGTACACCAGGCCACTGATGAGAGGGAAGCCGTAGAGGCCTTTGGTCGTCTGCAGCTTCTCGGTCATGATGTGCTCCTCAAGCCTCTACCTCCTATTCAACTTTCCTTGCGGCGTCCGCCACTTTGCCCCCGTGAGGACGGGATCAGAACGCGGGCAGAAAAACCACTTGGGTCCCCGTCGTCGACCCATGTAAACTGGTGCTCTCGAGCCATCTTCTTGGAGCACTCATGACCCCGACTCGCCTTGCTTGCCTTAGCCTCCTCTCACTCAGCGTCCTTGGCTGCCGAAACTCGGGAGGCGAGGTCGTCAAAGACGACCTCGGAGACACCGGGCTCGCTGAGACGGGCTTGTCGGACACGGGCGAGGCCGACACGGACACGGATACGGATACGGACTCCGACACCGACACAGACACCGACACGGATACCGACACCGACACCGACACCGACACGGACACCGACACGGACACCGACACGGACACCGACACGGACACCGATACGGACACCGACACGGACACCGATACGGACGCCGACATCAGCTACGCAGATGACGTGGAGAGTCTCATCGTCAAAGAGTGCGGGAGTTCGTGTCACGGCCGGAACAAGACCTTTCCGAACCTGGCCAATGGCGATGGCTACGACGCCATCGTGAGCG
>JAYXVV010000033.1:0-14502 GCA_036021505.1 Myxococcota bacterium | reverse complement strand
TGGAGTTGGCCCCGGAGTTGGACTTGCTGTAAGCTCTGGAGCCTGACTTGTTGTAGGCACTAGTTTTGGACTTGGTGCAGGTTTTGTTGTTGATTCCGTTGTTGGGCTTGCAGTAGGCCCTGGAGTGGGCACTGGAACTGGAACCTGTTGAATTTCGGGAGGAGGCCAGTGAGGGGCTTTCGGCAAGTGGTGTTTGGGCGGAAACAGCGGCGAGAGAGGTGACTGCGGAACTGAGTCATCCCGTGGGGACCGTGCAGTTTGAGGGCGATGTGGCGCTCGACCGTCTCACAGGCCGTGTGTCAGCTGCGCTTCCATTTCTCGGCAAGCTGGAGCAAATGGGGGTCCCCGGTCTCCTTGGTCAGCTTCGGACGCACGGCGACTTGTCGCTGGCCTGGAGTGAAGGAGTGGAGGCGGTCTTTGATGGGGAGGTGCTCGGCGCCCGGATGGGTTTTCCAGGTGGGCTGGCTGTTGGAAGTGTAGAGGGGCCTGTTGAGGTGAGCTACCACGAGGGGGCTCTCCGGGCTCAGGGTGGCATCAAGGGTCAAAGGGGACAGCTCGAAAGCTCCAGCTTCGAGGCTTTTTTCGGTGGCTGGCAAGTGGACTTTCGCGAAGGCGAGTCGGTGCAGTGGGAAGCGGATGTTGAGGCGGAGGCGCTCGAGCACCTCGATGTGGAAATCGCGAGTGTTTCGGCCGGATTTCAGGGCCAAGGAGCGGTTGCCCGGGGGCGTATTGATCTCCAAGACACAGGCTATAAGCATCTGTCTTGGCCGCATGCAGAAGCCTCAGTGGAGTATGAGCAATCGCTCTCAGTTCGCCTCGGTATGGAAGATGAGAACCAAAGCCCCTGGACTGCAGTTCTTCGTCAGTCGGGAGATGCAGTGACCCTTTCGGAGCTCATGGTTTCGCTGGATGACGAATCATGGAGTCTCAAGGAACCGGTCGAGATGTTGCTCTCCCCCGAGCGTCAAGAGGTCCCGAGACTGGCGGTCCAATCGTCCTCTGGAAAACAGATAGCGCTGGCCTTTCGTCGGTCGCATCAAGAGCTCCTGTTCGAGGTGGAGACCTCCGAGTTTCCGCTTTCGGTCCTCGACACGGTGCGCGGTGAATCCGGCCACTCCGGTCAGGTGTCTGCAAACGTCCGGATGGAAAAACAGGGCCATTTGCCGGTGTTGGTCGGCCGAGTCTCTGGGAGGAAAATGCTCATTCCTGGACACCTTCAGGGGGCACGAATGGATGTGGAGTTCACCCCAAAAGCCGAGGGGCAAGGACTCGAATTTTCCCTCGGGCGTGGAAAAAAAACCCTGGCAACCGTCGAAGCGGTGCTTCCACTGGGTGGTGGTGTGGGGGGACTGGATTGGAGCGCTCCAGTCTCTGCCGAGCTTCTCCTGATGCCCTCGGACAATCGGGTCTTTCGAAACGTGGTTCCAGGTCTGCCTGAGCTTCCGAAAGGATGGACTGCAAGTCAACTGTCGATCAGTGGCACCCTTCTGAAGCCCTCCATTGATGCGGAAATGGGTTTTGAATGGATGCTGTTGGAAGGGCCAGAGTTTTTCCGTGGCGATCTCAGAATGAGGCAGTTCGGAGACAGTCTGGCGGTGGAGGGCGGAGTCCGGCAGGCCGGGCGGCCTATCCTGCGCACCAAGGGCAACTTTCAGACCGGTGTACCGCAGGTGATCGATTGGCTCTCTGGAAACGAAAGCAAGCCGCAGTTGCACCTCTGGGATCATTGGTGGAGGGGCGGACAGCTTCGAATCTTAGCGAAAGACATGGAGGTGGCCACCGTACGTTCCGCCATGCCGTTTGATATCCCGCTTGATGGACTGCTCTCGGGATCAGTTTTGGTCGAGGGCAAGCCGTCTTCCCCGCGTGCGAGTGTGGGGTTGAGTCTCTCTCAGGGACGCATGGGAGACGTGGAAATTCCAGTTGCGATGGTGTCGATCAATCCGGGTGATCAAGGCTTTGAGGTGTTTTCCTACAGCCGAGTCGGTCAAGAGGAGTTGCGTTTGGAGGGAACCTTGGGGGTCGATCTCGAGAGTGATCGGCTGTTGAGAGACAAGCTGAAAGAGGAGAGCTTGGCCCTCACGCTCAACGGGGCAGTGCCCTTGGCTGTCCTTGAGGCGTGGACTCCGAGTATGGATTCTGCACAGGGCTCGGTGGGCATCAGTGGTGGGGTGGAGGGCAGTCTGCTCCATCCGCGGCCGAGACTGAAGCTGGGGCTGGATCGGGGTCGTCTGGATTGGCTTCCCGAGGGGATTTCAATCCAAGCCGCGTCGTTCACCGGAACGGTAGACAGTTCTGGGATTCGAATCCCTCGCCTCACCATGAAGACAGAGCCGATTGAGTCACAGGGTTTGAGCTTGAGGGAGCACACCAGCAGAATCACGGCCTCAGTGGTATGGCCGTTCGAGCCCGAGTCGGCAGCCTCTCTCGAGCTCACAGCACAAGACGCTTGGCTGGCTGCCATGCCGGGCAGGATTCTCAGGGTCGATGGTGGGGTATCGGCAGAAGGGACCCCTTCGAAGATGGAGTTGAGGGGGAACGTCGCCATCAACGAGGGGCGCTATGAACTGACACCCGGTCAGTGGCTTGCTGAGGATGCGTTGATGCTGGACCCTGCCATCCATCTCAACCGTAGAATTGAAACCATGGACCGCGTTCAAGGTGAGGCGTCCAGTGAGGCTCGATGGCACTACGCGATGGACATCGACTTGGGCCAGAACACCTGGATTGATGCGGAGATCCCCCTTTCCTCCGGATACGGTCAGGTGGCGAGCAAGGTGTCTACAGTGGGGCTCGAAGGGCGGCTCGAGGGGCTCCTGAAAGCCACTGGAGATGAAGACGGTTTGCTCCTTCAAGGGGAAGTGGATGTGCGCAAGGGAAAAGCCAAAGTCTTTGGAACGGACTTCGGAGTGGAGACTGGAGCGTTGGTGTTTTCTGGGGCCTCGTTGTCCAATCCAGAGTTGGACCTGAGCGCCGTTTATTCATCGTCACAATACGGAGACATCCGTGTGGACATTGGAGGTCGCCCCGCGGAAATGGGTCTCGCATTCTCGAGCTCGGAGGGGTGGAGTGAGACCGATATGGCGTCGATTCTCCTCTTTCGGGTGCCCGCCAGCAGCATGACGCAAAGTGAGGGGGGGGCGGGTTTGGACCTGATCGGCGCAGCGATCGGTGTGATGGCCGGTCAGGCTTCCAATTTCCTCCAGATGTCCCGGGTCGTTGACCGGGTTGAGGTGGAGAGCTCGGGAGACGCAATCAGCGCCATTCGTCTGGGTTGGTCCGTGGGGGACGACCTTTTTGTGACCTTCTCTCAGGACTACACTGCAGAGATGGATGAGAACCAGTCCGAGGTGACCTTGGAGTGGTTGCTGTCGCGTCGTCTGCAGGCAGAAGTGTCGACTGGCGACGCGGGCGAGAGCTCGGCAGATCTTTACATGCGGTGGCGCTTTTGATCGGAAAACTGGTGTAGGTTGGGAACGCTAAACCCGAAGGAGAGTTCCCATGCAAAAGTTTCTTGTGGCCTTGCCGCTTCTCGGCGGCTGTCATGTTCACCATGCCAACGGAGTGAGCCCAGAACTGGTGTCTGCGGAAAAAGCAGCGCTCGCCTCTCCAACCGAATCGGATGCATGGGCTTCTCTCGGATCGGCGTATTTGATCGACAACCAGTATGAGAAGGCTTCTTCTGCATTCGCGGAGGCTCTTCGCTTGGATCCCGACAACGCAATGGCTGCCAAGGGTATGGAGCAGTTGTCGGAGTCCGAGTGGGTCTCGGAGATCGAACGAAAGGCTCTCGAAAATCCTGCAGACGATGAAATTTGGGGAGACATCGGGGATCATTTTGCGGAGAAGGGCCAGACCGCCAAAGCCCTGACCTACTACCTCCATGCGATGACCCTCGATCCGACCGATTCGGAGTGGCATCAGAAACTTGCGGAGTCGGGCTCTACGGAGGAGGTTGTGGCCTTCTACGAGTCCAACGCCGTTCGCAACCAAGACAATGACGAGTGGCTCGGAGACTATGGAGATCTACTGGGACGTCTTGATCGTCGGGAAGATGCCTGCTCTCAGTATCGGAATGCTTTGGCCCTCGATCCGAGTGATTCGGAATGGATTCAACGTGTCGGAGAATGCGACAGCGGAGCGCCTTTGGGATCCTCAGAGGGGATGGAGGGCATGGAGGGCATGGAACATGGCGATTCAATGGGGGAGTCCTTCGGTTCACCCGAAGAGCAGCTGCAACAGTATGAACAGCTGGTCGCCCAGGAGCCAGACAACGATGAGTACTGGGGGAAAGTGGCGCAGGCGCATGTAGCCTTGGGAAATTTGGAGCAAGGTGTGGAGGCGCTGGAGCGTGCACTGGCCCTGGACCCGATTGATTCCGAGTGGCCGACCATGTACTGCGCCCTGACGGGTTCATCGCTCGTAGAGGTGCTGGAAGCACAGCTTGAGCAGCATCCGAACAACGACGAGCTGCTGGGGGATCTCGGGGATGCCTATCTCACCTCTGGAGACCCGGAGCGGGCTCGAGAGCATTATCTCCTCGCCTCAGAGGTGGACCCGGACGATCAGGAATGGGCTACCAAACTGCGCTATCTTGGAGAGCTGTAAATAGGCCATTGCAAGGTGTTGCATAAGTATGCACCTCGATGTATAAGCGGCGCCGATGTCACGTAATCTCCGTCATTCGTTGATCAAGCGTCTTGTGCAGGAGAGGGCGGTGAGTTCTCAAGAGGAGCTCGTTGGTCTTCTCCAGTCGGAAGGGGTGGAGTGTACCCAAGCGACCCTCTCGCGGGATCTTCGTGATCTGGGAGTGGTCCGCAAAAACACCAGTGACGGCCCTGTGTACCTCTTGGATCGGAGTGCAGACTACATGGATGCCCTTCGACGGGTGGTGGGCATGGAAATCTTAGGCGTCCGTCACAACGGCTCCCTCATCGTGATTCGGACGCTCAGCGGGCGCGCAGAGGGCGTCGCGGCTTATTTGGACGGCAACGGCGATCAGAAAATCCTTGGGACAGTGGCCGGAGACGACACCGTGTTTGTGGCCCCTGTCGACCTTTCAAAAATTGAAGAACTATCCAGCCAGATTCGAGCTCTCGGACAGGAGAGCAGAGAGGATGCATAAATGAAAATCGTAGCGGCATATTCTGGAGGTCTCGACACCTCCGTCATGATTCCATGGCTCACCGAGAATTACGGAGGCGCCGAGATTGTGACCTACACCGGTGATCTCGGTCAGGGAGAGGATCTCGAGGCCATTCGTCAGAAGGCACTCCGAACAGGTGCCTCTCAGGCTTTTGTGGACGATCTCAGCGAGCGATTTGTAGAGGAATACATTTGGCCTGCCCTGAGAGCTTCCGCGGTCTATGAGGGCATGTACCCCCTCCACACCGCCCTGGGTCGACCCTTGTTGGCCAAGCGCCTTGTTGAGGTTGCCTTGGAGACGGGTGCGGATGCGATCGCCCACGGCTGTACCGCCAAAGGCAACGACCAAGTTCGATTCGAGGTGGCGATCCGATCCCTGGCACCACAGTTGCAGATTCTTGCTCCTCTTCGCGAGTGGGAGCTGGTGACTCGGGATGCTGAGGTTCTCTATGCGCAGGAGAGAAACATTCCTCTTCCGGTGACCTTAGAGAAGCCCTTCTCCATTGACCAGAACCTCTGGGGATGCGCGATTGAGTGCGGCGAAATGGAGGAGCTTTGGTGTGAGCCACCGGTGGATGCGTGGAGGATGACCAAAGATCCCTCTCATGCTCCTCGGGGCAGTGTGGAACTCGTGATTGGCTTCGAGCAGGGCATCCCGGTGAGCATCGACTCAAGGTCGATGTCCGGAGTGGAGATCATTGAGTACCTCAATGAATTGGCGGGCAACTTTGGTGTGGGCCGGATCGACATGGTTGAGAACCGAGTCGTGGGTCTCAAGAGTCGGGAGATTTACGAGGCGCCTGCAGCGACTCTGCTTCACATGGCTCATACGGAGCTGGAGCGAATCTGTCTGGATCGGGCCACCTTCAATTACAAGCGCAAGGTGTCGCAGGATTTCGCCAACCTCATCTACGATGGGCTCTGGTTTGGGCCGCTTCGAGAATGCTTGCAGTCCTTCATCGAGGAAAGCCAGCGCAGCGTATCCGGCGAGGTTCGTATCCGTGTTTCTGCGGGTCTGGCCCGAATCACGGGAAGGCGCTCGACCTACTCTCTCTACAGTCCCTCTCTCGCGACCTACCATGAGGGCGACACCTTTGATCGTGAAACGGCCAAGGGCTTCATGGAACTCTTTGGAATGCCTTACAAGACGGTAGCTGAGGTACGCCGAGAGGTGGGGCACCCCGAATTGAAAGATCCTGCAGCGACTGAGAAGTCCTGAAATGGCGCTCTGGGACGGTCGATTCGGGGGTGGTCCTGACGAGGAGATGCAGCGGTTCTCGGAGAGCATCGGTGTGGATCTGCGCATGTTCCATGAGGACATCAATGGATCCATCGCCCACGCAACGATGCTCGGGGAGGTTGGGCTTATTCCGAGTGAGGAAGCGCGCCGCCTCTGCGAGGGACTCGAGAAGGTTCGAGGCGACATTGAGGGGGGAGTCTGGCGGCCTGACATTTCTCTCGAGGACATCCACATGGCTGTGGAGACCCGGTTGGGCGTTCATGTTGGAGAGTTGGCGGGCAAGCTGCACACGGCTCGTTCACGCAACGATCAGGTCGCAACCGATGTTCGCCTCTGGCTCAAAGGACGTCTGCCGATTCTGAGGAATCAGCTCACTCGGCTCATCGGGGTTCTCCTGGGTCGGGTAGAGCAAGATGGACGAACCTTGCTTCCAGGCTTCACCCACCTGCAACGCGGTCAGCCCATCTGGTTGGGTCACCAGTTGCTGGCTCATGCTTGGGCACTTTCGCGCGATATTGAACGTCTGGATGATGCGATGAGGCGGGTGGATCGCTCTCCTCTCGGTGCGGGTGCAATGGCTGGAACACCTCATCCCATCGATCGGGCGCGCACGGCTGAGCTCTTGGGTTTCTCAGGGGTGGTTGAGAACGCCATGGACGCGGTGGCCGCACGGGATCATGTGCAGGAAGTTGCTGCCAACTGCGCCATCACGATGACGCACCTCTCCCGAATGGCTGCGGAGCTTGTGCTGTTCTCGAGCCGAGAATTCTCGTTGGTGCGCCTCGGCGAAGGTTTTGCCACCGGTTCGAGCATCATGCCCCAGAAACGAAACCCGGATGGAGCGGAACTTGTTCGTGGAAAAACAGGACGGGTCTACGGAGATCTTCAGGCGCTCCTCACGATGGTGAAGGGGCTTCCAATGGCCTACAACCGGGATCTGCAAGAGGACCGCGAAGCGCTGTTTGATGCGGTCGAGACGACCACGGAGTGCGTTTCTGTCATGGCCGGTATGTGGGACGGTTTGGCTGTTCAAAAAGGGCGGTATGAGAAGGCTTTGAGGGGAGATTTCCTGCTCGCTACGGAGCTGGCGGACTACCTTGCGGCGAAGGGGGTCCCGTTTCGCGAGGCACACCATGTGGTCGGTCGCCTGGTGAAAGAGTGTGAGGAAGCCCACGAGGACTTTGAAGCACTGGATGCTGAACGCCTTCAAGCCGCTCATGCTGCCTTCGGCCCAGACGTCTTGGAGTGGCTTGTCCCCGAGTCAGCAGCCGAGAGAAGAACGTCCTTTGGAGGCACTGCTTGGAGTGAGATTGCGCGACAAGTGGCTGTGCTTCGCCAGCGTATTTCCTGAGTCGAAGTGGCCTCAGGCGCCACAGGAAAGGGGTTTGGGATCAGCATTTTGCAGTCAGCTTGCACGCGGTGCGCTATAAACGAGAAGCACGCCGCATGGAGCATGACCAGCTCATGAGTATTCTTCTATCAGCCCTGCCCCTCGGTCTTTTGACGATGGGGTTGGCGAGCGGGGCCTTGCCCGTACCCACCGCGATGACGGGAGGATGCGAGGACACCTGGGCGATCAAGATCAATGAATTCTTGGCCAATCCAGATGGTTCGGATTCCCAGGTCCTCGAGGAATGGGTCGAACTCTACAATCTGACCAACCGGGAAGTCGATCTCAGTGAATGGACTCTGGAGTTCGGAACCAGCAGTTTCTCGGGTTCTGTGACTCTGAGCGGAACGATTGCAGCAAATGGCTCTTACGTCATTGCTGAAGCCAATGCTCCTGTCACAGGAGACTTGGTGCTCTCTCCGAGTGAGAAGCTCGCTCTTGGAAATGCCTCGTCCAGTGCGGACGCAATTCGCTTGATGGACTGCAACGGTCAGATTGCAGACACGGTGGTGTACGGCGGGAGCAACACCGATCTGTGGACAGACGATCGGGGCTTGGTCGTGGGTGACAATGAGACGGCCCCCAAACCCGGGAGTGGTGAGTCGATTGCACGCCTCCAAGATGGAGGAGACAGCCAGATTGCTGCAGTGGACTTTTGCGATGACTCAAGTCCCTCTCCAGCACAAGCCAACACCTGTGAGGTTGAGGGTGGGGGTGATGACACGGGGGACTCGGGTCTTGTCGAACCGGAGTTCTTGCCGTGTGAAACCGATGTTCGAATCAACGAGTTTCTGCCGAACCCGGACGGAGATGACAGCGGCGCCGAGTGGGTGGAGCTGTTCAACGCTGGGGAAGTCAGTGTGGACCTCTCAGACTGGAAGCTGGAGTGGGGAACGAAGAGTTTTTCATCCAGCGCGGTGATTGGCGCGCTGTCCATTGAGGCCGGAGATCATCTTGTTCTGGGTGACGAGTTTGTTGCCGAGGCCGATTTTTTGGTGGATTTGGCGCTTGGCAATGCCTCCTCTTCCGGAGACGCGCTGCGATTGGTCTGCCCGGACGGCTCCGTGGCCGACACGGTGGTTTACGGACCCAACAACGAGGATGCCTGGATTGACGACTCCGGACAGGTCTCCGAGTCCTTGGCCGCAAAGCCAGGCAACGGCGTGTGCATTGCGCGAATCCAAGACGGTTTCGACACCGACCTTTCCGCCATCGACTTCCATCCTCTCTTGAGTGAAGACTGCACCGTCGGCACCGAGAATCCGTTCACCTTGCCAGCAGAGTGTGTGCCTCTCTCTGCCGTCACGATCAACGAATTCCTTTCGGACCCCGATGGAACCGATGACCAGCACGAGTGGGTGGAGCTGCATTCGTCAGAGACGGACACCGTCCGGCTGGATGGGTGGTACTTGGAAATCGCGAAGAGTTCCTGGAGCAGCATCCAGTTCACCTTTCCAAGCGGCTCGGAGATCGAGGGCGCCGGCTTCCTTCTCTTGGGGGGAGCCGAAGTGCCGGACAGTGATTTCTTCACCATGGATCTCGATCTTGGCAATGCGGGAAGCAACGGGGATGGAATTCGACTCGTTGACTGCGAGGGCAATGTGGTGGACACCGTGGTCTACGGTGAAAACAACGACGATGGATTGGTGGATGACTCGGGTGGAATCGCGACCTCTTTCTCCCCCAATCCCGACGATGATCTCTCATCAGGCCGTTACCCGGACGGAGCGGACACGGACTTGAGCGGAGAGGACTTCGCGATTTGCTACACCCCTACCCCGGGTTCTCCCAACGGCAATTGCGCAGAGGAGGGCTCGGGTGGAACCGGTGGAACGGGGGGTGGTGAGGGCCCCGGCGGCTGTCGCTGTGGGGACGACGGACCGTCGAGCGAGGGAGATCCCAATGGGGATGGCTGCTCCCAGGCTGGTCGCGCCTATGGGTCGATGTGGGCCTTCTTGGGCGTGGTGATCGTGCTGCGTCGTCGTCGAGAGGACGAACGCCCCTAAAGTCGGCTCAAAATCGCCTTTTCGACCTGCTCGCAGCCATCCGGTCCACCGCGCTCGAGGGTGTTGAGGTTCGGAAGGCACTCTTTGAGGGCCTTGGAAAGCTTGACAGCGGCCGGCTTTTCATTCAGGTGATGGAGCAGGTTGATGCCTTGAATCAGAAGAGGAATCGGGTTGGCGTGTCCTGTGCCCACTCCCGTTGTCACTTTTCCATGGGGGTTCTCGAACATCACAATGTTTTCCCCGTAGTTGGAGGCTCCACCAACGCTGATGCCCCCGGCAAGTCCCGCTGCGAGGTCAGCGACGATGTCGCCGAAAAGATTGCCGCAGAGAAGGACATCGAAACGGCTCGGG
The DNA here is from genome assembly GCA_036021505.1 of Myxococcota bacterium. Lineage (GTDB taxonomy): Bacteria > Myxococcota_A > UBA796 > UBA796 > CAJQPC01 > JAYXVV01. The sequence goes on along the minus strand of JAYXVV010000033.1, from coordinate 4,370 downwards.
TTGCGAACAAGATGCATGCAGAGCGCATCAACGATCACCTCATCCGTCTCAATCTGGGGGTAGTCCTTGGCCACTTCCATCGCGGTTCGGAGGAACAGTCCATCCGAGAGCTTCATGATGTTCGATTTGTGGACCACAGTGATCTTTTTTCGATTCCACGCCACGGCCTGCTCATAGGCGAAACGCGCGATTCGTTCACAGGCGGGCTTCGTGGTCAGTTTGATGGATTCAAAGACTCCGGGAGCACTCTCGTGCTCGATACCCGTGTAGATGTCCTCGCTGGTCTCGCGAACGATGGCCATGTCTACGTTGTTGAAGCGAGCGGGCAGGCCGGGGAGATTGTGGACGTAGCGCACCTGGGCAAACATTCCGAGTGCCTTTCGCAGTTGGACTGTCACAGGAAGCTTGCCAGGTGCTGGATCGGAAGCCACCCGGGCCATGAGTACGGTGCCTGTCGATCGTGCAGATTCCAGCAACTCAAGGGGCACCTCTCCCTTGAGGTCCACAAAGCTCTCCCAGTCGATGGATACGCTGCAGGCGTCGATGAGGCGGCAGACCACAGCTGTGGTCTCGGGTCCTATCCAGTCGCCCGGAATCAAAGTCACGCGGTGTGTCATGGAGTCTTCCTTAGAGCTTGTCGATGAGGGCGTCTGTGAACTCTTCCGTATCGGCGCTGCCTCCCAAGTCTCCGGTGAGGTGCTTGCCTTCTTCAAGGACCTCCCAGATGGCCTTTTCGATGGAGGCGGCCACACGATGTTGGCCGATGTACTCCAGCATCATGACCCCAGAGAGGAGTACAGCAAGTGGATTGGCGATGCCTTGTCCTGCGATGTCGGGCGCGGTGCCGTGGACGGCCTCGAAAACGGCAATTTTATCCCCCACGTTGGCTCCAGGCACGACGCCGAGACCTCCGACAAGACCGGCACAGACATCTGAAATGATGTCGCCGTAGAGGTTTTGAAGCAGCAAGACATCGAATTGTGTGGGGTCGATGGCCAGGGCCATCGCGAGCCGGTCGATCGGCAGGTCGCCCTGTTCGATGAAGGGATAATCGGCGCCGATTTGCTGGAAGGCCTCGAGGAACGCTCCATCAGCCATGGGGCTGACGCTGTTCTTGTGGCAGCAATCAATGCGGAGTCGGCCACGGTAGCGCATGTACTCAAAGGCCCATTTTGCGATGCGTTCGCCGGCGTCTTTCGTGGAGACCTTCATCGAGATGACGGTCCCTGGCTGAATCTCGTGTTCAATGCCTGCATAGAGGCCTTGGGTGTTCTCGCGGAGCACCACGAGGTCGACGTTTTTGTACGGAGTCTCAATCCCGGGAAGGGTCTTCACAGGACGCAGACCCGTGAAGAGTTGGAGTGTCTGCCGAATCGTCACGTTGGCGGAGCGAAAGCCCTTGCCTTTTGGAGTCTGAAGAGGCCCCTTGAGCGCAACGCGGTTTCGGCGGATCGAATCAAAAACGGCCTTGGGAACAGGCACACCCGTGGTGTCGAAAGCGTACTGACCTGCATGAACGGTCTCCCATTCAATGGCAGCACCAGCTGCCTCGAGAACTTTGGCGGTTGCGGCAGTGACCTCCGGGCCAATGCCGTCGCCTGGAATGAGTGTGACTCGAGTGCGCATCGCGGGCTCCTTTCGCACGGGCCAGCTAACACACAATTGGCACCCATGTTACCGAACAAACATGTCCAAAGCTCCAGAGGTTCGTGTATCGCGGTGGGCCTATATGGCTCCGCTGGTTTTGGGGAGTGTTCTCGCGCTTTCTGCCGCCAGTTTGTTTGTTCTTGGCTGGATCGGGGGCTCCGCAACGGGGGACCGGGTCGAAATCCAGTTTCAATCCGAATGTGCCCCGTTGTGGGCGGAACGCATTGAGGCTCGCGGAGCGTCCGTTGGACTGGGGGACCCGGTGGTCTCGGTTGAGGGCAGCATGCTGAGCTATGTCGCGACCCTTCCAGGACGAGAGGACGATCACGAAGCGATGCCAGCGTTGTTGACCCAACGAGGTTGGTTTGAGATCTACCAAGCCAATGAGCACGGTACGGGAACGGTGGGCGAGCCCTTGGTGAACTCCGAGGACATTACGGATGTGTCCTTGAGCCTTGACTCCAGAGGGCATCCCTATGTGGATCTTGAGCTGCAGCCTCATGCGGCGGGTCGGATGCAGGGAGAGCCCAAGCAGATGCTCTACTTTCTCGACGGAGAGGAGGTGGATCGATGGTTGGGGCGAACGCCTTTTGAGGATGCAACCGTGCGGCTTCAGCCTCGGGGAATCTCGAAGAAGGACAACATGAAGCAGGCGGTGGACTGGAACATTGTGTTGAGGGACGGTCCTGCGCCCTGTCCGGTGTCTGGTCTGAGCCTCAATGTTTTGAGCGAGTGATTCGCCCTACTTCGTGAGACGGCGTCGGTAGTTCTCCACACCATTCTTGTCGTAGAACACACCGGTCATCGTCCTGTCCGCCAACTCGATCCATATGAACCCCTCCGCAGTGTCGTCTTCCCAAAAGGTTGCGGTGCCTCGTCCCTCGAGGTCTGTCAGTTTCGCGGCTGCTCCGCTCACAATGAACTCCGTTCCACAGTTGGGTTCGAGCCACTGACGGTTGTGGTCATGTCCACTGAGATAGACGTCGACCTTTCCACAAATGTGGTCTTCCACGAAGTCTTGGACGGACTCGCCGGAAACCACCGGGATGTTGGGGATGCCCTCATACTCCCCTGCATTGCCGTGACGCCCATTGGAAATGTAGGGGTGGTGTCCGTAGGCAATGTTCCAAGTGGAATCTGAGCGATTGATGGCCGCCTGGAACCAGTCCTCTTGGTCGCCGGTGATTCCCCACATCATGGAATTGGTGTCGAGCCCGAAGAAGGAGGCATGGGCCGCATCGAAACGGTAGTACTTGGCTGGCATGTTCCATTTGGATGAGTGTTGCGTGTACTCGATCTGGGCGTCCACTTTCCACCATTCCGCACTGGTGCTTCCATAATCGTGGTTGCCCAAGACGACGTAGAACGGGAGACTCAGGTTCTGATAGGGAAGTTCGAACTTGGTCTGGAACTGGTCGTCCTTCACCCCATCGACGCCGCTGTTGTAGAAGTTGTCCCCCATGTAGAGGACAAAGTCGCACCCCACTTTGGCGCATGTGGACTCGATGGCCAAGGACACTTGGTACTGGTCGTCGTTCCCCTCGCCCCCGTCTCCAAGTGCGATGAATCGAACCACTTGTTCGGGGCCAGGTTTTCCGGGACCGGTGTCGGTGTCCGTCTCGGTCTCCGAGTCGGCCTCCGACTCCGTCTCCGACTCCGTCTCCGTCTCCGAGTCCGTCTCGGCGGGGAGTTGCGTGACGGTGTCTCTGCTTTCGCCGCTCGTCTTGCATGCGGCAAGGGGCAGAATGAGGGGCAGGAAGAGTGAGGGTTTCATTGCTCCCAGTCTACTGCTCTTTTTCCAGTACCGTCTCAATTTGTTCCTCGAGGGCCCCTTCAAAGGCCTTGAGGTGTCTGGCGGAGAGCAGGCGTCCTTTGAGGATCCAGATGGTGTGATCTCCGGGATCGCGGACGGCCTCAGGCCGGTGTCCTGGCGCGAGGAAGGGAGAAAACAGAGCCATTTCCACCAGGGCTTCTCGAATGGTGTCAGTGCTCGCCTTGCTCTGAATCTGCAATCGAATCTCAATGGGAAGGTGGGGGTTGGGATCGACCTCAAAGGCGCGCGAGAGAAAGCTTCGGTTGGGGAGGCCCAATTCGCCCCCGGCATCCGAGTCCAAGTAGACGGCTCGAAAGCCCATCCGGGTGATGATGCCCGAGTGTTCTTGGGTGCGAATGCGTACTCCGGGTCGGAGTCGCCGCTCGACAAGCAGCACCCCCGCGGCGAGAACATCTCGGAGCATGTCGCGCGCTGACCAGCCCAAGGCGACCCCTGCTGCGATCAATACCCACGGAATGGCGGGCCGCAGACTCTCTGGGAGAAGAAGGAAAAAGACCGAGAGAAAGGCCATGGTGGCGACCAGTCGTCCACCGAAAAAGACGATTCGAAAAACGAAAGGCAGAACCCCTGTACTCTGGAGTTGCTTGAGGGGGGCCACGGTGGCTTGTGAGATCAGAAGAGCCACCAAGGCCACGATGCAGTGCTCGAGAACAGACCCGGAGGCCTCGAGCGGAACGGGCACCTCCAGTTCTTGGGCCGACGCAGAAGTCGAGGACCCCAGTAGGAGAAGAAGGAGCATTCTCATCCCAGTACCCCTTTCTCCCGAAGGATACGGTAGATGCATCCCTCGAGTGCTTTGTTGATTCGGTAGTGTCCCTCTTCATCCTGCTCCACCAGGCCCCAATGGGCCAACTGGGCCAGTTCCGATTCGGCGCTCGTTTTGTTGAGT
>JAYXVV010000032.1:0-12034 GCA_036021505.1 Myxococcota bacterium | reverse complement strand
ACTCTTCGGTCATTCTGAAGATCTCAGGCCGGGAGTTTGGACCCTACCCCGCCGATGGTAACGGCAGTGTGTCCATCCCCGTGATCGTCCCGCCAGGGGTCGCCAAGGGCACCCAGATCGTGGTGTCGAACGGCCGCACCACGGAGTCCAGCATCGATCTGCAGGTGCCTGCAACCCGACGCATCTCGCTCTTCCCCGTGCACAGTGGCATCCCTGGAGATGGCATTAACTCCATCACCCTGCGGGCTGTGGTGATCGAGCCCACCGGGGAGGCCGACCCCACCGCTGCAGTCCGGTTCACCGTCTCCTCTGGCGAGGTGACCACCGCTCGGCATGAGGGCAACGGGGTCTACTCCGCGACCTTCACCCCCCCCACAACGCTCCGAGCGACCACCGCGAGTGTACAGGTTTCACTCGACGGCGCATCGGGTGTGCAGTCGGACTCCTTCGACATCAGTCTCATCCCCGCTCGACCCTCCTCACTTCAACTGAGTCCCGACCCCGAGCGACTTGCCCCACGCGGCGAGGGCTTCAAGCTCTTCGCCAAGATCCGAGGAGAGGATGGCAGTGGACTCTCAGGGCGCTCCATCACCTATTTTGCAAACGGAGCACAGCTCCGAGGCTCCGTGAAGGATCTTGGAAACGGGGACTACGAAGCTGCTTTTGTCACCACCGGCCGCAACCACGTGGACATCACAGGAACAGCGATGCCCACAGCCACCGGCAACCCCCTGCGTGGCGTGGTTCTCTTCTCTTCCAAGGCGCGGCTGCCCAATGATGGACTCTCCTCAAGCCTCATCACCATCGTCGCCGTCGATGAGTTCGGCTACCCCGTACCCGGTGTGGAGGTCGACCTGAGCGTGCGCGGGGACCTCGGCAGCATGCCCGACACGGTCACAACCGACTCCCAAGGCCTCGCCCAGGTGTTCTACACGGCCGGACGGAGCGCCGGTGTGGCCCACATCGTTGCCAAAGCCGGCGACTACAGCTCCGGTACGGCCATCTTTCAGGCTCCAACCTCTGCAGCTCCCGGACTGATTCTGCCCACCGGTGGCAGCGAGAAGCACCGGTCCTGGGTTTCCGCGTGGACGGGGGTCGTGACCGAAGCTCGAGTGGAGAGAGAAGGCGCCGAGGCACCCACAGCGGTGTCTGCAGCCGACCCCACCAAAGTCGTCACCCTCCAGGTGTCTGCTCAGCCGCAAGCTGCTGCCCCTGGCGGTACCGTGACCCTCAAGATCGATGCTCGAAACGCGGATGGCCGCGGTGTTCCCGGACAATCCCTGGACGTGATGGCCTCCCAGGGGACTGTGTCTCCCGTTCAGGACAACGGTGATGGCACCTACAGTGCAGCTCTGACCCTCGGTCAATCTGCGCAAGGTGACACCAAGGTGGTTGTCAGCACCGCCAATGGTGCGTTGTTCCAGATGATGCGTGTCTCCACTGTGGAAGGCACGGGCTGGCAAGAACCCGTCGTTGAGGAGCCTGTCGTTGAGGAGCCTGTCGTTGAGGAGCCTGTCACCCAGGCACCCCCTCCACCTCCTCCCCCCCCCACCCCCGCGGCTGAGCCCACCGAGGCGGCGAGCATCCGAGTGCACCTCAGCGGATTCGCAGGGCAGTACACCTACCTTCAGGATCCCGAGGTGAAGGACGACGGAATCAATCCCCTGTACTCCGGAACTGTGGCTCTCAATGGTGCCCCTCTGAGCGGGGTCCACATCGGTGCTGAGGGGTGGCTGTCCGAGCTCGATCTCCCCTTCCTTGGAGCTGAGGTGAGCTACCGCCACGGTCTCTATGTGGCGGGATGGCCCGCTCAGCAGGAGGGAGGCGAGATCGTCGAGATCCCGGATTCCGTTCCCATGCTCAATGCTGCGATCAAGGGACGCTACCTCTTCTCCGTAGAGGGCGGACTCAACTTCTATGCGGCAGCACGCATCGGCTACCACTACAGCGACCTGATCCGCTACACGTGGAAGGGCTACACGCCTTCCAATCCCGTACAGACCGCTGTCGAATACGCGGGCATCTCCACGTCGGGTCCCACAGTCGGCGCAGAGCTGGGTGGTGACGCGATGAACGGCGACCTCTTCTACTCCGCCGGCTACACCGGAGCCATGCTCGGGACGACCATCTACTCATCGAGCATTGATCTCCAGACCGGCTACGTGGTGATGCCCAACGTGTTCGCAACCTTGGGCTACAACCTCTTTACGCGAACCTTGACCTTGACCGATGCCAACTCCAATCTGCCACTGGGCGACATCTCAGACAGCGGTTGGGCGGTCTCGCTCGGTCTCGGGTACCAGTACTGACCCGAAAGCGTCCGCGTCAACGCTGGATTTCGATGCTCTCGATCACCACGTCTTTGAGTGGCTTGCTTCGACGGTTTGTCTGAACCCGGGCAATGGTCTTGACCACGTCCAGATTCTTGCACTCGCCGAAGATGGTGTGGCGTCCATTGAGGTGGGTCGGGAGTCGATCGCCCTCCGTGATGAAAAACTGAGAACCGTTGGTGTTGGGACCGGAATTGGCCATTGCCAAAAGGCCCTCTCGATCGAAGCCGAGGCCGTTGTCGGTCTCGTCTGCAAACTTGTAGCCAGGCCCTCCCATCCCATTGCCCTGCGGATCGCCACCCTGGATCATGAAGCCAGGGATGACGCGGTGAAAAATCACATCCGCGTACAAGGGCCGGTTCGTCATCTCTCGCGTCCGAGGATCCAGCCACGGTCTCGAGCCCTCCGCGAGGGTCACAAAATTCATGACTGTGCGTGGTGATTCGGCCGGAAAGAGCGTGCACTCGATCTCACCCATCGTGGTCTTGAGTACGGCCTTGAGCGAGTCGCCCTGGGCAATCCCCATCCTTCGGAACATTTCACCACGATTCAGGCTGCTGAGCTCCTCCTGAAGTCGCTCCATCTCCGACTGAAGATCGGACTGTTGGGAGTTGAGTTGACTCTGCAGAGACGTCACACGGCGGTCCAGGGCTTCTTTTTGCTGAGCGACCTGATCCAGTTCTCGCTCCAGCGTCCCAACACGCTCTTGGAGGGCATCCCGCTCGGCCTCCATGTCAGCAGATCCACACCCCACCAAAGCCAAAATCGGCAGCAGTTTCATCATGAGTAGTACTCCTTGTTGAACTGGCCCTAACCGGATTGGAAGTGAGTGCCCGTCCATGCTACACAAGTCCCTACTGGAGGCCCTTGTGGACATCGTCACTGCCTATCTCAACACCCCTCTCTACAGCCCTGAGGGGGAACAATCGATCCCTGCTGGAGCAGTGGCGCTCAGCGGCAACCTCGTGAGCCGAGACAGCAGCGGCATCCATCTGCAGGCATCCACCTACCGGAACCTCCGAGGAAAAGAACTGGAAGGCAGCCCCACGACTCTCTTCATTCCTCTCCACAAGATCGATCACGTTCAGTTCGCGGACTGAGCGGTCCGCAGCCCCAGGATTCCCAAGGCGCCGGCCAAAACGAGGACGATGACGGGCAACCACGGGGCCTGTCCGGCCTGGGCACTCATGCTGCCTACGACTTGTGTACACAGGGTCAGACCGAGCGAAAGCCCGATGGTCCAGCCACTGGGGAGTTGGGTAAAAAGGGCAAGCCAGACAGCAAATGCCGCGAGCAGCGCTGGAAAGACCAGATTCAGTACGCGCCACTGCCACCAGGCCGTTGAGACCTGCGACTCCGAGGAGCGAAGTGCAGCAAGGCTGCCCTCTGCTGGCCGACGAGTCGACCACAGACGACTCAACTCCCCTGCATCCACATTCTGCTGGCTCTCCCTCCACTCCCCCCCCTCAAAGCGAAGGCTCCACGCAGTCGCCGGAGGGGTTTCCCCGTTGGCGATGTACACCGAGTCGGTCCCGTCAGTCACCCATCCCGTGCGAGCTTGGGTGGGGGCCTGATGAATCCATCCATCGAGTGCAATGCCCAAAACCGTGCTCCAGAGAACCAAGATTCCTCCCACAACCAAGGCCAGTCGAGTGGGAGACACTCCCGCGAGCGAAAACGCGGGCAGATCGCGCTGACGGGCACGCAGCATCATTCCCCCTCCGGCGAACACAAGCGTAAGCCCGAGGAGATCGCGCAAGAGAAGTGGAATTCGAACCTGGAGGTCTGCCCACACCGCCCGACCCGAGCCAGCCTGCTCAAGGCCTTCCACCGAAAGCAGCAGCAAACCCGTCAACACACTGGCACCCATGACCCAAAGACCCAGTCGCCTGAACGCCCACCACCACAGAATCATGCATCCTCCCAGCGCACCCAGACCACGATGGCGACTGTACTGAGGAGCAGCGGAGGGATGAGCATGGACCACTGAACGCCCATTTGAGGAAGGCAAAAATCGCAGGCACGAACCACTGACCAAAGCCCCAACCAGCAAGTCAACGCAAGTACCGATCGCCCCTGGAGGGCTAGCGGCCAAACCAAGAGGCAGAGCACCACTGACATGAAAGGCCAAGTCCAACGCTTTCGTTTCTCCAGGCTCGACTTGAGACCTTCTGTTCGACCCAAGGGTGGCTCTAGCAACCGAAGTGTAAAGGTCTCGAAATGCATCGAAGTTGCCGGGTTGCCCTCGCGAAACAAAACCCCGTTCTGCAGCGACAAAGCGCCTGAGAGCGGTTCGACTGCAGCCCGTGCGGCCGCCCCTCTCAGAATCGGTGATGTCGAACTCACTCGGACCTCTCTCAGATCGGCGAGTTGGCCCTCAGCTGCGAGAATCTCGACCCCATGGATCTCCACCGGCTGCCCGGGGATCACCTGCGCCTGAGTCAGCAGAAGTTCTTGTTGGCTGCTGTGCAAATCCTGAGCCCCCACAGCCCCCAAGAGCCCTTCAGTGACCCCAACCGCTGCTGCAAAACTGAGGATGGACAGCCACAAAGACGAGCCACCAAGACCGACCAACCGCATGCTCATCCAACTCTTCGACTCACGCAAGACGGCCCCCGTCCAGATCAGGGATGCCACAGCACACACGGGCACAAGGTGGAACAACACCTCCGGGAGCCCCATGAAAAACAGCTCGATGGACGCCCCAAGAGGAAGAAACACCGAGGCCCGCGAAAGTTCGGAATTCAGCGCGAGCAATCCCCCCAGCCCTCCAAGGAGGACCACAAGGATCCCCATCCGAAGAAACAACCCCAAAAGGACTCGCCTCGATACCGCAGCCATCACCCCAGCATCATGCCCCATCTCAGCCATTTGCGCGATTGACCCACGGGGGTCTCCGGGCTATGAAGCCTGCTGATTTTGGGGTGGTCACGTTCGAGAGGAGAACCCAGTGGAATTCGAAATCGGTGACAAAGCAGTCTACCCCGCACACGGTGTCGGACTCATTCAAGACATTGAGACCATGGAATTCGAGGGAGAGGAGCTAACCTTCTACCTCCTCAAAATTCTCGACAACGCCATGTCCATCAAAGTGCCTGTCCAGAACGCTGAGGCCATCGGGATGCGGGGCATTATTCCCGCATCCGATGTGGAAGGCGTATACGAAATCCTTCGCGACCGTGAGACCCCTCCCGACAACCAGACCTGGAACCGTCGTTACCGCGAGTACATGAACAAGATCAAGACGGGTGATCCGATCGAGGTCGCCAAGGTTCTCCGCGACCTCGCCATCATGAAAATGGAGAAAAATCTCTCTTTCGGTGAAAAGAAGATGTACGACCAAGCCCGAGGCCTGCTCGTTCAGGAGATCTCCTGCGCCAAGGATGTCGAGGAATCCGTCATCGACAAAGAGCTCGACGACCTCTTTCAGCCAGCGTCGGCTTAGCGTCTACTCCCGCCCAGCCTCGCACACCGACTGCGGAGTTCGCATGCCTGCTCCCATCCAGCTCTACAACAGCCTGAACAACCAACTTGAGCCCCTTGAGACACGTGAGGAGGGCAAGGTTGGAATGTACGTCTGCGGCATGACCGTTTACGACTACTGCCACATCGGTCATGCGCGAGCCATGCTGACCTTCGATCTCGTCGTTCGACACCTCAGGCACCGAGGGTACGAGGTCACCTACGTTCGAAACCACACCGATGTGGACGACAAAATCATTGCGAGAGCCAATGAGAAAGGCCAAGACCCGCTCGCTCTCGCCCAGTTTTTCATCGATGCACTCGATGAGGATCTCAGTGCCCTTGGCACCGTCAAGCCCGATCATGAGCCTCGTGTCAGCCAACACATTGGAAACATCATCTCCATGAACCAGACCTTGGTGGATCGCGGACATGCGTACGAAGCCAATGGAAGCGTGTACTTTGCTGTGGAAAGTTTCCCAGCCTACGGTGAGCTGTCTGGAAAACGCCTGAAGGATTTGATCGCCGGTGAACGTGTGGCCGTGGATCCCGAGAAGAGGAGTCCCGCTGACTTCGCCCTCTGGAAGGCTGCAAAACCCGGCGAGTGCTCCTGGGACTCTCCCTGGGGAAAAGGCCGACCTGGATGGCACATTGAATGTTCAGCGATGAGCCATCATCATTTGGGCACGGACTTCGACATTCATGGCGGCGGGATCGACTTGATCTTCCCGCACCACGAAAACGAAGTGGCTCAGTCCACCTGTGCAACGGGTGAGAATTTCGCGCGCTACTGGATGCACAACGGTCACCTCTGCTTTGGTACTGAGAAGATGTCCAAGTCTCTGGGCAACATCGTGCGTATCCGGGACATCGTGGAGCAGGTTCCTGCAGAAGCCCTCCGACTTCTTTATTTTGAAGCCCACTATCGCTCTCCGCTGCCTTACTCAACGGAGAAGCTCGCGAGCTGCGTGGCTGGACTGAATCGCCTCTATCAGGCCAAGGAAGCCATCCTCGACATCGTCGCCAAAGACCAGTCTGGAACCTCCGGCGAACAACTGGCCAAGGACCTCGGAGGAGATGTGCTCAGCTACTGGAGCGCCGTTCAGTCCTTTGAGCAGCGCTTCAATGAAGCCATGGACTCCGATTTCAACAGTGCCAAGGTGATCGGAGACCTCTACGACATCGTGCGATGCGTCAACCGACTCGCCGCCACCAAGTCCGTAAAGAAACGAGGAGCACGGCTGCTCCAGCCCGCGTTGGACGCTTTTGAACTCTGCCAGAGTGTCCTCGGGATTGGTGGTCAGCAGCCAGAGGCTTTCTTCAACTCGCTCCGAATCCAGCGAATGGCTGCGCAAGGAACAGACCCCGCTGAAGTGGAGGCATTGCTGGAGGCCCGCACCACCGCCCGTACCGAGAAAAACTGGTCGGAGGCCGACCGGATTCGTGACGAGCTGGCCGCGCTCAAGGTGGAGGTCATGGACCGACCGGAGGGAACCACCTGGCGAGCCCGCATCGACTGAAAAACAGTCTACTGCTCGCCTTTCTCCGCTCAGTCAGAAGTGAGCGTCAGCAGATCGGGCAAGTCCATTTGAACACCGACTCGGGCAGACATGCCGAGCCCAAACCCTCCGACGATTCCGCCAAACTGAGGCGACATGGCGGCCGTCACCCGAATGGTGTCACTCACGCGCACATCGAGACTGGCTTCCATGTAGGTGTCCACACGAAATAGAAACCCGTGTCCACTGGGAAAAAAGTTGGGCATCTGCAGCCCCATTCCCAGACCCGGACGAACCCTCCGTGTCGGAAAGAGGACCTGGCGAAGGCCGAGCGATACCGGCACCACCACCATCTCGGGCCCGATGCCGAGGCCCATCGAGCCGCGAACCTGAAAGCTTCCATCGGGTGAGAAGGGGCTCCAAAGGACTTCTGGATGGGCTCCAAAGGTGAGGCCCACGAGGTTGACCTCTGCGGGCAGCCCCACACTGAAGCGGTCCGCGTCCAAGGCAGAGGCCTCGGCAGGAGCTGTTGCCAGCGAAGCGAGAAGAGAGAGAGTAGAAATCATGTCAGCTCCTGGTTTACCAGCCGAAGAGGTCCCAGTTTTCGAAAAGAGGATCCCAGACTTCGGGATCCGAGAAGTCCTCCTCTACGCCAAATCCAAACCAAAATTCACCGACGGTGAACTCAGGTGACCAGATCCACACCTCGTACGTTGAGGCAGCCGGGAGGTGGAGAGCCAGGGACCCTGAGGTCCTCATGGTCCGACGCATGACCTGCTCAAAATAGACCTCCCGCTCTTCGTGATCGTTGCGTTCGATGATCACGCCGTTGCCTTCTGGAACCGCAAAGGGAAGGAACTCTGCTTGTTCCGCAGTCGGGGTGGGCAGACCTGGCCCAACCACGGCGAAGACGGGACGGTGCGACTCCAACTTCCAAGGGACCAGGATCTCCATGGGGAGTGCAACGGGCTCCTTGAAGGGCAGGACAATGCGAAAGGCCTCCACGCCGCTCACCAAATCGCCGCCAATGACATGAGAAATCTCAGGGGCTGAGATCTCCGTCACTTCTTCGACAGGCTGAGGCCGATGGGCAAAGGCCAGCGGGCTGAGAAACAACAAAAGAATCCAACGCATCATTGTTGACACTCCTGGGGAAGATCATCGTAGAGCTCGCCCATCTTTTCGAGACCGGCAATGCAACCTTTGTCGCACAGGTCCGAGATTTCCGGGTTGCCCCAGCACTGTCCCTCGATGATCTCACCGTCTGCATCGGTCTTGATCGGAAGGAAGCGAACCATGTTGGTGCTCACACCATTGAGCTGGTCGCGTGCATCAATGCAGCTGACCCACTGCTCACAGGCGGCGGACTGTTCGACGGACTTGTCGCACGCGAACAGGAATAGAACAAGAAATGAGTAGCGCATTTTCACCTCGCCGGGCTAATAACACGCGCCATCCAACTGGAAACCTAATAAACGCTAGGAAAAATCATGCGTCATCTCTCATTGCTCTCTATTGCTGCACTCACTGGCTGCGCCTCCGGCGATTGGGCCGTTTCCGCCTGGGGCGAAGAATACATCGAGGAAGGCATTCCCGCCGAGGAGTTCGTCGACAGCTGTTCCGCTTCCTTTGAGCGCTTCTCCGTGGAATTCGCCGAGGCCTCGCTTCGCACCCCCGAAGAGGAGATCGTGGGTGAAGTTCCCGTCGGACGCTTCGAACTCACCGAACCCGGTCCCCAAGACTTAGGCGCCGTTTCCGTGACACCCGGAACCTACGACCGCGTCTACTACAGCATCGGTTCGGAGACGGAGGACTCGGTACAGACCGCGGGTACCGTGACCTGCGGAGAGGACTCTGTGGCATTTGACTGGAGTTTCAACCCCAGCGTGCGCTACCGCTGCTTGGCCGATGCTCCCCTCGAGGTGGTTGTTCCTGAAGGGGGCGAGGTGGCCACGCAAATCACCATCCATGGCGATCACCTCTTCTACGACAGCCTGGCCGGCGAGGGCGAAGAGCTTCGTGGACAAGCCATTGTCGATGCCGACGCCGATGCCGACGGAGTCGTCACCTTGGCTGAACTTGAGGCCGTCAGCGTCGACGCCTTGGGCTACCCGGTGGGAACACACACCGAGATCACCCACTTGGCCGATTTCATTGCCCAGCTCGTCAGCGGTGTGGGTCATGTTGACGGCGAAGGACACTGCTACGTCGACTGAACCGTCAGACGGAACGCAAAAGAGAAAAGGGTCGATGACAGTTGTCATCGACCCTTTTTTAGTGGGAGTTTTCGTACGCCTTACTGGGCGACAAACTCGCCCACCAGAGTTGACGTGCACGGGTTGTCCCCAATGCCGTTTGCAGCCATGTACGACTCGCAGTCGTCGCCAGAACAGGTGCCATCCAGAACGGCCTCAAAGCTTCCCGTGTTTTCATCGAGAAAGGTACCGCTCATGTTCATGTCCATGGACATTGAGAGAGTCGACTCCACCGTGTTTCCTTCTGCATCTTCCCAAGAGGTGACCTCCCAGTCCAAGCTGGCAACACCCGAGAAGTCATCTCCTTCTTGGGTCATTGCAACCGCATCAAAGCCCGGAAGCGATGCTTCGAAGCCTTCATCGGTCAGGGTCACAGCAATCACCAGGGCCTCCAAGGTGGCAACACTCGTCGCCGTGAGCTCAGCTGCCCCACAGGTGTCCTCAGTGTACTCGAGCGCCTGGTAGCTCCAGTCGCCTTCCGTGGGAACAATGGCTGTGGTGGCGCAGCCTGTCATTACTGCTACTGCGGAAAAACTCATCCATCGCATAGTCAACCTCCTTGTAAGCTCGCCAAAGTGGCGATGTGGCTTGCGATAGCACCCCTGATATCGCAAGAAAAACGCCCTGCAAGCTGTTCAAGAGAACAGCCTTCAGGGCGTATTTTTCGGTTCACCGAAAACGACTTAGGTCACTGCACGTTGACCGCTGTGCAACTGATGAACTCCTGGGCTTCTTCACCCGGACAGCTCGTTTTCATCACCATCGCAAAGGGATGAAGTGCCTCTTCAGCCAAGGCGTGGGTGTACGTCCAACTCACCAAGGACTTGCCCGATTGTTCGACGGTCTGAGCGGCAACGTTCTCCGCGAGGACTGCGCCATCGTAGGCCACATCCATGCTGTAGCTGCAGCCCTCCTTGGCCTCGATGCCCTCGCCATTTTGGGTGTAGTACCCAAAATGTGCGCTGTCTCCCACCCCAAAGGAGCATCCTGCACCCGCATAGCAGTTTCCTGGATCCTTTCGGAGGTCCTCAGGAAAACCGGCCTCCTGACGCGAGTAGAGGGAGTAATCCTCACAGTCCCCCCAGAAGAGTCCCTCAGGAGCCGCCACAAACTCGTTGCGGCCCACCTGGTTGTAGTCTTCCTGCCAGCGGGAACCGTTCTTGTCGGTGATGTAGGTCCTGTACATGTCGGAGACCTTCACCCGACCGCTGTCGTTGACACGGATCTTGAAGAAGAATTGGAGCTTGTTGCCGAGGTAGTTGTGCTCCCGCTTGAATTTTGCGAACTGCGCCTCGTTCTTCTGAAGCTCCGCGATGTCTTTTTGAGCCTGCTCGATTCCTGCAGCGATGACCTCGTCTGGGGTCTGCGGTGAGAGCGCCTTGATGGTGGCGGCATCACACTCCTGGTCCTGGGTCACAAAACTCGCATAGATGTTGTAGACAAAGTCTTCGTCCAACCGCTGGGTGCAGAGAATGTCTTTCTCGTTGGTCTCGCAGTCGAACTCGTACATGTCGCCCATGGACTTCACGTTGTAGAGTGCACGGAGGGCCCCGTCCTCTGTGAAGAGCTTGAGTCGAGCTTCTGATGTGTGTGTCTTGGTGGACGCTCCGCCTCCACGTTCGAGGATTTCCTCGAGGTAAACCCACTCGGTTCCCTCCATGGTCTCGAGGCTGGCGGTTCCCTGCTCAATCGCGAGTGCATCTACTTTCTCACCACCGCCGCCGCAAGCTGCGAGGGAAAGGGCCAGTAGGGAAGAGGACAAGGCAACGTGTGCGCGGAAAGACATTCGGTCTCCTGAAATCGAGGTTACCTCTTAGCCCTATCCGGCTGAACACAACGGGCAAGCCAGGTTATGACGGACGCCTCTCCAAGGAGCCTTGCATGCGCATCGATGGACGCTCATCCTCTCAGAACCGACCCACTCGCTTCCTCTGCGATGTCAACCGATACGCTGCGGGCAGCTGCATCATTGAAATGGGACACACGCGGGTTCACTGCACGGCTTCATTGACCGATGACCTTCCTCGATGGCGACGCGACTCCGGCCTCGGCTGGGTCACCGCCGAGTACCGCATGCTTCCGCACGCCACCCATGACCGTTCACGCCGAGAAGGCAGCTCTCTCAAGGGCCGGACCGCTGAGATTCAGCGTCTGATTGGAAGAAGCCTTCGCGCCGCGGTGGACTTCGAGGCCTTGGGTCCGTGGAGCTTGACCATCGACTGCGATGTGCTCCAGGCCGATGGAGGAACCCGCACCGCTTCGATCAACGGCGGCTACGTAGCCATGGCCCGCGCCCTCAAGACGCTGGTGGACAGCGGCAAGCTTCCCAAGCTCCCACTGATTCACAGTGTGGCGGCTGTGTCTCTCGGGATCGTGAAAGGAGAAGCGCTGGTGGATCTCTGCTACGAAGAAGACTTCGCGGCCGAGGTGGACCTCAATCTGGTGATGACCGGGGACGGTCGACTCATTGAGGTGCAGGGAACAGCAG
>JAYXVV010000031.1:0-2644 GCA_036021505.1 Myxococcota bacterium | reverse complement strand
AGCTGGTGAAAGAGAACGCTGCGATTGCAGCCTCGCCAGCCAAGCCGGAAATCGACGGAGCCATCTCCGCGGTCGATCCCAACTACGAGTTGGTTTTTGATCAAGAAGAGTTCGCACTGCGCTACGGCTGCAGGGTGAATGGGCTGAACTTCTCGCAGTGTGGCGCTGAAGACACGCATGCCCGCTGTACAGACGAGATCGACAACGACTCGGATGGAAAGCTGGATTGTGAGGACAGTGACTGCGAGCCAATCTGCAAGCTCATCAAGGAGCTTGAGGAAAAAGAGAGCCAGGAAGAAGAGGAGGCTGAGCCAGAGGCTCCGCGAGGTGCGCAGCGCCGGAGCGAGGCTGTGGCTTATGTCTACCGACACTTTTTTGTGCTTCCCATCAAGGCCCCACCAGAGGGAAGTCCGGAGACGTGCTTCGATGACTGGGACAACGACTTGGACGGCAAGAAGGACTGTGAAGACAGCGCTTGTGCAGAACTCTGCGAGAAGAAAGAGAACGATCACTCCGAGTTTGGGGAGAACTCCTGCCGAGACGGTGAGGACAACGACTACGATCGACTGGTGGACTGCGATGACCCGGACTGCGGGGATGACGCGTACTGCTACGACGAAGCCGACTATTCCTTCCACGGGCCGGACTCTTGCCAGGATGGAATCGACAACGACCTCCGCGACGACGGCATCGACTGCCGCGACAAGGACGGTTGTCGGTCATCCCCAGAGTGTGTTCGACCCAAGCTGTGGACGCTGGATCTTGCCGGCGGCATGTACACCCTCGGACTGGCTGACCAAGCGATGGACAGTGATCCAACGCAAGTGGTGGTTTGGGATCCGAGTATCGCGGGCTCAGGCTTGGCAATCGGCGGCTTTGTCCGAGCGTCCTATTCCTGGGGCGGACGCGGCAAGGACTTCGCGCCGTACAGCCTGCTGGGCAAGTTTGATGCCGTTCCCGGTATGGCCGTCATCAACAATGGCACTGGGACCTTCCAGAAAAGCTCCTACGGTGTGGGATTTGCCTATCGGATCGGGTTGACCCCGTGGCTCTTGCTCGAGCCGCATCTGGTTGTTGGAAATCAGAGCATCTCGGTCTCCACCGGCAGCGGACGCTTGTTCTCGAACACGGACTTGCTCGCTGAGGGAGGCATCACGCTGCGTGCTGGCACCTTTGCTGCTGGACCCATTCAGCTGTCGGGCTTTGTTGACGCTGCGGGCTTCAATGCGATTGGTGTGGCAGTACCCACACCGGTAGGTGAGCCTGTCGAGGTGGTGAGGCCCATGCCCTACACGATTCGACTGGGACTCGGGCTCCACTACTGAGCCACGTCCTGTCGACGGATGGGGGCACCTTCGGGTGCCCCCATTTTCTTTTGCATGCCCCGCATTTTCTGGGATGCATTCCGTTGGCAAATGACTATAGCCCTGAGCAACCCACAACCCAGGAATTGTCCCCATGAGCCGTCTCTCTTCTCTGTCTGTTCTTCTTGCTCTGCCTCTCTTGGCCTGCTCGTCCTCGGAGGAACCCTCCGAATCCGATTCCGGTGCCACCGACACCGCTCCAAGCGATGTTGTTCTGGATCGCTACTACACGGTGAACAACTGCAACACGAACGCTCCCATCGAGGGGTTGGAACTCTGCGATTCCCCGATCGAGACGGGCGTTGAGACCTGCGGCACAACCGATGCCAACGGCCAGGTCATGACCACCTGGATCAACCCGCCCTTGGCCACGAACGTGTCGATCAAGACAAGCCACCCCGAGTACCCAACCGTCATTACCACAGGCCACTACGACGAGGACGGCTACAACACCGCCGTTGAAATCATTGAGGAAGGTGGTCGCGTTGAAGGCACTCTCTGCTCCTTCAACAAGTCCACGAGCGACGACTTCATGGCGGGAGGCGACCTGACCCCTGAAGAGGGGATGGGCCAGATTTGGTTCGGCCTCTACAGCAACGACAACGACGACGTGAGCGGGGCTGTGGTGGAGATCACCAACGCCGAGGGAGAACTCGTGGACCAAGTCATGTACCAAGGCGGTGTGACGGGTGCCTTGAATCCCGAGGCTACGACGACCTCGGGCCGCGGACGCCTTATTGGTTACAACCTCATCCCTGGCGACTACACCGTGACGGTGGTCCACGAGTCGTTGGATTGTGTGTCGGAGGCCTGGGCCTTCCAAGAGCTCGAGCCCAATGTGATTCCCGTACCTGTGGAAGCGAACACCTGGACGAATGCCTTCGTCGATTGCTCGCCTCGCTAAAAATTGGTTGAACCTCCCATTTGAGTCTGCGCGGCCCGATGAGGTCGCGCTGATTCATGGGCCGGCGGTTTCGGCCTCGGGAACGGGGCCTCTTGTGCCCGTTTAGCCGTAACTCGGGAAAGGTGACGTTTCTCTGGCTTTGAGGAGTCCGGTAGGATGGGGCTCGCCCTGGAGGCCGAGACATGCAGAAGACAGTGAGAACACGAGGTCTCTTTTGGGGTGGGGTCTTCCTTGCGGCCTGGAGCACGGGCTGTTCAGGCAGTGCGACTTGCGACAATGCATCGATCGATGGCTACCGAACGATTGAGCAAGATGGAACCACGCGGGAGTACATCCTGCACGTCCCGTCCTCCTACGACGCAAGCAACAGCGAGCC
>JAYXVV010000030.1:0-12476 GCA_036021505.1 Myxococcota bacterium | reverse complement strand
CACCGTAGGCCTCTCGGTAGGAGCTCAGCCAGGTGAGTGCGGTCGAGATGTTCACATCGGTCTGTCCGATGGCCACACCGGTGCGATCCTCGTCGTCCGAGGTCACCACATGCACGCCGAGCGTTCTCAGGCGCGAGGTGTCCACCAGGCTGCGAATCAAGGTGTCGTTCAGCGCATCGATGCGCCCGTTGTGGAAGTCCGCGGCGCTCTCGCCGCCGTCTGCGATTTCCTCCACCGCCTGCTCGGTCACCATCCACAGAGTGTCGATGAGGTGTTGGTCCTCTGCCACAGAATCGTAAGCAAACGGGCCTTCGAAGAGTGGAGCGATGGAGCCGGTCTCGCCGATCCCTCCCGTTTCTCCGCTGTCGGTAACCACTGCATCGTCTGGCTCACAGCCAAGGGCAAGGAGAGAAATCGAGCTGATGAGTGAGATACGCCAGATGTGCATGGGGGCTCCTGCCAGAAAAGCTCAGTCTTCACCGTATTGCAGGGTGACGACCTGGTTCAAGGCCTCGAAGTAGTTGAGCTCCTGGGACACCAAGCCCGCTTCCGCTGCAGCAATGATCACGTTCTCACAGTCCTCGAGTCCACACCCCTCCGACTCTGTGGTGTCGAGCTGGAAGGCGATGATTCCATCCGCTCCGCTGGTTCCTCGGGGGGAATCCTCGTTCTTGCAGGTGAGGGTGGCCCCCTCAACGGGAGCATCCAGCTGCCCGTTCCACACGGTCGTCGTGAAGTCGATGCTGACTTCCTCAGAGCATCCGCAGAAGAAGTTCTCACAGGTGATCGCTGAATCTGTCGAGTCGTCGCTTGAGGAACCCCCGCAGGCGGTGAACAGGAGGAAAGGGGCTGCAAAAAACCGAATCATGGTCGTGTCCTTGGGCAAAGAGAGAACGGCAACGTACCGTAGCATACAGCCCCTACCACGGGGCGTCCCAGACGCTGAAGTTGCGCCACTCGATGTCCTGGCGCCTCGTAAAGAGCCCGATTGTTCCCGCCTCGAGGTAGTGATCCTGAGCTGCGGCAATCAGCCGATCATCCAGCCAGACACGAACCACCTGCCCGTCCACGGACAGTCGGAGTCGATGCCAGTTGCCGTCGGCCACATCGGGGATGGTGGGGTAGGCGGGCTCGCCCCAAGCATCGAGTCGGGTAATCCCGGGGCTCTGTTCGATGGGCACGCCGATGTAGGCCGAACGGTTGAGCACACCGCTAACCACCGTTCCGTCATCATTCGCCTTGTGGCTCAAGCGGAAGTAGCAGCCGTACTCGGGCTTGAACTCGAGGTAGGCCAGCAGCAGCTGGTCCGCATCGGTGTAGCGGCTGGTCAGGCCAAAGCGCTCGCAGGCGGTCTCGTTGCCGGTATAGCTGGATGTTCCGATCGCGGGATCGCAGCTGCAATCGGTGATCCGAAATACCACCTCAAAACACCCGTTCTTGATGGCGGCCCGGCCGACTGCCGCGGCATCGGCCATCGGCAGGTAGGAGGCCTGGGTACCCGCAGTGGTCTGAACCGTGCCTTGGGATTCGACCCACGAAGAGTCGCCCTCTGGCGGGCCCCAGGTTCCGGTGAACAGCTCCACCCGAGACGGTGTGAAGACCACCGGGACGCTGCTGGCTCCTCGGGTTTCGCCATCCAGTGCGGTCACACTCAGGCTGTGCTCAATGTCGTGGGCGAGGTTTTCGAGGCTGACGTTGCAGGTGCTGGTGCACTCCGCCGCATCGATCTGCAGGCGCCGGGTGTGCGCGGCTTCGGTGACGCCGTAACGAATGTCGTAGGCGGTGGCGTTCTCCAGCGCGTCGAAGCTCACCGAGACGCTCCGAGGTCCGGCGGTAGCGGCGAGGTTGGACACTGCCGCAAGCTCTCCCTCCGCTCGAGGAAGACGCAGTCGCACGACGCCCCAGGCCGGCACTTCAATGACCTCGGCGGGATCCCATGACAGGTTTTCCAAGAGGTCGATGGAGGTGCAGAGCTCGCCCTCGCCGATGGCCTGATCCATCTCGAAGCAATTGCGGTGGTTCGGCGCCTCGCCCGCCAGCACATCCAGCACGCCGGCGTGCTCGAGGCGTTCTCCGTTCCAGAAGGGGGTCACATGGTGGGGCACATCGGAGCGGTTGGTGAGGATCAGGATGTCCTCAGTCTCGCTCTCGAAGGCTTTGGCGTAGAGCTTGAGTCCCTCTGCGGGTGGGTCAGTGAGGCCCGTGTCTCCGGAGAGTACGCCATCGGGATCGTCCGGCAAGGCATCGGTCTCCACTTCGGTGGCATAGGCGTTGGCCGAGGTGTTGATGGCGTGGTTCACCAGTCCGAGGGCGAGGCAGCTCAGGCTCTTGACCTCGCCGAAGTTCACGGCCTGCGAGCCGTCAGCAGGATCCAGAACATTCGAGTCGAAGGTGCCGTAAACATTGTAGCGATCGGCGTATTTGGCGGAGTAGCGGTGGTTGTCTGCGGTGTCCAAGCAGCCGTCGACAAGGCTGTGGTAGCCCAGGATCGCGACGCGTTCGTGGTCGGCGAGCCGCAGCATGAACTCCGAGGCATGGACTGCGGCCATGGCGGAGGACCACGTGGTCTGGATGTTGAACTCGGTGACTGTGATTTTGGGCTCGTCGGGATCGCTGCAGACTCCGTTCGTGTCCGCGCAGGAAAGCGGGAGGAAGTAGTCGTCGATGAAGGGGATGGCGTGGTTCTGGAGATCGGTGTTGGCCAGGATCTCGGCTTCTGCAAAGGGGGTGCTCCCGCTTCCCGGGTACCAGTGGAAGTCGGTGCCTGAGAAGCTGCGTCCGTTTGCGGCAATGTAGTCCCCGATGCCCGGCTTGTTGTCGTTGGCGCTGGGATCGACGGTGAGGTCCTTGCCGGCATCCCAGACGCTCTGCCAGTCGTTCTCGTGGTCCGAGAAGGAGAGGGTGATCAAGGGCGGTTCGAGGCCTCGCTCGCTGTAGGCGCGCTCAATCTCAGCGATGTAGCGCTCCATGTCCTCCGCGTACTCCCAACCGCTCATCCAGAAGGTGGGAGGGGAGTTGGGGGAGCGGAAGTAGAAGGTCTCCAAGGAAAGCAGCCATGCGCCGACCTCCACGTCACGGTCAAGGACCTCCACGGCGAGGTCGTAGAGGGACTCCGGGCTGTCCGTCATGCTGTTGGCGTGAATGAGGATCTGGGCGCCGACGGATTCCGCAAATCGGATGCTGTCGCCAAAGGAACTGAAGCCTTTGCCAGAGACCACCTCCTCGTAGCCGAGGTAGTTGGCGACCTTGCCGCCCACACAGCCCCAGCGGTCTGTGTTGTCGTCCTTGGCGCACTCGCGATTCCGCTGAACGAGGTGCTCGACGGGCTGTCCGTTCTCATCGAATGAGGTGTCCAGGGCCTCGCAGGTGGTGATGTCGGCTTCGCCAATGCAGGCCACGGCGCACTGACCGAAGTGGCAGATTTCACCGCTGTCGCAGTCTTGGGTCTCGGTTTCCGGGGTGCAGACCCGCTGGCATTGATGGGTGTCGGGATGGGCGGCGGTGGGCTGGGGAGCGCAAGTCTCGTTCGGGTGGTTGTAGTCGCCTTGGCAAGCGCTGGCATCGTCGGGATCACAGACGTCATCGGACTCAAATCGCAGAATCCAGTCGCGCTCGAGCTGTCCTGTGCGCCAGTTGGCGACATAGCTCACCCCTGGGAATCGCACATGACCGAGCAGTTGATCCCGGGCGATGGTGAGGACCCGGTTGTCCCAGATGGCGAGCCCGTGGTTCTTGATGCTCATGTTGAAGCCCGCGACGCGCTCATGGATCGAGGACTTCTCGCGGGTGTCGATCGAGACACACGCATACTGCCCGTCTCCTGAGGCGGTGGTTCCGCTGCAGGCGGGGGAGGGGGGAGCGCCGGTTTCTACGGTGTCCGCTGTCTCTTGGGTGTCGGACGACGAGTCGCTGATGTCCTTGCCCGAGTTGCAGGCCACCAGAGTCAAAACCAAGGCTGAACGCAGCATACTCGCTCCCTTGGACTCAGTGTGTCAGCCTCCTCGAGAGGATGCAAGCGGCTCATCCGTGCTCGAGAACGCTCCGTGGAGTTGGCGGGAAGCAGCCAAGATGAGCGATAAAAAATTAGGAAAAACAACTTTCAGGGCATGTTTTCGTGTTTTGGGAAAACTTTTGGAAGGGGTGGTGCTGACGGAGTGGTACGGTTTTTCACGCTGGGTAGAAACCGGAGGGCAGACATGACGGGATTGATTTTCGCCTCAATGGCATCGGCATTGGCACTGGAACCTCGGGTTCCACTTCCAGAGATGGAGATCCACATCCTGCCGTTGAATGAGGCTTCGCCGGTCTCGGACTGGATGCTGACGGTGAAATTCCGAGATGCGGTCACCGCCCGAGCGCGTGCGGGTGAGGTCCATCTGGGCACTGGAGTCAGCCGAGGCGCCCTGGACCGGGTCATTTCCGATCACGGCCTGCGCTTCGAGCCTCTGATTCGTCTTCCAGACTGGAAGATTGCGGGCCTGGAGGATCGTGCTGCAGCCCGTACGGGTCGAGCACAGGCCGATCTGCGAGGCATGCATGTGGTGACCGTTGCGGCACACGATCCTGCTGGACTCAAAGCCGCTGCGGAGGCGCTCCAAGATCTCGAAATCGTGGAGTATGCCTTTGTGGAGGTGACCGTACAGCCGCCTCCGGGCGACATCGCGCCCACGACCCCGGACTACACGGGGCTCCAAGGCTACCTCCAGGCGGATCCAGGAATCAATGCGCAGTATGCGTGGGATCTTGGAGTCTACGGGGCGAGTGTACGAATCTCAGACTGCGAGTACGGCTGGGAGGCCACCCACGAAGACTTCATGGATCGGGACCTCCATCTCGAGCCAGGTCAGACCGTGCCGAGCTGGGTGGCCGACTACGGCTGGGACGCCCACGGAACGGCTGCATTGGGTGAGATTTCAGCCATCGACAACGGCTACGGAGCCACGGGCATCGCACCGGATGCGGAAGCTTACACCTACCCGGAGTACACCAATGAGGAGGGAAGCCGTCGGGCCACCTCGGTGGCCAATGCCATCGCTGACTCGGCCATCGGGGACGTGGTGCTGCTGGAGATGCAGGCTGGGGTGCGACCGGGTGGAGGCTATGGACCTGCGGAGCTCAACCCCAATGTCTGGACCGTGACCCAGACCGGAACGTCCGCAGGCGTTGTGGTGGTCTCGGCGGCAGGCAATGGGGCTGAGGACCTCGACAGCTCTTGGTACGCCACCAACTACATGAACTGGGGCGACAGCGGTGCAATTCTCGTGGGTGCGGGCACCTCGGACACCAACCACGACAGGCTGTCCTTCTCCACCTTCGGCGTCCGTGTGGATGTGCAGGGCTGGGGGCACAATGTGTTCACCTTGGGCTACGGCTACTATGCCGAGCTCGGTGGGGATCCGGATCAGGCCTACACCGACTCTTTTGGGGGCACCTCCGGTGCGAGTCCGATTGTCACCGGTGCGGCCATTCTCATTCAGGATTTCGCCATCGGCATGACCGGCAATCCGCTCGACCCGCTTGTGATTCGCGACATCTTGAAGTCCACAGGCATTCCGCAGGGCAGCGGGGGGCTCATTGGTCCTTTTCCGGATGTCGAGGCGGCCTTTTTGTTGCTCGACGCGGACATGGACGGCGCGATGTCACCGGACTTTGGCGGCGATGACTGCGACGACGGCAACCCCGAGATTTATCCGGGTGCAGAGGAGATCTGGTACGACGGCATCGATCAGGACTGTTTCGGAGGCAACGACTTCGATGCGGACGGCGATGGCTTCGAGTCCGACGATTTTGGGGGCGTTGACTGCGACGATGAGGACCCGTTGACCTATCCCGATGCGGAAGATGAGTTCTACGACGGCATCGACAGCGACTGCGCTGGCAACGACGACTTCGATGCGGACGGTGACGGGCATGCCTCGGACGACTTCGCTGGCGATGACTGCGACGATGCGGACCCCAACATCTCACCAAGCGCGGAGGAGGTGTTCTACGACGGCGTGGACAGCGACTGTGCGGGAGACGATGACTTTGATGCGGATGCGGACGGGCATGCCTCTGAGGACTACGAGGGGTCGGACTGCGACGACAGCGATGCCAGCATCCATCCAGGGGCTGAAGATGCCTGGTACGACGGCGTGGACAGCGACTGTGCCGGGAACGATGACTTCGATGCGGACGGCGATGGCTACCCGCAAGATGAAGACTGCAACGACGAGGACAACACCGTGTATCCCGACGCGGAGCGGATTCCTCGAGATGGCATCGACCAGGACTGCGACGGCAACGACCGGGAGATCTGTGGCTGTGCGAGCACGGCTCCGAAGAGCTCATGGGCAGCGCTGTTGCTCGGCTTGGTCGCCTACGCCGGACGGCGCCGAGGGCCGGCTCGGAGGGGCTGACTTCTCTTCCCCGACTCTCTTGGGAGGGTCGCACCTCACAGGTTAGGAACGCTGGGTTGGAGGCGGTCATGACCGTGATGGAATTCGAGAAGGCACCCGGCAGCGTGGGCATGCTCTGGAAGGCAGCTTGGGCGAGAAAGAAGGGGCGCTTCGCCAAGGAAGGGATGCCGCGTTTCGAGGCACGGATGCAGTGTCTCGCGGACACGGGGGTCGACGAGTACCGAGCGATCTGCGGCTTCGACGAGGCCACAACCATTCCGATCACCTTTCCTCACATCCTTGCAGCCCCGCTGCACTTGGCGATCGCCACCCACTCCAAGTTTCCCCTTCCAGCGATGGGGCTGATTCACGCCACCAACCGCATCGTGCAGCACCGTCCGATTGGGGCGGAGGAGAGGCTGGACATTCGCTGCTGGATCGAGGGTCACCGAGTGGTCGCCATTGGCATCGAGGCGGATCTGATGACGGCGATCACCGTGGGGGAGGAGCTCGTTTGGGAGAGCTGCTCGACGGTGCTGTCTCGTGCAGTCGACGGCGATGGCGTCAAGCGTTCCCGGCCCAAGCCTCCTGAAACAGACGATCAACTCGCTCTGGACTGGTCCCTGCCCGCGAACCTTGGGCGGTCGTATGCCGGGGTCTCCAAGGACTACAACCCCATCCACCTCTACCCCTGGACCGCCAAGCTCTTCGGGTTTCGGCGCCAGATCGCCCACGGCATGTGCCTGCTGGGCAAGTGTGCTGCAGCCCTGTCCCAAGAAATTCAAGGCCCAACCGTGATGGATGTCCGCTTCCGAAAGCCGGTCTTCCTTCCCAGCGAGGTGAAGCTTGCTGCCGGTGCCTACGAGGGGGGGCAGTCCTTTCGGCTGTTGTCGGGGAAGGACGGCAAGGTCCACTTTCACGGCTGGTTGGGTCCCTTGGCTGAGGCGGAGAATGATTAAACGAGCGGCTCAGGCCCTTCTGCGCACGGTCATGGGCATCGGGAAGATGGACCGGTTTCTGCAGCCCCTCCATGTGCCTGAAGCGGAAGGGCGAACCTTTGAGGTGGCCCAAGAACTCCTGCAGCTCCAGGTCGCTACCGAAAGGCGCGATCGTCTCGAGCAGGTGGACCTCTCTCGGGGCTGTGTGATGGTGGCGAATCACCCCCGGGGAATTTTGGATGTCTTCTCGACGGGCGCCTGGTTCAGCGCGAACAGCGATCTGCCGGTCAAGTGCATCGGCAACCGGGCCATCGGCCGATTTGTCCCCGCCCTCAAGCCCTATGTGGTCGGTGTGAACAACATGGGCATGCGGGGACAAGAGCGCCGTGCGTTCAACCGAGAGGCCTTCGAGGAGGCCAAGGCCTTCCTTCGTGGGCGCGGGATTTTGGGGGTCTGCCCTGCTGGAGAGGTGGCTTCCTTTCGGTTCCACAGCCCCGAGGGCTGGTTCAAGCTCACCGACCACAGCTGGAATCCTTCCTTTGTGCGTATCGCTCGTGAGCTCGAGCTTCCGATCGTGCCCATCCACATCTCGGGGCGAAACCGAACGGTGTACTACATGCTGCGCTTTTTTGGGCGCATCTTCGGCCGCCTCGCCAATTTCCGTGAGCTTGTCGCCAGTCAGAAGCAGAACGTAATGATCACGGTGGGCCAGGCCCTCACCGCGGAGGACTATGCCGAACTCACGGATTCAGAAGTGGCCGGCTGCATTCGGAGGAACCTCTACGCGGCGCGAAGCTGAAGCCGCGACTCAGGCGAGCTTTCCGCCAATCAGGGAGCGCATCAACACAAAGAGCCGCCGCTTGAATGGCGCCTTCGCTTTCTTCATCAGTCCCCGCAGGTGCCAGAGGCGAACGCGAACCCCAAGCTGGCGAGCCGCCCAGAGCTCGTTGCGGTTCACGCACATCGTGCAGACGAGTGCCCAGGGAAACATCAGCACAAAGGGCATCCAGCGGAGCCCCCACGGCATTCGAGCCTTTTCCATGATCAGCTTGTCGAAGGCGAGGTGGCGGTGCTCGTCGATGGCATGGAGTTCCCAAACGGTCCGCACCAGGGACTGCTTCCTCGGCAGAGCGGCCTTGCTCTCCAGATGGGCCTCGATGGTGACCTTTTCCACAAAGCTGAAGAACAAGAAGAGGGTCTGAATTCTCAGGCGAGTCCAGGGAACGATCGACAGAAAGCGAAAGAACCACCGCAAGGCCCGCTTCATGCCGCGCTGGGGCAGCGGAGTGCGCTCGGGCATCGACGCCATGATGCTGTCGTGAGCGCGGGCAAAGAGGGTGTAGTGCGTGCTTTCCTCTTTCACGAAGAAGATGACGTAGTCGCGAAACTCTGGGGCGTCATCGAGGTCCAAGAGCCCGCTGAGCAGCGGGATCGCGTAGCGCTCGGCGTGGGCCGAGAAGAGCATGAGGTTGGCTTGCTGGTATTTCGCGAAGGCCACGCGGGTCTCGTTGGTGAACTGAGACTCGAAGGGGGAGTCATAGAACAGACTCCAGCCTCGAAACAGTGCGAGGTACTCCTCATCGGTGGTCGTCTGCGTCCAATCAATGTCCGTGTCCGGGCAGAAGCCCTTGGTGACGGAGGCGTGGTTGAGGGTGGCCACACGCGCAAGACTGTCTTCGGAGAATCGCCAATTCATCAAGCCTCCCGGCGCTTCTTGCGAATGTAAAGGGTCTTGTGAACGCGTGCGTAGACAACGCCCTCATCGTCCTTGATTTCGACCGTGTACACCGGACGCGTCGGCCCATGTTCTGCTTCTGCTCGTGCGGCTTGGATCTGCGCCTCCGAGAGCTCGAAAAGGGCGCTGACCGGCTTTTTCCCCGCTTTGATGAACTCGATGCTGCTGGCCTGATCCCACACAATGTAGTCCTGCCCCAAGGCCTCCATCAGGATCATCATAAAGAAGGGATCGGTCATGGAATAGAGCGAACCCCCAAAATGGGTCCCCACAGCATTCTGGTTCCAGAAGCGTTTTTTCAGGGTCGTTCGGTAGACGAGAGGAGCCTGTGAGAGGCACCGAACTCGAATTCCGCTGAAGAGGAAAGGAGGGTAGATCCAGATCATTCGACGAAGGATTCGTCGCCAGCGCTCTCGAAATGACATAGTTAGCCTATACCTCCTTTTTCGCGGAATCCAACCTCCCATGAGCCGCATCCATTTCACAGGTACCGGTGTTGTCAGTCCCCTTGGCAGCAACGTCGCTGAAACCTTCTCTGCCATTCGGCAGGGGGAAAGCGGTGTTGTTTTGGTGGAGGAATGGGCCTCAGTCGACGGCTTAGGCACCCATGTCGCGGCCTTGGTGTCCGGCTTTGACCCTCGGTTTATTTCCCGAAAAACCCGTCGGACGATGTCGAAGATGTCGCAGATGATCTGCCAAGCCGCCCAGGAAGCCTTGGATCAGGCCGGGCTGACCCTGGAGGAGCTCAATGACCGGCGGGTGGTCTTGATTGTCGGGAGTACGACGCCCAGCACAGGCAGCTTGGAGCAAGGGTTCAAGAAATTTCACGACACCCATTCCACGGGAGGGCAGTTCTCCACCACTCTGTTCAAGGGAATGAACCACTCGGTTGCGCTCAATCTGGCCAGCTATCTGGGCTTCAAGGGGCGGGTACTCAGCCCCGCGAGCGCCTGCAGCACGGGTGCTCAGGCTCTGGCCCTCGGGGGCGACTTCATTCGAGCAGGGCTGTGCGACATCGCCATCTGCGGTGGGGCAGACGAGGCGCACGTCGGCACCGCCATCGCCTTTGACACGGCCCAGGCGGCGAGCTCGGGGTACAACGATCGTCCTGGCGAAGCGTCTCGTCCTTTTGACGAAAATCGCTCGGGCGTGGTGGTCGCCGAGGGGGCTGCGATTGCGGTTCTGGAGAGCGAGGCCTCGATGCAGGCCCGAAAGGCGACCAGCATGGGTCAGCTGTTGGGCTGGGCGGAGAGCTGCGACGGAGGAGAAGTCGCGCACTCGACGGCCAAGTCGATGGAGGCCAACATGCGGGCAGCCATCGAGAATGCGGGGTTGGGCCCCAAAGACATCGGCTATGTGAATGCCCACGCTACGGCGACCCATCTGGGCGATCGCTACGAGGCCGAGGCCATCCATGCGGTGTTCGGGCGCGTGCCGGTGTCCTCTCTCAAGGGGCATCTGGGTCACTCTTTTGCCCCTTGCGGCACCCTGGAGTCGATCGCTACCCTCGCCATGCTGCGCTCGGGAAGCTTCTGGCCGACGCTGAATTGCCGCAAACCCGACCCTGAGCTTCCGGGCTTGGACTACCTACTGACCGAGCGTTCGATGGACTGCCCCGTTGCGATGAGCAACAGCTTTGCGATGGGCGGCTTCAACGTGGCCCTCGTGCTGAGCGCTTAGGAGAGGAGCAGAAATGAGTTCCATTGCGGAGAAGATCAACACCATCTTGGCGGAAGAGTTTGAGTTGGATGAGGACGTGCTCCAGCCGGGCGCCTCGATTGATGAGGATCTGGGCTTGGACAGCCTCGATGCGGTGGATTTAACGGTGCTCTTGGAAGAGCAGACCGGTGTGCGTGTGGACCCGAAGCGTTTCATTGGCCTGCGCACCCTCGGCGACATCCATGGGATGGTCGAGAAGCTTGTGGAGGAGGCCAACTGATGCATCCCGTTGTCGAATACAGCCTGGTCGCCGGCGCCCTCTTTCTGGCCGCTTGTGCCCGCTACCTGATCATGACAAGCCTCTACTACGGAGTGGTCTACAAGGCCTTCCAAGAGCGCTGGTTCAAGTACAAAATTGAGAAGTCACAGCCGACCGCCAAAGACATTCGCCACGA
This sequence comes from Myxococcota bacterium, assembly GCA_036021505.1. Lineage (GTDB taxonomy): Bacteria > Myxococcota_A > UBA796 > UBA796 > CAJQPC01 > JAYXVV01. The sequence goes on along the minus strand of JAYXVV010000030.1, from coordinate 1,312 downwards.
AATTAAGTGGGGCCTGGCCAACAAGATCAACTTTTTCTTCTACGGCCTGCTCATCTACTGGCTCTACGACCACGGACACCTCGCACTCTACATGGACTGGGAGGCCTATCCCTGGTGGTACGCCTGGGCGATCCTCCCGGTGTTGCTCTTTCTGCACGACGCCTATTTCTTCTGGTCGCACTACCTCATGCACACCAAGACCATCCGCCGACTCACTCGGCACGATGTGCACCATGGGGTGCGGAATGTGAGCCCCTACAGTGCTTTCTCCGTTCATCCCGCGGAGGGCTTTTTGGAGCTGGCGTTTCGCCCGGTCATCCTTGTGTTCATCCCCTTGCATCCGATCACGCTCGGCATCTTCCTGATCATTACCTTCGCCCTCAATGTGATCGGGCACTCAGGCTACGAGTTCTTTCCGCGGAACTACTCCAAATCGCCGCTGACGCGACTGAACTCGAGTGCAACCTTTCACTACCTGCACCACAAGAACGGCAACACCAATTTCGGGCTCTTTCTCTGCATCTGGGATCGCATGATGGGCACGATGCATCCCGAGTACGATGCCTACTTTGAGAAAAACGCCCAGCACAACCCCTTGCGCATGCCAATGAAATGGAGCGATGCCTGGCGTCCAAGTGCTTGGCGCAATCGAAAAGAAACGCCTCAGTCCGCGAAATAGAAGCGCCTCGCTACCGCCCGATCTGAGAGGCAACCCAAGCTCAAGCCGGGGGTCTACAGAGAGAACCGGTCGATTGCGGATTCACCGTTTCAGGGTGACGAGGTAGTCTCGAAAGCGCTCCACACCGCGTTCGGCAAACTTGCCCTCCGTCTGCCAATCGCCTTCTCGAATCAGTGTGGAGGTGAGCTCGGGGTAGAGCGCATTCAGTTCTTCCCGCCAGACGGCATGCGGTGGGCCGTCCATTTTGGACTGGTCGTACTCGAAGCCGTTGAGCAGAAGCGTTCCGCTGGGAGCCAGCCAAGCATTGAGGCGTTGGGCGTATGTTCGGCGCCGTTCAGGGTCGAGGGCCACCAGAGCCGCACGATCCCAGATGAGATCGAACTGACCCAGGTCCACATCGATGGCGAGGATGTCCGCACACCAGAAGTTGAGTCGCTCGCTCCGATAGCAGTCCCAGCCTCCCTGGGGCCGAAAGGAGGCGATGCGGCCGTGGGTGCCGTACCAGGCACCGATGGCGCGTGGACTGAGTTCAACGGCCGTGACGGTGTGGCCTTGGTCCAGGAACCAGGCGATGTCGGTCGATTTGCCCGCCAAGGGCACCAGCACCCGCTGGCTCGTGGGGCCCAGGAGCTT
>JAYXVV010000029.1:0-46320 GCA_036021505.1 Myxococcota bacterium | reverse complement strand
CCAAAGTCAAAGTTCCCACCCCGACCAGCACCGTGCGCGGTCAAGCGGGGGTGTGGGCTCAATACCAACCACAGCAGTGTGCGCCTCCCAAGGGGTGTTCTGCAGAAGCTGTTCTGGCTTCTCGCCTCTCGCTGCATGAGCTGTGGTGTGCTGAGTCCACCCCCGAAGATGTCAGCCTGTTTTTAGGCGATGAAGCTGCAACCCCGCTGTCTGCGCACGGTGCTTGTGTCGGCCAATTTTTTCATTTGTTTCTTCCTTTTATGGCGCCCCTCCGGCTCGGCCGTTTTCCCAACCCGCAAATCTCCCTGGCAGTGTTGAGAGGGGCGCCTCCTTCTTTCTCTGGATGAGTCGAGCGCCGTCTATGGTCTCCTTCATCTGATTTTCCCTTCCCCCTACCTGTCTCACTCTCCCCCCTCATCTCATGCGCTTGGATCTTCTTCTTGAACGAATCGAGGTGGTCTCGGTTCGCGGTGACACTTCGAGGGTGGTTCTTCGGGTCTCCGAGAATTCACGGGACGTGGATTGGCAGACGGCCTTCGTTGCCGTCGTGGGGGCTGCGGTGGATGGCCACCGTTTTGCCTCGGGCTTGGATTGTGCTGTGGTTGTGGCCGAACGGCCTGTGGAGCCCTCTGACGGTGTGCCGGTTGTGCTTGTAAAAGACAGCCGAAAGGCGCTGGCAAAGATGGCGGCGACCTTGGAGGGAAATCCCTCGCAGAGTCTCTCAGTGGTGGGAATTACGGGCACCAACGGCAAGACCACAACGTCCTGGATTCTTGAGTCGATCCTGCGGGCAGCAGGGCGTCGCGTAGGGGTCATTGGTACGACGGGGCATCGGCTCCTCGATGAGTGTCTGCCCGCGAGTTTCACGACGCCTCCTGCCCCTCAGTGGCAGGGTCTCCTGCGTCAGATGCGAGACAGCCGATGTGAGTTTGCGGTGACGGAGGTGTCATCGATTGCCTTGGATTCCAAGAGGGTGAGTGAGACCCGATTCGAGGTGGGTGTGTTCACCAACCTGAGTCGCGATCACCTGGACTACCATGGAACGATGGAGGCCTATGCAGCCTCGAAAGGACTTCTCTTTGGAGAGCATCTCGCAGAGGGGGGGCACGCGGTGGTTCCTGAGCGTTCCCCCGAGCTGGATGACGTTCTCTGCGCTCGTGGGGATCTCCGGATCTGGAGGTATGGCTTGGTCGGAGGCGATGTCTTCCCAAGACAGTTGGAGTTGAGTGCTCGCGGGAGCCACGGCCTCGTGACCACACCAAGCGGCAACTTTGCGATGGAGCTTCCTCTGCTCGGGGAGCACAACGTGTTGAATGCTCTTGCTGCTGCCACAGCGGCACTGTCGGTGGGTATTTCAGTGGATGCGATCGCTCGTGGGATTCAACAGGTTCCGGTGATTCCAGGAAGAATGGAGCCAGTCGATGGTGGCTCGGATCTGACTGTGTTGGTGGATTATGCTCACACCCCGGATGCACTGCTCCATGCCTTGGAGGGTCTGCGTCCACTCACAACGGGTCGGTTGATGGTGGTCTTCGGCTGTGGGGGCGATCGGGATCCGGGGAAACGTCCAGAAATGGGACGCGTCGCTTGCGAAAAGGCAGACTGGGTCTGTGCCACGTCGGACAATCCTCGAACCGAGAACCCCGAGAGCATTTTGGAGGGGGTCCGCAGGGGGCTCGATGATTCAGCGCTGGTGATTGTTGACCGTCAAGAGGCGATCGAACAGGCCGTTCGAGCCGCAACTCCTGAGGATGTCTTGCTCATCGCCGGAAAAGGGCACGAGCAGTATCAAGAGGTGAACGGCGTACGGCTTCCTTTTGACGATCGAGCCGTAGCGTCAGCTGCAATGAGGGGGCGGGCGTGAAGCTATCATCACGCGACATCGCCGATGCTTGTGGGGTTCGGGAGCGGATGGAGGGAAGCTCGGGACGCGTGGTGACCGATACCCGTAAGCTTCTTCCCGGAGACTGGTTTCTCGCGCTGAAAGGCCCCAATTTCGATGGAAATGCATTGGCTTCGCAGGCCCGTGAAAAAGGCTGTGCAGGGGCGGTCCTTGAACACGAGCCGGAGGTGTGGGATCGCGGCCTTGTGGTGGTGGAGGACGGACTCACAGCGCTCCAAGATTGTGCACGCGCCGTGAGGCGGAGCTTTGAGGGACCGGTGGTGGGAATCACGGGGTCCTCGGGGAAGACCACAACACGAGCCATGGTTGCCTCCGTTTTGGCCCAGAGATTTTCAACCCATCAGACCTCCGGCAATTTGAACAACCACATTGGTGTGCCACTGACTCTGCTGGATTTGGAACCGAGCCACGAGATTCTTGTGCTGGAAATGGGAATGAGTGGTCCTGGCGAGATCGACCTGCTTCAGGAGATCGGCGCCCCGACTCTGCGCCTGATTACCAACGTTTCGCTGGCCCATGCAGAGGGAAGCGGAAATCTGGAGCAGACGGCGGCTTGCAAGGAGGAACTCTTTGCTGGTGCGCGGCCGGGAGACACCTTGATTGTCAACGCGGACGATCCCATGGTGGCAGCGATGAGCTTGCCGTCAGGAACCCGAAGAGTTCGCTACGGATCGTCGACCGACGTCGACTTCCAGTTGATGCGTGTCACTGTGGATTCCGTCAACCTGTGCACCTCGATGGTGGCGAATACGCCTCAAGGGCGCCTCGAGGTTGTGATTCCAGCACCTGGGCGCCACATCGCTGTGGACGCTCTGTCCGCGGCGGCGATTGGTCACGAGCTCGGGCTTTCATTGGCTGAGATTGCACGGGGCCTGCAGCACTACCGCCCAGTCGGCATGCGAATGCGCATCGAACAGCTTCCAGGGGGAGTGACCCTGCTCAACGATGCCTACAACGCCAACCCGGCGAGCACGTTGGCCTCTCTGGAAACGCTTGCCAGCATTCAAGGACGTCGTCGAATCGCCCTCCTTGGGGACATGCTGGAGTTGGGCCAATTTGAAGCCACCTCCCATCGAGAGGTAATGGAAGCCGCCTTGGCCTCAGGGATCGAGCGAGTCGGATTCGTTGGCCCACGTTTCGGGGCTGTTGTGAAGGGGCGGCTGGAGACGGGGCGTGTCCACCACACGGAAACATCGGAAGAGATGGGGCGCTGGGTGGCTGGGTTGCTCCAGAATTCAGACGTGCTTCTTCTCAAAGGCTCGCGAGGGCTGGCCATGGAACGGGTTCTGCATGAGCTCAAGGTCTCGGAGGATTAATGCTGTATCAACTGGTTGAATTGGACCCGCGCTTCAATGTGTTTCGTTACACCACGTTTCGCATGGCCTGGGCGCTCATCACCGCCCTTCTCTTCTGCTATTTCCTCTATCCTGCGTTCATTCGCTGGATGAAGTCCAAGAAGCTTGCCCAGATCATTCGGGAGGATGGCCCTCAAGAGCACCTGGAGAACAAGGTGGGCACTCCGACCATGGGAGGCGTTCCTATGATTCTTGGAATTGCACTCTCGGGTCTGCTTTGGTGCCGCCTTGACTCAGAGGTCATGTGGATCGCTCTGTCGGTTCTCTTGGGGTACGGCCTGATCGGGTTCGTGGATGATTGGAAGAAGGTCATGGAGAAATCCTCCGATGGCCTGCCGGGTCGCTGGAAGCTCATCCTGCAGACCTTGATTGCCTTGGGAGCGCTCGGGTACGGCTACAGCCAGGGCATCATCGAGCCCTTTCTCCAGCTTCCGTTCTCCAAGGAGGCGGTGGTGGACTTTTCCGAGCCATGGTCCGGTGCTCCGGACTTCAGTTGGGCGTTTTTGGTGCTGGGTTTGTTCATTCTCGTGGGGACGTCCAATGCCGTGAATCTTACCGATGGACTCGACGGGCTGGCGATCGGCCCCATCATGACCTCGGCGGCGACCTTTGGAATTTTGGCGTACGTGGCCGGCTATGCGGGCTACGCCTCGTACTTGAACGTCGCGCACATTCCCGGCGCATCGGAGTTGACAGTTCTGTGCATGGCCGTCGTCGGAGCTGGACTTGGATTTCTCTGGTACAACGCCTATCCAGCACAGATTTTCATGGGGGACGTTGGGTCGCTGGGGCTCGGTGGCTTCCTTGGGACTGTGGCTGTGCTGACGAAGCAGGAACTCTTGCTGGTTCTTGTTGGTGGCATCTTCGTGCTCGAGGCGCTCTCGGTCATCATTCAGGTTGTGAGCTTTAAGACGCGGGGTAAGCGGGTGTTCGCCATGGCTCCAATCCACCATCACTATGAGAAGAAGGGCTGGTCTGAGCCCAAGATTATTGTTCGCTTCTGGATCATCTCCATCTTGTTGGCCATGGTCGCCTTGACGACTCTGAAGTTGCGGTGAGCATGCTCGACGGGAGAACGATCACGGTGCTCGGTGGCGGCCTTTCCGGTCGTTCAGCCGCACGTCTTGCGCTCAGGATGGGAGCGGAGGTAATTCTCTCAGACAGCAACCCCCAGTGTGCCCCGATGGAAGGGGTAGAGAATGTCATGGGAGAGCACCCCAGGTCCATCCTCGATGTAGACACCGTGGTGGTATCTCCAGGAGTTCCGGCCATGGCTCCACCGGTACAGCAGGCCCTTGCGATGGGAACCGAGGTGGTCGGCGAGCTTGGCTTTGCAGCAGAATTTCTTCCCGACGATCTTCCTGTTGTCGCCGTGACCGGCACCAACGGAAAATCCACGGTCACCTCATTCACCGGTCAATTGCTGAGGGCTGCGGGTCTTCGGGCCTTTGAAGGGGGCAACTTGGGTACTCCGCTCTCCGAGGCCGTCGGCGAGGACTGGGATGTGCTGGTTGTCGAGGTCTCCTCCTACCAGATGGAGCTTCCGGGCGCATTCGCTGCGGATGTCGCTGCGGTACTGAACTTGAGCCCCGATCACCTTCAGAGACACAAAACAATGGAATCCTATGCCGCACACAAAATGCGGCTCTTGTCTCTACTCAGGGACGGAGGGGTAGGGGTTCTTCCCAAGAAGCATGCCCTTTTGGACCGGCTCTCACAGAGTCTGGAGTGCGAGAAGTTCTATTTTGACTCTGCCGAGGGACTTTGGGTGGAAGACGGTTGTGCACACATTCTGGGGGAGGTGGTCGATCTGAGTGGCTTGCAGGTCCCGGGAGCCCTCAACCGTTGGAATGCAGGGGCGGCATGCCTTCTGGCTCATCTGGTGGGTCTGCCGCTGGAAGAGTTGAAGCCCACGATGTTGAAGGCCTTGCCGCATCGCATGCAAAACCTGCCCGAAACCCATGGTCTGCGCTGGATCAACGACTCCAAGGCCACCAATGTGGAGGCGACACTCGCGGGCGTCATGGGACTTTCTCCGCCCGTCCTGCTGCTCTTGGGTGGCCAGGGAAAAGGCGGTGCAGACTACCAGCAACTCAGGCGCCTGTTTTCAGACGGTCCGGTCCGGATGGCTCTCGCTTTTGGGGAGGCGGGGCCGGAAATTGCGAAAGCGCTGGATGGGCTTGAGGTCCGCTGCGTACCAACGCTTGCGAGTGCGGTCGAACTCGCTAAAGGCTTGGCGGAGGAGGGCAGCGACGTTGTGCTTTCTCCTGCCTGTGCCTCATTTGATGAATTTGATGATTTTGGCCACCGAGGGCGGGTTTTTGAGGCGCTTTCGACGGGGGCAGGCAACCCAGTTTTAGAAGAGGGGAGAGGGTGATGACAACCAGAGGGCATGATCGAATTTTGGCGGCTGCAGTGGCTGTGTTGTTGGTGCTTGGGTTGATCATGGTCCAGTCCGCCTCCGGGCCGGAGTCGGCGGAGAAGATTGGTGACGCGTGGTTTTATGTCAAACGACAGACCATTGGTGTGGTCGGAGGCGTCAGTCTCTGCATGGTCGCGGCCCTCGTTCCCTACCACTGGCTGAAGAAGAGCGCGTGGTTCATCTACGTGGGTGTGATCATTGCTCTTCTTTTGCTCATGGTCCCGGGTGTGGGCCGAGAGGTCAACGGAGCCACGCGATGGATTGGAGTGGGGGGATTCAACATCCAACCCTCCGAATTTGCCAAGGTAGCGTTGGTGCTGACCACGGCTCTCCTGATTAGCAAAAATGTGGGCAGGCTCAACGACCTCAAGATCGCCGGGTTGGTATTTTTAGCGCCCCTGCCTCTGATGTTTCTGGTGCTTGGTCAGCCGGACTTTGGGACCACCGTGTTGCTCTTGGGGCTCACCTTTGTCTTGTTCTTTATTGGAGGTCTGCCCTCACGGTTCTTGGTGAGCTTTGCAGCAGGTGCCGTGGCGATTGGAACTCCTGTCATGTTGCTTGCTAGCTACCGTATGCGGCGCTTGGAGAGCTTCTTGGATCCTTGGGCGGATGCGGCCGGATCGGGCTACCAAGTCATCCAGTCAATGATTGCCTTCCAGTCCGGTGGTCTGACGGGCCAAGGACTTGGTGAGTCCCACGCCAAACACATGTTTCTCCCCGAGCCTTGGACCGATTTTGTGAGTTCGGTAATGGCGGAGGAGCTGGGCCTCCTCGGAGTGTTCTTCTTGCTTGCGCTCTACGGTGTCGTGGTGGTTCGGGGCATGTCGATTGCTCGTCGAGCACCCGATTTCTTCGGCATGTTGGTGGCATCGGCAGTGACCGCCTTGATTGCAGGACAGGCACTCCTGAACCTCGGAGTAGCCATGGGGGTCTTGCCACCCAAGGGTTTGGTTCTGCCGTTCATGTCGTATGGGGTCTCGGCCATTATGGTTCACCTGCTCTGTGTCGGCTTGCTGCTGAACATCTCGGCAAACGGTCGGGCGGAGTCAAAGCGCATGTTGACACCCTACCGACGTGCTGCGGTATCGGAGGTGTCCTGATGATGTTTCGAGGCAAGGTCCGCCAGATTCATTTCGTGGGAATCGGCGGAATCGGCATGAGTGGAATCGCCGAAGTTCTGCTGAACTTAGGCTACAGCGTGACGGGCTCCGACATGAAGGCGGGCGCCTCCGTTCGTCGACTTCGAAAGTTGGGTGCCAAGGTGTTTATCGGGCACGCACCTGAAAATCTGGGTGAGTCCGATGTGTTGGTGAAGTCGACTGCGGTTCACATGGACAACCCGGAAGTCCAGGCGGCATTGGATGCTCATGTACCGGTTATCCGCCGTGCAGAAATGCTCGCGGAGTTGATGCGCATGAAGCACGGTTTGGCGGTCGCGGGAACGCATGGGAAGACAACGACAACTTCTATGCTTGCGACCGTTGCTGCGGAAGCGGGGCTGGACCCCACCGTTGTCATTGGCGGTCGACTCAACGCCATTGGCACCAATGCTCGGCTTGGCCAAGGAGAGTGGCTTGTGGCGGAGGCCGATGAGTCGGACGGAAGTTTTCTTCACCTCGACCCGACGGTAGCTGTGGTGACCAACATCGATCCCGAGCATCTCGAGCACTATGGCAGCATGGAGACCCTGGTCGACACCTTCGTCACTTTTGCGAACAAGGTTCCATTCTATGGTTTTGCAGTGGTCTGTCTCGATCACCCCGTCATCCAGGACCTGCTTCCGCAGCTTCGGCGTCGGGTGGTCACTTACGGGCTGAATCGCCAGGCGGACTACCGCGCTGAGGAGTTGACCTTCCAGGAACTCAAGACCCGCTTCTCAGTGCACCGTGGCACGGAGAAGCTCGGGGAGGTCGAGCTGGACATGCCTGGAACCCACAACGTTCAGAATGCCCTCGCTACGATTGCTACAGCGATGGAAATGGATGTTCCATTCGAGGTGGTGGCGCGCGGGGTTCAGTCCTTTGCTGGAGTCGAGCGTCGTTTCTCAGTGCGTGGAGAGGTCGGTCAGACTCTGGTGGTGGACGACTACGGTCACCACCCTGTCGAAATTGCCGCCACCTTAGAAGGCGCGGAAGCAGGATTTTCTGACCGAAAGGTTGTTGCTGTTTTCCAGCCGCATCGTTTCACACGGGTTCGTGACCTCCATGCCGATTTCTGCCGATGTTTCAATCGGGCCGATCACGTGGTGGTTTGTCCAGTCTATGCGGCTGGAGAGAGTCCGATCGAGGGAGTCGATCACCACAGCCTTCTCGACGGGATCAAGCGTCACGGTCATCGATCAGCTGTGGCTGTGGACAGCCTGGAGGATGCAGTTGCCCATCTGCGGGAAGTTCTCGACGAGAAGGCCATTGTGATCACGCTCGGGGCAGGGAACGTCAATCAGGTGTGCGCCGAGCTGCTGGGCGAATCATGAGCCTGAGTGCTCTGGTGGGTGCCTTGAGCGGAGTCCCTGACCTCGCGCTCAGGGCTCAAGAACCGATGTCACGGCATACCGAACTCCGGGTTGGAGGGGCTGCGGACCTTTGGGTGGTTGTCGAGACAGAGGAAGCACTGGAGGCTGTGGCGAGGGAAGGGAAGTCTCTTGGCCAAAGGCTCCATTTTTTTTCCGACACCCACGTGCTGGTTCGAGACGGCGGTCTCGAGGGCGTCTGGTTGAGGATGGGCGCTTTGGCTCGCGGGATTCATCAGGAGGAAGGGGGGGGCGTCTCTGTGGGTGCACTGCACCCGACAGCGGCCTTGGATGCCTATCTCCGTGAGCACCAGAACGTGGTGATCCCCCATCTGTCCGGACGATCGGGCACGGTGGAAGATGCGTTTCATGCAGGGCTGCTTACGGGTTGGGTCGAAGGCTGCAGAGTGCTCCGCGGCACTCGTGTGGTTGAGCTGCCGGTCGAGAAACGCTCAGAAAAACAACCTCTCATCCGATTTCTTCTCCGCTCAGAGGGGCTCCCAGAGGTCGATCCGCGAGGTCAGCTGACCCTGCTTCCCGAACAAATTCGTGCGCTGGGCAGACCCGGGCGAATCATGAACGATCTCGAGGAGGAGTCCGCGTCGCAGTTGATTCAAGAGACAGGACTCAGCGGAGTTCGCCTGCGAGGTGTTCGAATCGGAACCCAAGAATGCAATGCCCTGCTCAACCTCGGAGGTGCGAGTGCGGAAGACATTTGGTTGGTGTTTCAGATGATCCGAGACCGGGTGAAGCTTCAAACCGGGCATGTGCTCGAAGTATCGATACGAAGAATTGGACGAGGAATGAAGTAGGCAATGGACAAAAGTACGCGTGTGGGTGTGTTGATGGGTGGAATGTCTACGGAGAGGCCCGTCTCGCTGAAGTCAGGCAAGGCTGTCCTCCAGGCGCTCCGAGAGAAGGGGTGGAATGCGGTCGGAATTGATGCGGGGCCGGACCTGCCGGTGCGCCTCAGAGAGGAAGGCGTTGAGGTGGCCTGGATTGCCCTCCATGGGCAGTTTGGAGAAGATGGGTGTGTCCAAGGTCTTCTCGAGATCATGAGGATCCCCTACACCGGATCGAGCGCCTCTTCATCGGCCGCAGCCATGGATAAAATCACCACCAAGCGCCTGCTTGCAGGGACGGGGATCCCCATGCCCGCAGACCACACATGGCGCAGAGGTGAACCGCTTCCGGAGGGGCTGGTCTATCCCCTCGTAGCCAAGACTCCCGAGGGCGGATCCACCTTGGGCATTCAGATTTGTCAGACTCCCGAGGCTCTGGAGGCCGCGCTCCAAGAGATTGGGGGCATGGGGGACGAAGTGTTGCTCGAGGACTTTGTGGATGGGCGAGAAATCACCGTCGCGGTACTCGAGGGCGAGGCCTTGCCTGTTGTGGAGATTGTACCGGAGTCGGGTTTCTTTGATTTTGAGGCCAAGTACACGGAGGGCCGTACGAGCTACCTCGTGCCCGCCCCCCTCGAGGAGGGTGTGGCGGTGGCCGCGCAACGGTTTGCGGAAATCTCCTATGAAAAAATGGGGTTGGCAGGCATCGCGCGAGCCGACTTCATTGTCACAGCAGACGGAACGCCCATGTTCCTCGAGGTCAACACCATTCCCGGTATGACGGCGACCAGCCTCTCCCCGATGGCAGCCGCGGAAACCGGTGTGCCCTTTGCAGAGCTTGTCGAGCGGCTTCTGCTCGGAGCCCGACTGTTTCTCGAGGATCGAGGATCGTCGCCCGATTTTCCTTAAACTATTTACTTGTCAACACTTAGGTCGACGCAGTAAACTCCATAGGCCGGTCTGTGCCTTACGTCGTGAAGGCCCGCTCGCGTTGATTTCGAGCCGCCGGTCTTTCCCGCTGAGATTCCCGCCTGATGCAGAAGCCTGTGACCCCATCTCCCTACCGGAAGATCCTGAGCCGTATCTTAATCGGCTTGCTTTGTGTGGGCGCAGTAGGCCAGTTTGCTCGTTTTCTGATGAGTGCTGAGGTGGAGGTGATCGAGGTGGATGGCCTGGAGCGTGCCAGTGAGGTCTCGATTCGTCACTTGGCCGATCTTCGGGAAGGGGACCGGCTGCTCGGACTGGATCTCGAGCAAGTTGTCAGCTCGGTGAAGCGTCATCCCTGGGTGGCCGAGGCTCAAATCCGCCGCAAATTCCCCTCAACGGTGCGGATTCACGTCGAAGAACACGTCCCAGTTTTGCTGCTTGCGCACCGCGGATTGTTCTTTGTCTCAGATTCTGGAGAAATTTTTGTGAGGGCGCGCACCCTCGGCGTCGATCTTCCAGTGCTCACCGGGGTGCCCTCGAGCTTGATTGATGACCAGCCAGTCGTCGCACAGCGCATTATTGATGAAGCGCTGAACGTGCTGACCTCAGTCCAAGCCTCCTCGGCGCTCGATTCGGATCGGGTGTCGGAGATCCGCTTCGACGAGCAGCTTGGGTTCAGCCTCTATCTTCGCAACCACTCCCGCATTCACCTCGGATTCCGCCCACCCCTCAAGCAAATGACTCGACTGGAGCAAATGCTTCGCCAAGGCCTGGACCTCTCGGCTCAGCTCGAGGTTGACTTGGACATCGATGGCATGGCCGTCGCCAGTCCGCTTGCTGGGTAGCCCCCCTCTTCTTTTTCCCTTCTCTCTTTTCCCCCCTTTTTTCTTCACTACAAGAGTGACCCAGTGGTCCAGGATTCTGCCTGGACGCGAAGGAGCAACCATGACGATCGAGTTGGTCGAGACGGAACTGTCCGGCGCAAAAATTAAAGTAATCGGCGTAGGTGGAGGCGGTAACAACGCCATCAACACCATGATTGAAGCAGGCCTTATGGGCGTCGAGTTCATCGCAGTGAACACCGACGCGCAGGACTTGAAGCGCTCATTGGCTTCCCGTCGCTTCCAGTTGGGCAACCAGCTCACGAAGGGCTTGGGTGCTGGGGCTAACCCTGAGGTGGGCCGAGAGGCTGCACTCGAGGATCGCGAGCGACTCTCTGAGCTGCTTGTCGGTGCGGACATGGTTTTTGTCACCGCAGGCATGGGCGGTGGAACCGGTACCGGCGCTGCTCCTGTCATTGCTCAGGTCGCCAAAGAGGTGGGTGCTCTCACGGTCGCTGTTGTGACCCGGCCCGTGTGGTTTGAGGGTAAAAAGCGCCGCCGACAGGCCGACGAAGGTGTGGAGAAACTCAAGGCGGTTGTGGACACGCTGATCACCATTCCCAACCAACGGTTGATTTCGATGGCCAATGAGCGGACCACGATGAAAGAAGCGTTCCAGCTCGCCGATGAGGTCCTCCTCCAGGCCGTGAAGGGCGTCTCCGACCTCATCAACTTTGAGGGCATTGTCAACGTGGACTTCGCGGATGTGCGTACGACGATGGCAGACAAGGGCGTGGCGCTCATGGGTGTAGGAACCGCCAGCGGAGAGCACAAGACTGTGGAAGCCGCTCAGCGTGCCATTTCCTCTCCACTGCTGGACGAGGTCAGCATTGCTGGAGCGACCAGTGTGCTGATCAACATCACGGGCAACACCGAGTTGACGATGTACGAGATCAACGAAGCGTCCTCACTGATTCAGGAAGAGGCCCACGAGGACGTCAATGTGATTTGGGGTTGGGTTGTGGATGAGAGCATGACCGATGAGGTTCGCGTGACCGTCATCGCTACGGGCTTTCAAGAGAACCTCCATGCCAAGCTTCCCTCTGCGGAACGCCGCGTCGCACAGCAGGTGGCGGCAGGCGGGGGAAACCGCTCGGCATCGCGTCCACCGACGCGAGAGATGGCCTCGGGATTTGACCTCAGCCATGACGACTACGACATCCCCACCTTCTTCAAGCACGCCGATTGAATCAAGGGCGCCGCTTTGGCGGGAGTGAACTGAGAGACATGCCTCCTCGACTACTGAGGGGGCATTCTCATTTTTGAGTTCGGCTCTGCAGTTTCCAGGGACTCAGCCAGGCGTGACTGGAGCGTCTGGGCTGCCTTCAGGTCGAGGCGTCCCGCTCGAATGGCCACCTCCACACCGCGATCGTAGGCCAGCAGGCCCTTCCGTCGGAGTGGAAGAGCCTGGTCTGCAAGACCCGACCGGTAACGCGATGCTTGCTCACTCGAAAGGCCTTTAGGAACTGGAGCTTGGCTCAGATCCGTGGCGAAGCTCACGTATGCATCCCCCAGCAACAGCCAGCCCTCAAGCATCCAGTGAATCTCAGCGAAGCCCATGATTCTGCGAAGGTGATCCTCAGATTCCCGAAGCATAGCGACTCGTTTTTCCAGGTCGCGAAACTGATGTTTCTCTCGGACCTGGAGATCCAGTTTCGCGGCAGAAAGGAGGGTGTGTTCCATAAGAGCGTACACGGCGAGGGCGCGCATGAACTGCACGCTCTCCGTGGTGTTGGCGGCGTTCAGCGCCTCGATGATCCGCTTTTGACCCCGTCGCGTCTTTCCAGTGCGCATCCAGCTGACCCCTGTGGCGAGATCGAGCTTCAATCGGTCGGAGAAAGCCAGGGCTCCATGGACACGGACCTTCGCCAGAGCGCGAGCTGCAGCGCGGTTCTCATCCATCTGCCAGAGGCAGAGTGCCTCTCGAAAGGCGGCATCGTTGCGTCGCTCCAAAGAGCCCTCCCTGGAGAGTTCGCGATAGAGGCCGACTGCTTGGCTGTAGAGCTGGGCCTCCTCCAGGGCGACAGCGAGTTGGTAGGTGGCCTCCGATGAAGCCCTACCCTGGAGCCGCAGGTGGCCAAGAATCCGAAGAGCCGTTGGGAAGTCTCCGCGTTCTCGCGCCCGAACAGCCGTCTCTAGCTCCTCAGCCAGTGGAGCAGTCGGCGAGGAGGAATCGAGGGTGTAGGGGAGGGGATCGAAGACCTCAGGCGTGTAGCGCCCCCCGCATCCGCAAAGCAGGACGGTGAGCAAAAGAAAAAGGGCCCCGCCCTGGCCGTGTGAACTGTAAGGCCCGCCCTCCATTTTGCATGAAGGTGGGGGCGATATCACCGCTTTAGGCTTCCTTGTCATCAAGGATGCGCACCACGATGAGGGACCGTTCCCAAGGAACAATCATCGGGGGTGAGCACAAAGTGTTCAACCACGCACCGGGCAGGTGCCTCCACAAGAATACCCCTGAGTTTCCCATCCAGCCAAGGGGTAAAATTGGGAAATCTTCGAGGCTGTTTGTACAATGCCGCAAACGAGGATGTTTTCATGAAATTCATTGTGACACGTCAGTCATTGGTAGGGCTCTCTTCACTGGTGGTTTTGGCCTGCACGTCTGCTGGCGGCGGAGGGGGTTCCAAGGATTCGACATCAGATTCCGGAGCAGGTTCCGATACGGGTGAGGAAGTCGTTGATACCTGGAGAGCAAAGGGAAGCGGCTACGCCTATCTGCTGGATGGCACCGAGGATCACTCGTTGTTTCGCCTCGAGATCGAGGGCACACTGATTCCTCGTGAGGGCCACTCCTACTACGGTTGGCTCATGGGGGGATCGGACGGCTACAAGTTGATGGGGCCAATCCCAGTCAATGTGAGTGAGGTTGAGTTTGAGGTGGACATTGGGGTCAACGGTCTCCGAAACGGCTACCGGGAGTTTCAAGTGTTTCAGCACGACTCCGAGCCGTTGAATCCCGGGGTAGGCGATCCGGTTTGGGCGGGAGCCATGCCTGAGGACAGTCTGGAAATTGTGCGTGGCCTACTCGGAGGAGGGACAGCCACCAATGAGGGGTCGCTCCGGGAAATGGAGACGACTGCTGAACGCATCATTGCAGCAGCGCAAGACGCAATTGACGGCTTCAGCACGCTGCCTGAGTTCAACGCTAAGGCAGAGGCCATTTCCAACGCGATTGCAGGTGAGGCGGAAGACGTGGACCAGAACGGCCAGGTGGAGACCCTGGAGGGGAGTGAGTTGGGGTTGATTGGAGACACAAGCCATGTGTCTCAGACACTTGCAGATCTCACAGAAGCTTTTGAGGCGTTCGGGGGGCTGACCGCCGAAGATCACATTCGTGATGCTCTCGACGACGCCTACGACTGCATTCAGCGGGTGGATGCCTATGCGGACAAAGCCCAGACATACGCGGGAATTGCCACCGTCTGTGCTGGGCAGGGTTCCTGCCAGAGCACCATGGAAACCGTGGTCGAACAGCTTGATTTGGCGCTCAACGGAGAAGACCTGAATGAGGACGGAGTGATCTCCGCAGAACAAAACGAGGGAACCATCGAATGCGGAATTGAATACATCAGCCGTTTGGTGGGATTCTCGGTTGAACTGGCCAACTAAACGAGCTGTGGGAGCTGTTGGAAGGGATTGGTGACGACCAACTCAAAGGTGCCAAAGCGCTCCGAAGCCGATTCTTTGTAGGCCTCAACTCCCAACTCCAGGAGTGGGCTCGGATTCGAACACCCCGTCACCACGAGCCGGTACTTTTGGGCCAACAGCGCGAGCATGACCGCACGCTGTGAGCCGCCTCCAAAGGCGATTGGTTCGGTAAGGAGAGGCGTCCAGGGCGGGGGGCAGGATCGCAGGGCATTCGCAAAATTGGCCTCGCCAGAGCCGAGACCAATGCCCTCAGGGCACGCCGCCTCGAGGACAATCTGGGCTCCCGGAAAAAGGGGAGGCCGTGGGGAGAGGGCCAAATAGGTAGCACCTCGGCTTGCTTGATAGAAGTTGACCGCCTTGGAGTTGGGAAGATCCACCAACACACGATCGACTGGCTTGGGGGAAGGGAAGAACGCCTTCGAAATTTTGGCGGCGACTGCGAGCACCTTGGAGGGGTCGCCTGCCATCCACCCATGGTCGGGAAGCCACTGAAGCGCGGTGGTCGATGGGAGTTGCTGGCCGATTCGGTCGATGAGGGTTCGAAAAGGGTTGTCGGTCAGTTCGCCAACCCGAACACCCGGTTGGGTCACCATCTGGCGATCGTGGAGCGCCTCAATCAGGGATCGGCCTCCACAGCCCACAACGACTCCTTTGTAGCCCCCTGAAAACCCGGCGTACTGGTGGAGTTCAATTCGCCCAATTGTCAGGATTCTTTTCGCCTCTCCCACGGCTCGAGACACCTCGATTGGAGCGCCATCGAGCGCTCCAAGTTCCACACAGTCGTCGGGGTCGTGGTCGAAGACGGTCCAGCTGCAGGCTTTTCTGAGGACTGAAAGCTCCGATTCGGTACTCCTGCGGTGGAGGCCCAGGCCTACGTGGACGGCCGAAACACGGCCCCCTGACCAGAGTTGAACGGCATGGAGGGCACTCTTGAGGTCAATTGGCCGTGTACTGTCTGGCACAATCACCAGAAGAGGCTCGGTGGGCTCTGGGAGTTCTCGTAGAGCGTCGGCTGGGCTTCGGTGAACCTTCACGGAGGTGTCCTCGGGTGAGGTGCGGGTCAAGAGTCTACCCCAATCCTGAAAAGGCGTCGCAAGGGCAGGTGTTTTGGTCTTGACGTGACAAGCCTTTCTTTCTAAGAATGGGGGTGCCCCCCTTTGCGCTGTTGGGTTCTCCAAACTGCGCAGCTTCTTTCCGCGTGCGAGGCCCCCCATGGCGAGACTTCCCCTCACAACACTCTTGATCGCAATTGCACCGATCCTCATGGCATCGAATTGCAGAAAGCCGCCCGAGGAAGCGGTCACAATCGTGGACACTCCTCCCGTACAGAGTCCCGACGTGGCAGTGCAAGTCGCGGTGGTGGAGCCTTCTTTTGGTCCCGCTGAAGAGGCCTTTGAGGTTGAGGTGATAGGAAGCGGATTTATGCAAGCCGCGCGAGTGCGCTTTGGAGACGCAGAGGCGCCCCGAGTTCGCTACCTCGATGAAAACACCCTGGCCGCCACGGTTCCAGCTCTGCCACAAGGCAGCTACAACGTGACCGCGATCAATCCAGATGGCAGTGAATCCACGTTGCGCTCGGGGATCGCACTGCGCGACGTGGTCCCAGAAGTGCGCTGCGAGGACACATTGGTTTACTTTGAGTTCAACTCAGATGAACTCACGGACGAAGCGAAACAGGACCTCAAGGAGGCCTCGGAATGCATGTCGGATGCCGAAGGTCAAATCGTGCTGGAGGGACACACCGATGAGCGGGGCACCACCAGATACAACCTCTCTCTCGGACAGCGTCGGGCCGAGAGTGTCAAGCGCCTCATGGTCGGAAAGGGACTCTCTCCAAATCGGATGCGCAGTGTGTCTTACGGGGAGGAGCGGCCAGCAGAACCTGGCAGCAATGAGGCTTCTTGGTCGAAAAATCGGCGGGTTGAAGTGAAGTTGGTGACGCCATGAGGGTTGTGCTTCTCCTGGCATTGATTTCATCGGGTTGTATGGTTGACCGTACCGGCCAGAGCGCGACCTCGCGCCTCGCACGCGAGGCGAGCATTACGGCGAACCGTGTGCAAGATGCGGAAAAACTGACGAAGAAGTTGTCCGACCGTTTGAACTCCATTGAAGAGGTCATCGTCTACCGCGGGGAGCAAGAGGAGCTCGAGCTCGAGAACATCGAGGGCATTCAGATGGAGATTCGCCGTCTTCGAAACGATGTAGAAACACTCCAGCGGGCGGAAGAGCAGTCTCGAAGCGCCACCGAGGCGTTTCGGGGAGATGCAGACATTCGGATTCGTGAAACTCTGCAGCGCCTCGAGCGCCTTGAAGCCTCACTCGGACTCAGTGGAGTTGCCTCTGCAGAGGTCGTCGAACCGGCTGCGACCAATCCGTCGAATCCCCAAGCAGAAGAGGGGGATCTGGACGCTTCGCCCGGTGGGTCAGAGGCGGTCTCCAATGATGAAGCCGCCGAGGCTCCACAAGTGACTTCCGAATCCGGAGAAGACTCAGGAACAGCACCCTTTTCGATCGACAAGAGCCTGTTGTTGGCGGAACAGGCCTTGACGGATGGTAATCCTCGTGTGGCACGAGCAGTGATTGAACGGGCGATGCGGGAGCTGGAGGGGGCTGCTTCTCACTCCGAGCTCCTCTATCGCTATGCGGAGACTTATTTTTCCGAGGGCCTCTATGAGCAGGCTGGCCTCCGCTACCAAGCCGTGGTGGACCGGGACGCCTCTTCCAGTTGGTCTGCGTGGGCAATGGTGAGGCAAGGGGAGTGCTTCAAGCATCTTGGAAACACAGACGGAGCCCGCTTTTTCTGGGAAGACGTGATCCGACAGTATCCCGACAGTGAGGCTTCAAAGCTGGCGAGAACGCTGCTCGATGGCTGACCCCCCGGCTTGACGTCGTGACCCGCGGTCGTTAAGCCGCGGCCATCAATCGCAACTTCGTACAGAAGGGCGGCCCCTCGGGGCGGCTCTTTTTTTTTCGCAGCAGGCCCATGTCCGTTCGACGCGACCTACAACACCAGCTTTTTGAACTCATGGAGCCCACAGTGGGTGACCTGGGGTGCGAGTTGGTCGCAGTCGAACTGACGACGGTGGAAGGCCGTCGCACGCTACGCATCTCCATCGATAAGCCCGGAGGCATTATTGTGGAAGACTGCACCAAGGTGAATCGAAGCCTGTCCGCGCTGCTCGACGTCGAGGACCCGCTTGAGGGGGCCTATGACTTGGAGGTTTCCTCACCGGGATTGGAGCGGCCTCTCCAGCGCCACGCGGATTTCGACCGCTTCTGCGGCTATCGAGTTCGGGTGCAGCTTGAAAAAGAAGCACCGGGGCGTCGGCGTTTCACGGGAATCCTAAAGGCCATGGACAGTGGATTGATCCACGTGGATGTCGATGGTGAACAGTTTGAATTGTCTCTGGAAATGGTGGAAAAAGCCCACTTGCTCCTTGAAATCGAAGAACACCGTGCCCTCATCGAGCAGTCGATCGAGGGTCACACAACTGGAGAATCCAAATGATTACCAGTGATCTCGCTCGCCTCATCGATGAGGTTCATCGGGTCAAGAACATTCCTCGCGACGCTGTTATCGGCGTCATCGAGGCAGCCATGGAGGCCGCAGCACGCAAGCGCTATGGCCTGAACCGCGACATCGAAGCCCAGTACAACGAGGAACTTGGTGAAGTCGAACTCTTTGAGTTCCGAACGGTTGTTGATGCGATCGAGGATGACGAGACCGAGTTGATCTACGACGCTGCGCAGGAACTCGACCCGGAGTGTGAGGTCGGGGACTCCCTCGGTGTGAAGATGGAGATCCAGGCGCTGGGTCGCATTGCTGCCCAGACTGCCAAGCAGGTCATCATCCAGAAGGTGCGTGATGCTGAGCGAGAGATGACGTTCAACGAGTTCCGCGACCGGAAGGGCGAGTTGATCACCGGTATCGTACGCCGCTTCGAGAAGGGCAGTATCGTGGTCGATCTCGGACGTGCAGAGGCCATTCTCCCTCGGCGTGAGCAGGTTCCAACAGAGACCTATCGACAGGGCGATCGCATCCAGGCCTACGTGCTGGACATCACTCGCGCATCCAAGTCGCCCCAGGTGGTGCTCTCTCGTACCCATCCCGGCTTGTTGATGAAACTCTTCGAGCTGGAGGTCCCCGAGATTTACGAGGGTATTGTCCGCATCGAGGCCTGTGCCCGGGAGCCTGGGTTCCGCGCAAAGATCGCGGTTTCCTCCACGGATCCCGATGTGGACCCCGTTGGCGCTTGCGTCGGTCTGAAGGGATCGCGTGTTCAGGCGGTCGTCGCGGAGCTGCGTGGTGAGGCCATTGACATCATTCCGTTCCACCCGGATCCCGCCCTCTTCATCGTGCATGCCATTGCGCCCGCATCGGTGAGCCGAGTCTACATTGACGAGCACACCCACTGCATGGAGTTGATTGTTCCAGATGATCAGCTGTCAAAGGCCATTGGTCGTCGGGGTCAGAATGTGCGGCTCGCGGCTCAGTTGACGGGTTGGCGCATTGACATTTACTCCGAGAGTCGGCACCAAGAGCTCAATGACCAAGCTCGAGCGGAGCTTTTCCGGATCGATGATCTCAGCGAGGAGCAGCGAGAGCTTTTGATTCGACATGGATTCCGGTCTGTGAAAGAACTCACGGATGCAGAAGCCTACGAGATCGCATCCATCCTCAGCGTAGAAGAGGCGGTGGCGTCAGCGCTGATTGAATCTGCTGATTCTGTGCTGGAGGGAATGATCCTCGAGGAGGCAGAGCGCCGCAAGGCTCAAGAGGCTCAAGAGGCCCAAGCAGCGGAGGAGGAGCCTGAGCCCCTGCCCGAGGTTGATGAGGTCCCCGCCAGCGAGGCCTCCACCGATGAGCTTCCCCCGGAAGCAGGCGACTGATTGACTGAGCGCAGTTGCATCGTGACCCGTCGAAAGGCGGGTCCATCCGATCTCGTTCGGCTCGTCCTCTCCCCCGAGGGCGAGTTGTTCGTGGATTACCGAGCGAAGCTTCTCGGCCGAGGGGCTTGGGTTGTGCCTGAGCGGGAGGCGCTGCTTCGACTGCAGCAGCAGCCAAAAATTCTCCAGCGAGCCTTTCGTCGTCCAGTGAAGGGAGAGGGGATTCTGGAGAAGGTTCAACGCTCCAACGCCTTGGCTGTGGAGCATGCGCTCTCCGTGGCCGCACGTTCCGGCTGTCTCGTGAGCGGTGGCAAGCGTGTTCGCGATGCCTTGGGAGAGGACCAGTGTCTGGGGCTTCTCTTTTCCGTGGACGCCTCTTCTCGACTGCGGAGGGATTTGTTGTCTCGACGTGAAGGGGTTTTGGAGCTGGAGTTCACCCTCGAACAGGGTGCATTGGGGGCTCAGATCGGGAAAGGTCCGAGGGCAGCGATCGCAATAATGAGCTCAAAGCCGGGAAGACACCTCATTCGAGAGTTGCAAAGGCACCTCGCACTGCG
The DNA here is from genome assembly GCA_036021505.1 of Myxococcota bacterium. Lineage (GTDB taxonomy): Bacteria > Myxococcota_A > UBA796 > UBA796 > CAJQPC01 > JAYXVV01. The sequence continues at coordinate 26,389 of JAYXVV010000029.1, read as the reverse complement.
TTAAACCCGCTGGTCAATCCTGTTTTTTTGCGTGGCCACTTTCGCAACCCCTCTGGGAATCAGCAGAAAGAGCAAATGAAGATTCTCTTCCTTGTTCTTGGCGCTGACGTTGGAAGCCCTCGCATTTGGGTGTTTCATGTCGAAAAAAGACATTCTCGATCGGCTTTCAACCAACGGCGGTTCACGGACCGTGGTTCGAAAACGCGCTGCAGCAGATACTCCGGCGACCCCTGGGTCGACTCAGAGCACACGGGTGCGTGCAGGGGTGATTCGTCGTCGCCGAAAGGCCAAAGACGCTGCTGCCCCACCGGACTTGCCCAACGTCGTGCAGGAGGTTGCCGCCCCAGCAGAGGAGGCCAAGCCAGTTGAAGAATCGGTTGAAGCAGCCGCTGTACAGGAAGAGGCAACTCCTGCTGCTGAGGCCGTCGAGGAGATCACCGCAGAGTCTTCCGAGACGGACAATTCTGGATCGGAGGAGACCGCGGCGGTAGAGACGGCTGCGGTTGAGGCGGCGGATCAGCCGGTGCCTGAGTCCACCAGTACCAGTGAAGAGCAGAGCACGGAGAAGGTCGAGGCCTCAGGGGAGCAGGCAGCCTCCGAAGAAGCGCCTGTGGCCGAAAAACCCGTGGAGAAAGAAGCGGCACCGGCACCTGAGGAAGCCAAACCTTCAGCGGGCGCGGGGTTGCCTCGGCTTCCAGGGCTGGGAAGCGCGGTGGTGCGACCACCTCCAGGCTACGACCCCTCCAATCCAGCAGCTTCGATTGAAGCCAACAAAGCCGAAACGCGAAAGCCGCAGACTCAGGAAGATCGCTGGTCATCCAACAAAACGGGTGCCGACACGGGCCGCTCCGGTGAGCAGGACAAAAAAGAACGCGGTCGACCTCGTCAAGATGCACGCCGGGGGCGTCGTCGTCAGGCTTATGGCAGCGATGATTTTTACACACCGCAGCCTCTTCAGCGTCGCCGTCGAAACCGTCGCTCGGGTCCGAAGAAAGAATCTCCTCAACCCAAAGCACAGAAGCGGCGGATTCAGATCGATCACACTGTTTCAGTAAAGCAGTTGGCTCAGGAAATGGGCGTGCGAGCGGCCCAGGTTCTCAAGACGCTGATTGGGATGGGATCCATGGTGACCATCAACGATCAGATCGATTTCGATACAGCACAACTTGTGGCTGCCGAGTTTGAGTACGAGGTCATCAACATTGGCTTCGCGGAGGTCGACCACCTCATTAAGGTGGAGGAAGACCAGGAAGCGGGAGATCCGCGTGCAGCGGTGGTGACCATTATGGGCCACGTTGACCACGGAAAAACAACGCTTCTCGACAGCATCCGCAATGCCAGTGTCGCCGACGGTGAAGCGGGTGGAATCACCCAGCACATTGGTGCCTACCAGGCCGAGCGAAACGGTGAGGTCATCACGTTCATTGACACCCCGGGCCACCAGGCATTCACAGAGATGCGGGCCCGCGGAGCGCAGGTAACCGACATCGTCATTATCGTGGTGGCGGCAGACGACGGAATCATGCCGCAGACAGTGGAGTCGATCAACCACGCCAAGGCAGCGGGGGTTCCCATCATCGTTGCTGTCAACAAGTGCGACAAACCGGGAGTGAACCCGGACACCGTTCGCCAGCGTCTGATGGAGCATGAGCTTGTTCCCGAGGAGTACGGTGGAGACACCATGATGGTCAACGTCTCAGCACTCAAGGGTCAGGGCTTGGATGAGCTTCTTGACGCGATTCTGCTGGTGGCTGAGGTCCATGAGTACAAGGCGGTGAAAGACCGTCATGCAGAGGGTGTTGTCTTGGAAGCCCGGCTTGAGAAAGGCCGCGGTGCGGTTGCCACTCTGCTTGTGAAGCACGGAACATTGGGGAAAGGCAATTCTGTGGTTCTGGGAACGACCCATGGGCGTATCCGGGCCATGACCGACTACTCCGGCAAGACCCTCAAAGAAGCCGGGCCATCCATGCCCGTAGAGGTCATCGGGCTCTCGCAAGTTCCTGTAGCTGGTGACAACTTTGTGGTCGTCAAGTCGGACAAGGACGCAAAGGCGCTGGTCGAGAACCGTCTTGCAGAACAGAAGGCAAAGGCCCAGGTCAAGCCCACCAAGGTCACCCTCGAGGATCTCTTCTCCATGGCGGAGCAGGGTGCAGCATCCATCAAGGATCTCAACCTGATCGTCAAAGCAGATGTCCAGGGGTCGATTGAGGCTCTGAAGGGCTCGCTCGAGAAAATCGAGGTGGATGGCATTGTTGTTAAGGTGCTCCACTCCGGAGTCGGTGGAATCACCGAATCGGACATCACGCTGGCTGCTGCCTACGGAGCGATCGTGATTGGATTCAACGTCCGTCCCGACGGCGGTGCTCGACGTGCAGCCGATGCTCAGGGTGTTCAGTGCCGCTACTACAAGGTGATCTACGAGGCACTCGATGAGATTGCTGCTGCGGCAAAGGGACTCCTCGAACCCACAATCGAAGAGCAGCACCGAGCATCCATTCAGGTGCGAAAGGTCTTCACTGTTCCAAAGGTTGGAGCCATCGCAGGCTGTATGGTCATCGATGGAAAAGTGGCTCGTGGCCAGAAGACCCGTCTCCTTCGCGATTCGGTGATCATCTGGGAGGGAAGCCTCTCCTCGCTCAAGCGCTTCAAGGACGACGTGAAAGAGGTCGACAAGGGATACGAGTGCGGAATCGGGCTCGAGAACTACAACGACATCAAAGAAGGGGACATCATCGAGGCCTACGAGCTCGTTGAGATCCGCGGTTAGATCGTATGGTTCTTCCATCCGAGCTCAAACTCGGTGTGCTGGTGCTGCGATTTCGACTTCGTCAGGCGCGAAGCCTGAAAGACAAGCGAAGCCTGGTTGGAAAAATTCGAGAGCGAACCCGCTCGCGCTTCAACGTCAGTGTGGCTGAGGTGGACGGTCAGGACGACCTCCGACGCCTCGTCGTCGCGTTCTCGGTGGTGGGATCGAATTCCCGCGAGCTGCAGTCGGTGCTGGATCGTCTGTCGACCTATGTCGATGGGCTCTACCTCGCGGAGATCACCGGGTCGGATGTCGTGGTAGACAGCTTTGGACATCCGGATAAACAGTTGACGCGTCAACACTTTTGATGGGTATACAGGTATACTGGACGCTCGGAGTACACGGTCATTATGAAAGGCAAAGGAAAACGGCAGTTTTGGATCACCTCCCCTCAGCTTGCGGCCCTTGGAGTGATCACGCTGTCTCTTGCCGCAGTGGCCTTCTTCTTGGGACTGATGGTGGGCCGGGGCCAGGCCGGAACCTCAGACCGCGATGTTGAAAAGAATTTGAATCCGGGCTTGGTGAGTGCGGATGTGGAGTCGGATACCATCACCGAGTTGTTGGCACGGGTAGAAGAGGCTGCGGAGCAGCATCGTGTAGAGCCCGAATTGGCCTTTCCCGAGGCCCTCGTTGAGGAGGAACTGCAACCTCGTTTGCCCCAGGAACAGCCAGTGGCCGAGGCTGAGCCCATGGTCGTGGGTGCAGACTCTGCACCCTCGAATGATCCGGTCCAGCCTCCGTCCCAGGAAGAAGAGAAGCCTGCGTCCGAGGTTCCGGACGAGGGTTGGGCGGTCCAGGTGGCAAGCTACCCCACATCTGAGGAAGCGCGCCGTCACCTGGCGCGACTGCAAGCGGGTGGGCACACGGCTTATTTGATTGCAGCACTGGTCAAAGGACAAACCTGGTATCGAGTGAGGGTCGGTCCCTACCCGACGAAAGAGGAAGCGCGAGGAGCGCAGGCCTCCCTCAGCCAGGCGTTAGGCCGCTCCGATCTCCTGGTAACGGGGGTGCAATGAAACGCGTAGAAAAGCCTTGGGGCTATGAAGAAATCTGGGCAGAGACGAAAGACTACGTGGGGAAGATCCTGGTCATTCGCGCAGGTCACAGGCTTTCACTCCAGCATCATGAGGTGAAAGAAGAAACTGTTCGGCTCCAGAGTGGCCGGATGGCTCTGGAGCTCGAGAATGAGGCCGGTGAGATGGTGGTTCACGAGGTGATGCCCGGCGAATCTCATCACATTTTTCCAGGTCGAAAGCACCGCATGACAGCTATTGAAGACTGCGAAGTCCTTGAGGTATCCACCCCCCACCTCAAGGATGTTGTTCGGCATTCCGACGACTACGGCAGGCAGGGAACTTAGGCTTTTTGGCAGGCTGTAGGGTAGGCAGTGTTTGACTTCAGATGAAGATCAGCAGACAATCACGGGGATGGCCCTCGGAGCGTAGGCTCCTCGGAGTGGGTAAATGGTAACGACCATGCTGAAATCAATTCTACTTGCAAGCATCGCTGCGCCGGTTTTCGCGCAAGACGGCGAAATTATCGAGGACAACGAGGGCTACCAGATTGAGTTGGTGGATGAAGATGCGGGCAGCGATGTGGAAGAGCGGACCCACACGATTCGTCCGGGAGACACGCTCTGGGACATCTCGCAGACCTTTTGGGGTGAGGCCGAGCAGTGGCCGAGGATGTGGTCCTACAACAACTACATCACGAACCCGCACTGGATTTACCCCGGAAACACAATCCGCTTCACGCCGGGCAGCTACCTCAGTCCTCCAACGATGGAACTGGACGGCGCGGATGGAGATGAAGCCACCACCGTGACTTCCTTGACCTTTGAGGAGTCAGAGCCCGAATGTGGACCGGATATCCGCTTCAACTTCGAGCGCTCCAGCACGGTCTATCACAGCCCTTCTTTCCTGGCAGAACGCGGTCAGATCCCACAGTTGGGGACAATCTACGGCGCCAAATCCGGTATGAAAAACCTCGGCGACGGAGACCTGGTCTACATCGAGGTGGAGGAAGGAATCAGTGTGGAGTGTGGGGACGTTTATTCGGTCTTCCGCCGTCGCTCGGGTAAGATTCGCCACCCCGATTCTTGGTTTCGCAAGTACGGGTTCCTTCACGACGTCGTGGCCGAGATTCGCGTTGTCGATGTCGGCGAAGATCTCGTAACTGCTGTTGTCCGGCAGTCCTATCAGCACATGCAGCGTGGGGACTTCTTTGGCGACTACATTCCCGTTACCGCAGAACTGCCCGTGAGTGTTCCCAACGGTGAGCTCGATGCGGTGATTCTCGCTCGAGTCGGGTCGGGAAGGGCAATGCTTGCAGCGACCAATGAGACCATCTTCATCGACCGCGGCCGGGCGGATGGCCTTCAGGTAGGTGATGCTTTTTATGTTGTTCATCGGTCAGACGACTATGAGGAACTGCACGGCTACGATGAGCGGATTCCATCACAAGTGGCGGGTCGAATCATCGTAACGGCTCTCGATGAGTACCATGCAACGGCCGTAGTGGTGGATGCTGCACGACCCATCAACGTGGGTGACAACCTCGCGATGCGCATCGAATAATCCCGAGAGCCTTGTCAGGCGAGGGCGGGGCCTTAGGTTCTCGTCGGGCTCAGGATTCACCCCACGACGCAGCTTGGCGTCGAGGAGTGGATGGTGGATGGTTTGCACGCTCGTTGGTACGAGGCTGCTCGGTTTTCAGGTCGCTACGCATTTGGACCGCTGTTGGAAGTTCTGGGCGGTAGGCAGGCCTTCGAGCAGGCATCGTCATCGGAGCTCCTCGCAGCGGGGGCTCCGGCGAATCTGGTAGGGGCGCTCCTGAGGGCCGAAGGGCCGATTCGGGCGAGTTTCCACTCCGCTCGTATAGGGGACTCCCTCTACCCGGCTCGGCTGCTGGATCTCCCGAAACCACCGCCAGTGATTTGGTGGATTGGAAAACTCCAAGAGTGCTTGGCTGTGGAGGGTTTGGCGGTGGTGGGGGCTCGATCGTGCACCGATTACGGTCGGAGGATGGCCAGACGACTCGGAAGCCTGGAAGCTGCAAGTGGTGGCGTCCTGATTTCCGGGGCGGCCCGAGGCATCGATCGGGCCGCACATGAAGGGGCACAGGAGTTCGGACGAACTCTGGCGGTGCTGGGCGCTGGATTGAATGCATCGGTGACCCGTAGTCAGCGAAAGAACCGGGAGGCCATTGTGGAGTCTGGCGGAGCGATTGTGAGCGAATTCCCACCCGAGCAATCTCCGAGCCGTTGGACCTTTCCTCAGCGCAACCGATTGGTTGCAGCCCTCTCACGCGCAGTCGTGGTTGTGGAAGCTGGGCGGCGTTCGGGAGCGTTGATTACCGCAGGTTTTGCGCGGGATTTGGACCGTGATGTCTATGCCATCCCGGGACCGCTGTGGAGTCCTGCATCTGTGGGCTGCCATGAACTGATTTCGGAGGGGGCCCGTATTGTGGTGCGTCTCACCGACCCTGTCTGGGAGCGCTCTCTGCACAATCAGCTGGCACTCCCGCCCGTCCTCAGGTTGCTGCGATCCGGTCCTCTCTCTCAAAGCGAGATTCAGGATCGCACGTGCTTGAGCGCCACAGAGCTGCGGAGGCGCATCGGCACCTATGAAATGGCGGGCCTCGTTCAGCACCTTCCCGGTGCACGCATCGCGCTTGCCTGAAAGGCTAAGTTTTCTTCTTCCTTCTCGTCGCTTTTTTCTTCTTTGGAGCGGCTCGCTTCTTCTCAAGAAGCTGGTTTGCAAAGGCCATATCCACCTCATCGGTCGATTTGTCTTTGGGAAGGGTCGCGTTGGTTTTGCCATCGGTGATGTAAGGGCCGTAGCGACCGCTCTTGAGCTCGATTTTTCGCCCCTCACTGTCCTCACCGAGGCTCTTCAGGACTTGGGAGCCCCGGGAGCGTTTCGATGGACTTTTGAGAAGTTCATGCGCCTGCTCCAAGGTGACGTCCAGCGGAGACACCCCCTCAGGCAGGCTCCGGGTTTCCCCACCGGACTTGATGTAGGGACCGTAACGGCCATTGTAGGCCAGGACGTCGGTCTCGCCATCCAAGCCTGCTCCCAGATTTCTCGGGAGACTGAGCAGACCTATGGCCGTCTTGAAGTCAATGGAATCGGGCTCCATTCCCTTGAGAAGGCTGGCTCTCTTGGGCTTGACCTTCGAACCTTTTTCTTGCTCGCCAAGCTGAACATATGGGCCAAATCGACCAACAATTACGCTGACATCGAGTCCTGTGTCGGGATCGGACCCCAAAACCCGTGGGCCGTCTTTGTCGGCCTCGATGAGTTCCAAGGCCTTCGCAGCATTCAATTCGTCCGGAGCCATACCGTCCGGCAGGGAGCGTGTCTGGCCATCGTATTCCACATAGGGTCCGTAGCGGCCCACTCGTGCTGCGATGGTCTTGCCTTCGGATTCACCGAGCGCAAAGGTGCAGATCTCTTTGGGGTTGGCGCTTTCTTGGGTCGCGTCGATGAGCTTGGTCAGACCGGACCAAGACTGCGAGCCTCGGTAGAATGAGGCGAGGTAATCCTGGGGATCGCGGTCCCCGTTGGCAACCGCATCGAGTCCCCCTTCGAGCTGCGCAGTGAAGTCGTAGTCCACAAGGTCAGAGAAGTGCGATTCCATGAGCTTGGTCACAGCGAAAGCGGTCCATGTGGGCACAAGCGCAGTGCTGCGCTTGAAAACATACTTTCTTCTCTCGATGGTATCGATGATGCTCGCGTAGGTACTCGGGCGTCCGATGCCTCGGGCCTCGAGTTCCTTGATCAGGGTGGCATCGTTGAGCCTTGATGGAGGCTGGGTTTCGTGTCCACTGGCCACAGCGTTGGCGACTTCAGCGGTATCCCCTTGGTTGACATCGGGAAGGACGACCTCTTTGTCCTGGAGGGCCTGAGGTTCATCGGAGTCTGCCACATAAGCCAGGCGAAATCCGGCAAAGCTGTACACTTTTCCTCGACTTCGGAACACGGCCTCATCGACTTGGGTGTCCAGGGTTCGACGAACGCCGGTGGCGTTCTCCATCTGACAGGCGACGGTTCGCTGCCAGATGAGCTCGTAGAGTCGGGCCTCTTCATTGGAGCGTTCTTGGGCGCACTGAGCCTTGGACTTGAACTCTTCACCGGCCGGCCGGATCGCCTCATGAGCCTCCTGGGCTCCTTGCGAGTTGGTGGCGTAGATCCTGGGACTGGCGGGGACATACGCTGCACCGAAGTCCCGCTCGATGAGGGTGCGAGCCGCATTGAGTGCCTGCGTAGAGAGGTTTGTGGAGTCCGTTCTCATGTAGGTGATCCAGCCGTTTTCATAGAGCTTTTGTGCCACCGACATGGTGCGTTTGGCGGACCACTTGAGCTTGCGGTTGGCCTCCTGTTGGAGGGTCGCGGTGGTAAACGGTGGGGATGGCTTTTCCTGAAACTTCTTGTCCTCGACCGAGAGAACCCTGCCTTCTTTGCCCTTGAGTGATGCCTCCAATGCTTTCGCCCGGTCCTGGCCGAGGATCTCCACCTTGGAGTTGGCTTTCAATGTTCCGGTGTTGGGGTCAAAGTCACGCCCCACCGCGGTTTTTTTGCCGTCAAGAGATTGGAGTTGGCCCTCATAGTTGCCGAGGGGTGTTGAAAACTCCGCGTTGATGCCCCACCACTCGGCGGAAACAAAGGCCATCCGCTTGCGCTCTCGCTCGACTACGAGCCGGACTGCGACCGACTGAACGCGGCCCGCCGAGAGCTGGGGCTTCACCTTTCTCCACAGTACAGGAGAGACGTCGTAGCCATAGAGACGGTCGATGATCCTTCGGGTCTCCTGGGCGCGGACCAGGTCGAGGTCAAGCTCACGAGGCGTGCTCAGTGCACGACGGATGGCTTTTTCAGTGATTTCATGAAAGACCAGTCGATGGGTAGGGACTTTGGGTTTGAGTGCCTCGACGAGGTGCCACGCGATGGCCTCCCCTTCGCGATCCTCATCTGTCGCGAGGTAGAGGGCTGGCGCGTCTTTCAGGGCTGCCTTCAGGTTTTTTACCGACTCTCGGCCTCGAGTTGTGAGTACGTAGAGGGGTTGAAAGTTCTCATCCACATTGACGCCCAGGCGCGCCCAAGGTTGGCCTTTGGCCGATGCGGGAATCTGTGCGGCGGACTCGGGAAGATCACGGACATGTCCAACGCAGGCTTGGACCTCGTAGCTGTCTCCGAGGTAGCGTCCGATGGTTCGGGCTTTGGCGGGAGACTCAACGATGACGAGTGGCTTGCCCATAAGTGTTCTTTTCCTCCGGTTTCGGCTCAAAATCAGCATTAGAAGTCGAGGAGCCTGATGGGCGGGTATAGAGCCCTAAAGCGATTCGAGCAAGAAAGTCTTTCTTTTGCGGTAGACTCTTTGGGTGAGACGTAAGCCGGTCAGCCCCGATAGCATTTCTGGTTTTTTGTCGATGCTGCGCGCCGAGCGGGGGGCCAGCAGGCATACCTTGAAGGCCTATGAAACCGACCTTCGAGCCCTGGAGGTGTTTCTTGAGGTTCATGACAAATCCCTGGTGAGTGCAGGTCTAGCGGATCTGCGAGCGCATCTGGCTCAGTTGGCAGGTGAGCGACCTGCCCCTGCAACGACACGCAGGCGATTGGCTTCCTTTCGATCATTCTACAAATGGGCTTTGCGAGAGGGTTTGGTGGAGATGTCGCCGGCCGATCGGTTGGCCAGTCCGAAGCCTGCGACCCATGTTCCTCGTTTCTTGGATGTAGGTGAGGCCAGCCAGCTTGTAGAAAATCCGGTGCAACGCGGCTGGTTTCAGGAGCGCAACAAGGCGTTGTTGGAGCTGCTCTATGGGGCCGGGTTGCGGGTGGCAGAGGCCGCCTCCCTGGATGTCCAAGACCTCGATCTCAGGGCAGGTTTGGTGCGTGTTCAGCATGGCAAGGGCCGAAAACAACGAATCGTGCCCTTTGGGCCCCCTGCACTGGCCGCTTTGCAGGAGTGGCTGGAGGTTCGGCGAGGGGATGCTGAAGCTTTGTTTTTAAATCGAAGCGGCAAGCGTCTCTCGGTACGTTCCATGCATCGAATCGTCCGAGACTCCGGGGTCAGAAACGGCCTCTCCGGGGTGCATCCGCATGCACTTCGCCACAGTTGTGCGACCCATATGTTGGCAGGTGGAGCGGACTTGCGCGCCATTCAAGAACAACTTGGGCATGCTTCACTGTCCACGACGCAACGCTATGCCCATGTATCGGTGGAGCAACTGATCAGTGTGTACCGCGAGAGTCATCCTCGAGCCGAGGAAGGAGAGGATTCGAAATTGGATTGATGCCTCAATCTCCGATCGCAGGAGTTGGACTTCCTGCTATTCTTGAGGCATGAGCAGCCTGTCGGCGGAAGAGCACAAGGCCATTGAGGAACTCGCTTCTCGTGTGGAGGCGGGGGACTACTACGCCATCTTGGGTGTCGATACGGAGTGCAACCAGGCAGACCTCAAAAAGGCCTACTATGACCTCTCTCGGCGCTTCCACCCCGACCGGTTCTACCGCAGGGATGTGGGAGACACTCTGGAACAGATCGAAGAGGTCTTCACGGGCATCAACATCAGCTTTGAGGTACTCAGTGACGACGTGAAGCGTCGTCGCTTCGATCTTGAGCGCTCGAAGAACAGCGTTGGTTCCACGCTGAGTGAGCGTCGAGACAAGCGTACAGCTCCGCGCAGTACCCGGCCAGAGCCGCGTGCAGACAAGCCAACTCCAGCGACTCCAGTGGAGGAGGCCACTTCTCCACTGAACACAGGAACGGGCCAGGAGGCAGATGGTGAACGGTCCCAGCAAGGCGTCGTTGGGGAGACCTCTCCCCGTCCTGAGAGCGAGGCGCCGCTCGACACGGACCCAGTCACCGAGGAAGACACGGCACGCGTCGAGGCTCCCACACAGCCTCGGAGGCTTTCCACCTACGCGCGACACCGTCAGCGTCTTCGAAGGAGCCGTGACTCACAGCGCACGGGTGGCGAACGACCTGAGAAATCAGCGGAGGCCTCTGGAGATGCTTCTCCAGATCGGTCCGCCCGCACGAGCGCGGGAAACAATTCCCGTGTCACCCAGGCGGTTCGCAATCGGCTCTCGGCTCGGATGGAGAAAGCCAAGGCTTGCTACCAAGATGGGCTGAAAGAAATCGAGGCCGAGAATTGGGTCAAAGCCGCATCATCGCTCTACATGGCGCATCAGTACAATCCCAAAAACGAAGAGTACAAGCGTCTCTGGGAGGAAACACAGGTCAAGTCCAATCGCTCGCGAGCAGCGCAGTTCATTGCACTCGCCGAGAATGCTGAGAGCTTTCGCAACGTGCGAGAGGCCATGGAAAACTACAAAAAAGCGACCGAATGTGACCCGGAAGACGGAGTGGCTCACTATCGCTTTGGTCAGCTTCTCAATGACTTCTCGGGCGATGCTCGAGGGGCTCTGCAGCAGTTCCGTCATGCGGTTCAAAAAGAGCCCCGGAATGTTCGCTACCGGATTGCCCTCGCGGATTTGTACATTGGCCAAGGCATGACGAGAAACGCGATTCGAGAGTATCAAAAGGTGCTGGAGATCGAACCCAAGCACAAAGAGGCAAAACTTGCTCTGAGAAAACTTCGTTTCTGATCTGTCAAAGGCGACAGGTGCGCACCGCGTTACGGTTCGGGCCGGAGAAAAGATGTCGTCTGTTCCAAATGTCGTAGTGGTCGGTACCCAGTGGGGTGACGAGGGCAAGGGTAAGATTGTCGATGTGCTCGCCAAGCACGTTGGCGTTGTGGTTCGCTTTCAAGGTGGAAACAACGCTGGACACACCCTGGTGGTGGATGGGGAGAAGATCGTCCTTCACCTCGTGCCTTCAGGGATCCTCAACCCGGATACCACCTGTGTCGTTGGCAATGGTGTGGTGGTGGATCCCAAGGTGTTGTTGGGAGAGTTGGATCAACTCAGCGATCGGGGGCATCAGATCACCCCCGGGCGCCTTGTGATCTCATCGGCAGCTCATGTCATCCTGCCACACCATCGTGAACTGGATCGTCTCCGTGAACGGGCACGTGGCAAGGCTGCGATTGGGACGACGGGAAAAGGAATTGGCCCGGCTTATGAGGACAAGGCGGCCCGACGGGGCCTCCGTTTCGCCGAGTTCATTCAACCGGAGGTCTTTGAGGAGCGCCTCAGGGCCCTCTTGATCGACAAAAACCGAATGATCGTTGACTGGTTTGGAGGCGATCCGGTCGATGTCGATGCGGTGATCAAGGAGTACCTGCCCATTGCCGCGAGAATTGCTCCCTTTGTGGATGATGCGGTGGCGATTCTCCATGACGCAGTCAAGGACAATGAAGGCATCCTTTTTGAGGGTGCACAAGGCACCTTCCTGGACATTGACCACGGCACGTTTCCAGTTGTGACGTCCTCGAATACAGTCGCAGGTGCCGCGTGTGCAGGATCGGGCATCGGGCCCCGCCACATCGATGAGGTTGTTGGAATCGTCAAGGCCTACACCACTCGGGTTGGCTCAGGACCCTTCCCAACGGAGGACGAGGGTGAGGTTGGACAACGGCTTCGAGAAATTGGAGGCGAGTTCGGAGCCACCACCGGTCGGCCCCGTCGCTGCGGTTGGTTCGATGCAGTCTTGGTACGACATGCATCCATGGTCAACGGACTGAGTCAGCTTGCCCTTACCAAACTCGATGTGCTGTCGGGTCTCGATGAGCTGAAAATCTGTACGGCTTACAAGGGAATGGACCGTTTTCCCTCGGATGCACCGTCCATGTCACGCGCTGTCCCTGTCTACGAGACTCTTCCTGGCTGGTCCGAGGACATCTCGGCTTGCACATCCAAAGAAGAACTTCCTGAAAATTGCAAACGCTACATTGCGCGAATTGAGGAATTGATCGGCCTGAAGGTAGGTTTACTCTCCTTGGGACCCGCACGAAAGTCCACAATTTTGCTGGATCCGCTCTTCACTCGCGAAAGCGTGGCTTGACGTCAGCAAAGTAGAAGAATAAATGAGCGGTCGCTCGGGCCGTTAGCTCAGTCGGTAGAGCACCGGCCTTTTAAGCCGAGGGTCACTGGTTCGAATCCAGTACGGCTCACTCTCATCACCCTATCGTCTAGTCAGGTCCAGGACACCGGGTTTTCATCCCGGCAACACGGGTTCGAATCCCGTTGGGGTGACCACATCTTGCCTCCTCCGCTCAGTCGGGGGAGGCAAGTTGGGTTTTGGCCCCCACATGCGCCGAATTCAGGAGGTGAGGAGTTCGTAACGGGGTCTTTTTTTCCCCTGAGAAGAGGTTATTTCCTCCTTCTAAAGGAGAGGTGTTCATGCCCCAACACATGCTGAGTTTGGCCGAGTGGAGCCCCGAAGAAATCCGAGATCTGGTGGACCTGGCTGTCGCCATCAAAGCAACGCCAGCAAAGTACGCGAAGGTCTGTGAGGGCCAGACCCTGGCCATGATTTTTCAAAAACCCAGTCTGCGCACCCGCGTGAGTTTTCAGACGGGAATCTACCAGCTCGGTGGTCAAGGCATTTACCTGGGCCCAACGGACATCCAGTTGCACCGAGGGGAGACGATCGCAGACACGGCCCAAGTGTTGTCGCGCTACGTGGATGGCATCATGGCTCGGGTATTCGCCCATTCGGATGTTGAGGAACTCGCCGAGTTTGGTTCCGTGCCGGTAATCAATGGCCTCTCAGACTTGCTTCACCCCTGTCAGGTCCTTGCGGACCTGCAGACCATCCTGGAGCACAAAGGAAGCTTCAAGGGGCGAAAATGGTCCTATGTGGGTGATGGCAACAACATGGCGCACTCCATTCTGTATGGCGGTGTGGCTGTAGGGATGACCGTCTCCATCGCTCACCCAGCAGGCTATGCCCCCGATCCTGGGGTTGTTTCTGCAGCGGCGGCCATCGCGGAGAAGACCGGGGGGGCGATCGAGATCACGGAAAGCCCCGTTGAGGGTGTCTCTGGCGCGGACGTGGTCTACACGGATGTGTGGGCATCCATGGGCCAGGAAGATGAGCACAAAGAGAGACTCGCACGCTTTGAGGGATTCATCGTCAATGACGAACTTATGGGCCATGCCAAGGACGATGCCATTTTCCTGCATTGCCTTCCTGCTCATCGGGGCGAGGAAGTTTCAGCTTCGGTGATTGATGGACCCCAATCTGTGGTTTTCGATGAGGCGGAAAACCGGCTACATGCACAGAAGGCGCTAATGGTCCGGTTGATGGGCCGTTCTTCGTGATAGATTACCCACCGGAGTGTGTTTTTTGGACATGAAGGTCACCATCCATGAAGTGGGCCCCCGCGATGGGCTGCAAAACGAGTCGGAAGTTGTTTCGACTGCGGACAAGCTCGCTTTCATTGAGTCGCTTGTAGCGAGTGGTTTGACCGACATTGAGGTCACCTCTTTTGTTCGACCACGGTGGGTTCCGCAGTTGGCGGATGCTGTGGAGTTGGTGCGTCGACTGCCGGAGGCACCTGGCGTTACGTGGTGGGCCCTGGTGCCCAATCGAATCGGGATGGAGCGTGCTCTTGAGGCAGGGATACCCGGTGTTGCAACCTTCATGTCCTCCTCGGAGACCCACAACAAAAAGAACATCAATCGAACCATACGGGAGTCTTTGGCGAGCCAGCGTGAGGTGATTGCTACCAGCGTGGCCGAGGGACTCCGCGTGCGAGCGTACTTGTCCACGGCCTTTGGTTGCCCCTATGAGGGGGATGTCGAACCCAACCGGGTCGTTGAACTCTGCAGCGAGCTTCTGTCGTCGGGCGCCGAGCGAATTTCTCTGGGTGACACCACAGGAATGGCGAATCCGCTGCAGGTCCGAAGGCTCCTTGAACACCTGGTGGATGGCGGGGTACAGCTGGACCGAATCGCACTCCACATGCACGACACCCGGGGATCCGCTCTGGCCAATGTGCTCGCAGGCCTCGACTGCGGTGTGAGGGTATTCGATGCCTCGGTAGCCGGCTTGGGCGGTTGTCCGTATGCCAAGGGGGCCTCGGGCAATCTGGCCACAGAGGACTTGGTCCACGTCTTGGATGCCATGGGCTGGAAGACAAATGCCACCTTGGAAGGCGTCTCAAAAGCCGGGGTTCATGCCTCGAGGATGCTCGGAAAAGAGTTGCCTGGACGCTACCACCGCTACTACCTCGGCTCCTGCGAGGAACAGTCGCTCCAGAACGTGGTCTGATGCCGTCACAGGCCTTCCTGAAAGTGGTTTCGGGGTCAAAAGAAGGCCTCAATGTGGTCCTTCCCGACCAGCATCCGTTGGTTGTGGGCCGACGCCAGGGCGACCTGATCATCGATGATCCGATGGTTTCGGGGCGTCACGTCCAGATTCTTTACAAGAATGACGCCTGGCACCTGCAAGACCTGGGAAGCACAAATGGAACGATGGTCGATGGACGTCTCGTTCGCGACACAGTCCTGCGTCCGGGTTCCGAGATCACCCTGGGGTCCACCCGGATGGTCCTTTTCATTGCAAATGAGCGAGAGGAGGAGGACGGCGAGAAAAGAGCCGCGCGCTCGAAGCAGCTGGAAATCGCTTGGTTGCTCGACGAGGAGCTTGTTGAACATTCTCACGACAACCCCGTGCTGGATTCGGGAGCCGCGGATGTAGTCGGCCAAGACCTGCGGCTCCCGCCGGGGGTGAATGCGGTGTTGGAGGTGGTTGCTGGAGCCGACTTGGGTCGGGTGTACCGCTTCACGCGAGGCAATGTTTCAATCGGGCGCCGCATCGGTGAGGTCCCGCTAAGCGATGTGGAAGTTTCCCGTCGTCATGCCGTGGTGGAAGTCTTTGGGCGTGAGATGATTTTTTTGCGCGACCTGGGGTCGACCAATGGGACCTACCACAACGGGAGGAAAGTCTCGCTCGCGCAACTCGAACCCGGCGACACCATAGGGGTCGGTAAGACGGTTCTCAAGCTGCAGATCACGCGTTGAGTTGGGCGCCTCGGTCCGTGTCAGCGGTTGGCGGGAATCCAGCGCTGCCAGGCTTGGATGTGCTCGGAACGATTGCGTCCCTCTGAGAAGTCATAGCCAACGACTTCTTTGAGAGCGATCAGGCTCGCATCGACAACCTTGGGGTCTTGGTCAGTCAGGGCTCGCTCGAGAGCGGGAAGGGCCATCTTGTGCCCGATCTTTCCGAGAGCGAGGACGAAGCGAACCCGGACCCAAACCGATTGTCCTCGGTAGAAGTTGTCGGAGCTGTGCAGTGCGGTCTCTAAGTCGTCAATGCTCCGGATATCTTTGAGCAGCCCGAGTGCATCCGCGGCGGCTCCTCGCACGATCATGGCGGGGTCTTTCAAGGCTTGAGCGATGAGCTCGGTAGAGCTTACGCTGCCCATTTCAGCGAGTGCGCTGAGGGCGGCGACACGAATTGACGAGTCGGTGTCGTTGCACAGGCCTTCCAAGCCCGGGCGTGCTTCAGAGAGCCCGCTTTTTCCCAGAGCTCGAATCGCAATCCAGCGGTGGTTGGGGTTCGCGTTTTCATCTTCCGCAATGGTTTGCAGTTCTTCACGATGGCTTGAAGCGTTGCTTGCCAACTCCTCGAAGACGGCCAAGCGATCGGATTCAGGAATACCGGTGTTGGAGGCTGTCTCGAGCTGTTCAGTGACCGACGCGAGAAGGAGCGCTGCGAAAAAAAGAGGCATCGTCAGACCTGTCCGCTCGCCTCGAGAATCGAGCGTGAGAGCCATTGAAGAATCAGCAGTATCCCGATGGGAGAGAAATCAATTCCCCCCGTATACTCGGGCTTGAGCACCCACCGAATGGGGGCCCCGAGGGGCTCGGCAATCGCGCTTGTGATGCTTCGCGGCGGTTGTGAAGGGTCGGGACTCACCCACGAGAGCAGGGCATCTGCAATGACGATGAGCGAGAGAATGTTCAGGATGTTGAGAACAAATGGAACCATGATGGGTCCTCGAGAGGGGTCCTAAAACAGGTAGGCCAGTCGCGTCTGAACCGTCCAAGCGCTTCCATCTTTGGTAAGCCCATGGTTTTCGTAGGGAATACGGTCAGTGACCTGAGCGTAGGCACCCTCCAGTGAGAAGTCGAGATGCTGGTCAGCCCAACGAAACTTGAGCGCGGCATCCACTTCCCAGCCGAGTGTGGCGGAGTCCGACTGATCGTCTGTACGGATGACTGCCCCGTCGGGGCTGTCCGGAAAGGCCAAGAGATAGGCGGCCACAACTCTCAGGCCCGGTCGGGGGGAAACACTGATTTTTGGGTAGATGTAGCGCGAGTTGTACACGCCACCTCGACTTCGGAGGCCGTTGAGTTGGCCTTCCCACACATTCTGGCTCACAGCGGCGAGAATCTCCTCGTAGAGCAGGAGGCCTACGTTGTGGTCGGGGTGCAGGGCACGTCCGGTGAACACCTCGTCCCCTGGATTGTCATCGCCGCTCGCGAGGCCCGCCTCGAAAATGGCCTGCAGAGTCGGGCTCTGGTAGCCGATGCGTCCTACTGCGCCGAAGATATCGGCTTCCTTGGCGAGGGGATTCTCGGGATCAGCGCTGGGCAGGGCAATGCCCTCAGTTTGTCCCTGGATACTCAGTGCTTCACCTTCAAGAAGGAGGTTCTTCCAGGCGAATTGAGCATACCCGTCATAGATAAAGACTTGAGAGTTGGTCTCTTCATGCAGCCGATTGACCACATAAACCCCAGCGTTCAGGCTTGCGGGATCCCCAGCGATTTCCAGATTCTCCCCGCGGTAGAGCAGCACATAGAGAAACTCATAAACATCGTCGGTATTGTCCGCCCACCAGTCCGCGTCTCGTTGTGAAGGGTCCCGATCCTCGGTGTAGCCATGCTCACCCGCACCCTCACACCGGGGGTCAGTGTCTGTACCGTCGCCCTCGCACTCGTAGCCGTAGTAGGTCACCAGTGGGTCTTCAACCAAGCGATCGACGCCAAAGGCGGTGAAGAGGGGAAGGTCAGCGTTCCCAATCCCGAAGATGGCCTCGGTGAGTGCCAGCGGGCGAGTCAGAAAGATGAAGCGATCGTAAGTCGAACCGTAGTAGTTCTCGCCAAAGTCATCGTCGATCTCCGTTCCCTCGTTTGCGAGAAGCCCCATTCCCCAGTTCGACGGTTGGCGCCCGAGTCGAACCTTTCCTACTGGAATATCGAACTCGGCCCAAGCTCGGCGCACCAAGAAATTGTTGGTTTCCATCCCATTCAGACCGGTATTCGTGGGATCGCCTGCAAAGAGTGCTGTACGGGAGACGCTCTGGTTGTCTCCCCAAACCACACCGTCCAAGGCATCGGCCATGAAGGTGAACTTCGCGGAATCCTTGTAATGGATGGTGGGCTGGAGGCGCAGTTGCTGAGCGGTGTAACTTCCGCCAGCGTGATCGCTGAACAGATTTCCAAAGGTGTGGGTCCGGACTCGGTAGTGTCCGTCGAGAGAGAAGGTCGTGTCTTCTTCTGCATGGGCGGGAGCTGCAGCGAGGAACGCTGCTGTGAGGCCAAGGATGTTCATGAGGGGTCCTCCTTTCTTCATGCGAAACTACTCAGTGGTACCGGTGTCGTTGGTACCGCTGTCCTCGCCGGCATCACAGGCTTCGAGGCAGCTCGTGGGGTAGAGGTTGCCGGTGTAGCCGTAGTATCCGCTCGAAATGTTGATCGAATCGGCTTCCACGAGGAGTTCCGTGGTGCCAATCATGGTGTGGCCGCCAGCCCCGTCGGACACCCAGAGCTCAATCAAAGCCTCAGAGGGAGGCACATTCACGATGACCCAGAGCCCATCGTCGGATGTGTGGAGCTGGTTTCGGTTTGGGAAGTTCTTCACGAAGTACTTGACCACCTGGTCCTCGAAGTAGCCGCTCTCATCGTCTACGGAACGGGCGATCGCCTGCACACCCTCAATGGGATCACCGTTGCAGTCGTACGCTCCGCCAGCCACGATACCCTGGCCCGGAATGACCGATACACCCAGCAGCGACGGGATGATGTTGAAGGTGGCGTAGGACACCGAGTTGAATTCGGCGTTGATGGTCTCGCCGTAGCCGTAAATCTCGTGCGCCTCGATGGTGACTTTGGTCTCCTCCAGCGCAGGATCGGTACTCACGCGGTAGGAGATCGGAGTGCACGTCGGGGCGGAGTCGAAGGTGACCTTTCCTGTCGAATCGGAGACTTGCACGTCGTCAGGACTGTCGGTGATTTCGTCGCCGAAGAACAACTCGACATTGGCCTCGTAGACGGGATCGTCGGACTCGAAGTCGATGACTTCACCGTTGACCGGAACATTGGTCACGCAGCTTGGGTCGGCCGAGGTGGTCAGGAAGTCGCCACCGAGTTCCCAGCAAGTCAGGTCTTCTGCGACCGGCGTGACCTCCACATCGATGATGCTGTCAAACACGCTTGTCTCCACCGCGGTATCGGTGGGTCCATCACTGTCGGATTTGGAGCAGGCGGGGATGAGAAGAGCGAGCAGAACAGTGGAGCGCATGGCGTCCTCCTTTGGAAATATGGATTTCAATAAGCTGTAGGAAGAAGCTGTCAATCTTCCGTGGTGGGCGACCACGCAAGCAGCTGCTGGATGGCTTCATCGAGCAAGGGTGCAGTTTTCGGTCCAAGCGAATTGGTTTCTTCGTAGTGGTCTCCCTCGGGTTCGTTGATGTAGGGGGAGACGGGGTCGACCTTGAAGTCATACGGCGGGATGATGTAGCCGAGCTCGTCGTTGCCAAGCCCGACAATCCATCCGTGCTCACCGTCGAGGAGTTCTGCCCAATAGGGTCCTTGGGGAGCAATGTCGATCTCAGGTGGGTTGGGGTTCCCGGGGTCAATCATCGGCTCCAAGTCGCTTCCAATCTTACTGCCGTCGTAGCCGCCAAAGGCGATCTCAGGAAAGACCTCCCCAGGGACACTCAGCAACGCAAGCGGACCAATCTGAACCTTGGCAACCTCGGTGAGAACATAGGGCGTGTTGTACTCGGTGATGACCTGAGTTTTGTCCCAGTCATAGGTTTCTCGATCCAGGACTCCCGAGAGGAACATGGCTTGAAAACCCCAGTTGTCGATGGGGAGTTTGAGGGACTGCATTCGGAAGGAGAGGGGAAGGTCCTCGACACGCTCGCCATCTGCGATGGCGTCCAGAGCCATGTCCGCAACGATGTGCCCAATGGCCTCGGCCTTTTCGAAACTGGCTGCACTGTGGTCAACACCGTCGAAGTCCGTGACAGTGATGCCGAGCGGAGTCATGAGTCCCCCCACTGCGCCTTGAAGGTACAAACTCATCCCTCCCAGGCCTTCTCGTTGGTAACTCTCCGTGGCGAAGCCGGACTCCATACCCACTCGGATGTAGTGGGAGAAGTCGGAAGTCAGAGATGTGTTTTCATCGGACAGGGCCTCCGGGTGGTTGGCCCAGTTCACCAACGAAGCGATGGTCTTGCCCTCTTTGTCTACGAAGGCGGCGGCGTTCACCCGTTCATCGACGACCACAGGGTCTCGACTGTCCCGAATGAGATTGCGGGTTCCTTTTTCGGAGTAGGTTCGGCTGTCTGCGAAGCCGACCTTCATGTGGTCTACCTCCCGAAGTCCCGAGATCGCTTCCTGAAGAGAATCCACAGTCGCCTGGCGGATAAACGAGGCGTAGTCTTCTTGGTAGCCCGTCTTTCCAATGCGTTCGCCCCACATACCGACGGTATCGGGGCCCTCGTGTTGGTGGGTGCTCGACACCAGGATGTAGTCGAGGTCGAGCCCCGCCTCGGCGGCCATTTCTCGGGTCATGACGACGTCGTCGTTGAACCACCCCACCAAGTCGAGGGCTACGAGACCGATGCGGGTGTCTCCCTTCTCAAAAACCGTCGAGCGCGCCCAGATGGGATCATTGACGGAGGCAGCAGGTCGACCTGTCTGGAAACCGGCGAGCCAAACCGCTTGAAATTCTCCATCCCCCTCGCCTTCGTCGGGGCCAACATAGTCGGCGTCCTCCGGACAGAGTCGGTCACATCCGCAGTCGAGGAAGCTGTCACCTTGTGTGCGTTGGTATTCCCCATCGTCATTGGTATCGATCCAGCTTTCGAAACAAGGCGGGGTGATGTCTCGGAGTCCTGTACCGACCCGAAGAGAACCACTGGTGTCTTCACAGATGCCGGACGGGTCGCCTGGACAAGCCAGCTCTGGGCGCCACTCCGTCTCTTCTGCAGGTTTGTTGCAGGCTGCAATCGAAAGACCCAGCAAGGCAAAAGTACGCATCACATCAACTCCCTCTAAAATCTGACCAAAGTTCTTAGCCTGTTTAAGGGTGTCTGCGAGCGATTGACCGTCTGGAAAGTCTGTGCAAAGCTGTCAGATGTTCAGGGTGTCCTTTGTCTGACACCGAGCATCTGTGCGCACAGATGCTTTTAGGAGAGAAACCCCATGCAGCCCAACAAGTATGTCGCTTGGAGTGGAATGATCGCACTCCTTGGACTTGGAAGCTCGTGTGCGAAAGACGACAGTGACGGGGGATTTCGCCCTGGCACGCCAGAGACCGGGATAGAAACGGGCGAGACCCAGGACCCCTGCGACTCGAACGATTCCGCCTGCGATACCGGAAAAATGCACACAGGTGAGACCGCAGAAACGGGTGAGACATCGGCTTTCGATGAGCCGGGTGATGTGCTCGAAATCGCTTCAACGGACGAGTGGGTCACACTTTCCGATGCTTCCGGAGACTCCAACCGCGACCAGCAGTTCTATGTGATCCTTGTCAACACGGGAGAGGAGGACAAAGGGTTCCGACTGAACTACGCGGTGGATATGGGTTCGGAGGGGCCAGAACCTGCACCCAAGAAGCCGGCTATTGACACGAGTACTCGCCCCATCAAGACCGATTGGATCCAGAGCGTGCCGCCTCCGCCCTCCCTGGAGAGCTCCGACATTGGGTCGGAAACAGATGAGTTTTTCGTGAGTGACGATGTGGAGGACACCACCAGCCACAAGGTGGTGGATGCCACCTTGTGGGGACTCGGCGAGTATGTCGCCATTTGGGTGGACAATGATGTGGCCATCGACTGGGACTATGAGTGCGATGGGATCATCGATGAGCCTCATCAGTTTGAGGCCTATGGATTCGACAACTGCGATCTGCAGACTGTGGCGGACATTGTCGACAACAACATCATCGTGAACTTTCGAACGCTGTTTGCGGATGAGAGCGACATCAACAGCGACGGAAGGATCTCCGTCGTTATCACACCCGTTTTGAACTCGGTTTCGCTGACTTCTCAGGACGAGGACGACTGGTACAAAGTACTGGGCTCCTATGCAAATCCATCCGTCGACCTCGAGGACTTTGACTACCAGGTCAATCCGGGAAGCGATGAGCAGGAGGTCATCTACGTATTCGCTCCTGACCCCTCTGGTTTCTACAATCCCTACAAAACGACGACGGTTGAGACCTACACCTCACAGGAGCTGGTCGGTCAGATCGCGACCTCCTATTTGCAGTTGATTGCCTACAACCAGCACGTCATCGTGAACGAGGGTGACATGGAAGAACCGTGGTTGGTCCAGGCCATGGGTACGGTGGGCACTGACATTGTTGGTTTCGGTGCCGTGTTCTATCGGGACGCATGGACCTACATGGACGCCCCGCATCTCTACCCGCTCGCACCCTCCGCAGAAGATTCAGAAGACTGCAGCTTCTTCTGTGGAACCAACCTTGGAGCTCAGTACCTCTTTGGGCGCTGGTTGGTGGACAAATACGGCGACGGAGTCCTCGCGAAGTTGGCCACCTCTGAGAACACAGGGGCAGACAACATCGAAGCGGCGACGGGAGTGTCCTTTTCTGAGTTGGTGGTGGAGTGGCAAGTCGCGATGCTCACCACAGGGGTGATGAATGACGACGGCGATGCGCTGATGGATTTGTCCACCTGGACCCCCTATTCAGCGGCCTCGACCATCTCAGCACCCATCGAGGCGCCCATCACACCCACCGCAGGTGTGTTTTTCGGGGCCAATGGTCACCAGACAGGGTTCAACGTCCGGGGCGTCAATCGCTTCATGGAGGGAGGAACCTCCAACAACGCCACGGAGAACCTCCAGCGTCGGGTCCGTACCGAGGGAACGGACGCTCAGATCTACACCCCGGGCTTCTCCTACTTCGGGTATGTTGCGGGCTATTACGGCGCCTCTGTGGCACGGTTAGCGAAGCTGCCTTACGACTCAGCGCTTGTGGAAATTCAGGGAGGGGATGGCAACCTTGAAGGCGTGGCTATTCGCTGGACGGACTCTTCTTTCGATGATGTGGTCGAAGAGAACATCTTCTCGGCGCTGGATGCCAACGCGATGAATCTTCCAGTGCTCCCCGAGGATGGGGGGGAGATTCACGCTCTCGGTGAGATCTCTGACCCGGGAGCAACCGTTTTGATCGATACGACTGGGGAGGAGACGTCCACTGACGTACAAGATCTGGATCGCTGGCGTCTGGATCTCAGCGACCGCACCGAGGGGGAACCGATCCAAGTCGCGATCTGGTTGGATCGGCGCTACAAAAACACGGACGGCGACCCGGGACCCTTTGACCCTTGGATTGCCATTGTGGAAGAGGAGATGATCCCGACCGCCAAGGTCAATGTGACGGTCTCGGACCCAAACTGCGCCGAATCGGGCAGCTGGGCCTATCCCAACAGCATGCTGCAGCACGTGGGCGAGCAACTCAACCTGATGGCGGTTGCCTACACGGAGAGCGATGGTGAGTTCGACCCCTGCGGAGAGGTGGAGACCGAAGAGCCTCCCAGCTGTGGCGAGGACTGGGACGGAGATGGCGTACCGGATGAAAGCGAGCCCGTACCGGCCAGCTTTGTGCAGCAGGTGTTGATCCAGCAGTGCACCAATGAGGGGGGATCCATCACGAGCGGCCACTACTCGAACTACTACGTGGACAACGACGAGGTTGACGAGGATGAGCAAGCCAGCTTTTCCACGGTCTACAACGTGGGCGGCCAGACCGGAGAGGACGGTGAAGAGGCGCTTCTCTACGCGGTGCTCACCGGAGGTCAAAGCTATGTGGTGGTCGTCTCAGGCGGTGATGGAGACACTGGAGCCTATGAGCTTCATGCCCGTCAATTGAACTGAGTCTGCCAGCATTGACTCGGGAAGAAATGCCTTCCAAGAAGGAGCTGCGCCGTGCGTGGCTGTTCTTCGTCTTGACCCTTGCCTCGGTGTATTTCACCTACGGCTGGCTCTGGGAGGAGGGAAGTCCGTTTTCGGACCGAGGCACCATGGCTCGGTCGGCGGTGTTTTCCTTAGCGCTCATGGCCATTCTTGGAGCCCATGAACTCGCCCACTACTGGGTCGCACGGCACCATGGTTTCGCTCTTTCTCTGCCCTACTTCATTCCTTTTCCTCTGGCCTTTGGAACCCTTGGCGCTGTGATCCGCCTTCGATCCCTGCCCAAGACACGTTCAGGGCTTCTCGAGATGGGGGCTGCAGGTCCGCTTGCGGGGGCTCTTCTCGCTTTTGTGTGCCTCCTGGTTGGTCTTGAGGGGACGGTTGCTGTGGAGGCACCTGCAGTAGTCGATGAGGGGATCGATCTGCTGATTTTTGGGAATCCAGAGATGATGAATCTGGTGGGGACCTGGGTGACAGGAGAAGCGCCAGGCCGCTACGATATCCTTACGCCACTCGCATTGGCGGGTTGGGTGGGCTGTTTTCTCACCGCATTGAATCTTCTTCCAGTGGGTCAGCTCGACGGTGGGCACATCGTGACGGCGCTGAGTCCTCGGTGGGCTCCCTGGATCTCGAAGGCTTCGCTCCTGTTCCTGTTTGTTGCCGGATTCCTCTACTGGGAGGGATGGGCCGCCTGGGCCGTCCTTCTGCTCGTGATGGGCGCTTGGGAAGGGTTGGATGTCCCCAAGGAGTCCGCTCTGACAAGGCGGTCGAAGTTCGTTGCCGTGGTGACCTTGGTCTGTTTCTTACTCTGTTTCATGCCCCAACCGATCCAGGAAGAAACTGTCGCTACCCTGCCAGCAGAACGAGTGATGCCGTGAGTGCGTTGGGGGCCATGGCGGCCGCATTGCTCGGTTTTGCCCAGCCCCAACTCCGGGGTCCCGTCATGCTGTCTCAACAAGAGGCGCTGGAGTTTCGAAGGGAGGCGTTGTCACTGGACCTCGAGGCTCGCATCGAACGAAGCTACCAGCATGGAACGGGTTGGGAGTACCGTGTTTGGGTCGATGGTCCCCAGTCGAGAGGTGAGGCGGAGTTGGCAGCAGAGAGGCTTGCTGCACGAACCGGTCGAGGTGTCGCTGTTTTCGATGAGGGAGAGGAGGGCCACTCGGCATTGCCCGAGCCTCTTCAGGCTGTGCCCTCATCGGAAGAGGTTCGGAAGCGAATGCTCCGAGCGCTCGGTGGGGACCAGGGTGCCCGACAGGTGCTCTCACAGGCGGAGTCACTGGAGTTGGTTTTCACGCGCACCCTGGGACAGGAAGCCATACAGGCTCGCCATCGCTTTGCTCGTGCGAAGGGGCGACAAGCGCTTACTGTGGAGGTCGATGAGGGGGTCGGCTTGGAGGGGTGGCGTGTGGTGTCGGGACCCGCCGGGGCGTGGCTGCAGAAAGCAGGGGCACTGTCTGGGCTGTCAAAGGCCGGGGCGAATCGCTTGTTGGCGAGCTCTCATCCAGCCGAGGTGTACCGCCCGTCACTCCAGTTGCCGGCCTTGCTTGGCAGGGATGAGGATTTCCAGCGGCTGCAGGTTGTGGGTCAACAGCTGGTTGAGCGACGCAACGCGGTGGTTCTCCGGTCGGTGTCTCGTCATGGTCAGATCGAAATTGTGGTGGATGCGGAGACTTGGTTGCCGAGCAGTATCTCGTATGTGGGGAAATCGGGGGAGACGCAGAGGCTTTTTTTGGGGTGGAAGGCTGTTGAGTCTCAGTTGGTCCTTCCTGTGGTGATGGAGACCCGAATTGGAGGTCTCCTCTCAGAGAGAATCCGGTTGGACAAACTCAGCCTCCTACCGTTGTTTTCAGAGCAGGACTTTTCCGTGCAAGAGATCCCTTGACAGACCTGAGCGCCATTATTAGATTCGGCGCCCTTCGCACTGGCTGCTCTTAGGGCAGCTCTGCAAGCTGACGTAGCTCAATTGGTAGAGCAGCTGATTTGTAATCAGCAGGTTGTGGGTTCAAGTCCCGTCGTCAGCTCCAGTTTCAGGGCGATGTTCTTTCCATCATTTTTTTTCCGGGGGTGTGCCCGAGTGGCCAAAGGGAACGGGCTGTAAACCCGTCGGCGTACGCCTACGGTGGTTCGAATCCACCCGCCCCCACCATTTATGCGGGAGTAGCTCAGTTGGTAGAGCATCAGCCTTCCAAGCTGAGGGTCGCGAGTTCGAACCTCGTCTCCCGCTCCAGCCGATGTAGCTCAGGGGCAGAGCACCTCCTTGGTAAGGAGGAGGCCATGGGTTCAAATCCCATCATCGGCTCCACTTTCATCACAATCAACCGTCCTTCGGGACACCCAAACGTCTTTCCCAAACTGGAGACAGGCTCATGGCCAAGGAAAAGTTCGAGAGAAATAAGCCCCACGTGAACATCGGAACGATTGGACACGTTGATCATGGCAAGACCACCCTGACCGCGGCAATCACCCGCGTTCTTTCGGATGCTGGTTCCGC
>JAYXVV010000028.1:0-56643 GCA_036021505.1 Myxococcota bacterium | reverse complement strand
TCGGTCCCTGCACGTCGCCATCAAGAGTGTGACCGAGGGCATCGAGTCCCTTCGGTTCAACACACCGGTGTCACGCATGATGGAATTCGTGAAGGTCGCAATAGCCCAGGATGTCCTACCAAAGCAGCAAATGGAGGAGTTTCTGCTCATTCTCTCTCCGTATGCGCCTCATCTCGCTGAGGAGTTGCATTCGCGACTTGGGTTTACGGAAAGCCTGGCTTTCAAGGGCTGGCCAAAATGGGACCCCGGGGCGCTCGAAACCAGCACCATTGAGATTGCCATTCAGGTGCAAGGCAAGCTTCGCGCCAGCATCGCTGTGCCGAAGTCCATCGAAAAATCAGCCTTGCTGGAGTTGGCAAAGTCGAACGAGAAAGTTCAGCGCCATCTGGAAGGCATGCAGATCGTCAAAGAGATTGTCGTACCCGGTCGGTTGGTGAACCTGGTCGTGCGCCCGCAATAGCAGGCATCGAAAGTTTCTTCAGAAGGGATCGGCAAGCGCTATACTTACTGGGCATTTCTAGGATGATTTTCCAGCATCCTCGCTCCCCGCTCTCCTCTTTGCCCTACTGAGACATGCAAGCTTCAAAATCGACCGGTGCTGCACCGGACCTCGCCGTAGATCCCTACCAATCCCTGACACGTCTCGTGGAGCGCTACAAAACCGATGTCCATCGGCTTGCATCGGGCTCCTCAGAAGCAGCGTTGCGCTCTACAGAACAGCACCTCGGACACAGCCTTCCCTACACCCTAGCAGGCTTCCTTCGGCGTTGGAATGGTGCACAGCTCTTTCGAGGAGCTCTGCGCATTCGTTCTGTGTCCGAGCTGGCACGTGTTGGAAAGGGATTGGAGCACCTCATCGCATTCGCAGACGGACCCGGTGAGCGCCAGTGGGCCTATGCGCCAGACGGCTTCGGCGGCTGGGTTTTTGGTGAGGTGGTCGGGAGCAAGCTTGTTCCCTTGCATGATCGATTCCAACGTTGGCTGGTTCCAACACTGCAGATGATGGACGAGGGAGCCTTTGATCCCGGGCTTGAGCGAGCCCTTCGAGAGCGCTTGGATCCGATGAGTGCTCACTTGGTGATGCACCAAGCCGAGGAACTGAATCGAAGCGGTCGCACGGACGAGGCCATTGACGCCTACAAACGGGCTGCCTCACTGGATCCTGGGCTCGTTCGTTCGTGGCAGAGACTGGGACAACTTCAAAGAGGGCTGGACTCGACGCAAGCCCGCTTTTGTTTGTTGAAGGCCATGCGTGCGACGCGTCTTCCTCTCCCGTTCACAGGCGCAGAAATCCTCGATGTTTCGATCTTCTCGGACCTGAGTTCACTTTTGGGAGAGGATTGGGAGGTTTGGGAGGAGGAGTTGGCGACTTTTCTCAGCGAAGGGGTGATCGATGTTCGCCGCGAGGAAGAGTCTCATCTGCACGAAGCTGCCGCCTTGTGTCTGGTTCAGTCCAAACTGAGGCGGGGGTGTCGAAGAGAGGCTGTCGAAGTCTGTGCACAGGAACTGGCTCGGGCACAATCCTTTGAGCGACCCTCCAGGCTCCCAAACCTTCTTCTCCGTTTGGTGGAAGTGGAGTCCGAATTGGGAGAGCATGATGAGGCAGAAAGACACCTTCGCGAGCTCCTGAAGGCAGAAGGCGAGATTCGAGCGCGTGCGCTTCTGGCGCTCGGTCGGATCGCCGTGTGGAGGCAAGAACGTTGGGCAGAAGAAGTTCTTGCAGAGGCGCTCCGCGGTCTCAAGAACGATTACAATCGAGCCTGCTGCCATCTCCTGCTGGCTCAGCGATGCCTGCTGCATGAAAAGACAGAGGAAGCCAGGGACCATCTGGACCGGGCGAGATCTCTGGCCTTGGAAGGCGGGGACATTGGGCTCCAGGCAAAGTGCAGAATTGCTGAGGGCGATCTGTTCCGGATGGAGGATCAGTACGAGAGCGCTCAGGCGGCGTGGAAAAATGCACGAGAAATGGCAGTTTCTGCTGGAGAAGAGGAGGTGCTGCTTCGTCTTTTGATTCGTCGCGGGGACCTTCATGCCATGGCCGGTCGCCTTGAGGACGCACAAGCTGACTACACCACAGCAGCCCAAGGCTATCGCAAGCTTCAGCTGCCGATTCGAGAAGGGTGGGCCTTGCTTCGTCTGGGGCGGATGGGAGCGAACAGCGAGGTGCTGAATGCCGCTCGAGCCTGTTTTATGGCCTGCGATCTGGCTGCTGGAGTTGCAGCAGTGGATGCCGTCGCCCGCGACCCTCAACACTCCCTGGACTGGCATCTGGCGAGGAGTTCGGAGCACGCGCGTCGGAGGTGGGAGGCCCAGCGTGCTCGACCGCCTCTCACTCGAGCGGATGCAGATCGGCCGGAGAGGAGGATCGGAGCACACCGCATGGCCATTGCTGCCGGAGGACAAGAGGTCGTTGCTGCACTCGGGAATGAGATGACTCGGCGCGCACGGGAGATGGAGGCCAGCTCGGGCAGAGCGTTGGATCCATCGGTTGCGAGTTACATCGCGGCTGCGGACCTGCTGGCGTCCCATCGTTCCTTTGAGGCGGCGGATTTCCTGTTGAACCAAGTGATGCACCAGAAGCTGCCGGAGCTTCCCACACGAGCGTTGAGGGGAGCCGTGACGCGTTCTCCCAATGCGGCTCTCGTGGATGGACTGCTGCAGGCGATCGAGGCTCCCGGGGAGAACCAGGGCCTCGCTGCTGCCGTGGAGATTATGGGCTGGCGGCGAGAGCGAGCCGCCCTCCCAGCCTTGCTGAGGCTTCTGGAACGCGAGCAGTCCCCACGGGTTCGAAAGTCGGTCGTTGCGGCCTTGGGGCGCATTGGTGATTCAAGGGCACAAGACGTTCTTCTGGATCACATTGGCGATCCGCATCTGGGAGAGGCCGTTGCTGTGGCACTTCTCCTGCTCGGAGATCGGCGCGGCGTGGACTACCACGCTCAATGCCTTGCAGCGGGTACGGATCTCGATGCGGCGCCGGGTGAAATCGTGGGTCGATACGGCGGACCCTCCTACTTGCTTCTTCTCCGCGGAACGGCCGAGGGGCAGGGTGCGAAGGCCCTCGGTGCCCTCCAAGGGCTCGGCTA
This sequence comes from Myxococcota bacterium, assembly GCA_036021505.1. Lineage (GTDB taxonomy): Bacteria > Myxococcota_A > UBA796 > UBA796 > CAJQPC01 > JAYXVV01. Next base: position 53,560 of record JAYXVV010000028.1, on the reverse strand, counting down.
CTTGGGAGATCCAAGAGGGGTAACCACGCTTCTTGGAGCGATGGGTCGTCGCGATCGCGCCATGACAACGGTCGCAGCCGGAGCGCTCGAGATGATCACAGGACACCGGGAAGATCTGGATCAACCCGGACTCCATGCCCTCTGGGAAAAGTACTGGGAAGATCACGAGACCCGCTTTCAAGACGGCGTTCGCTACCGTGACGGAAGACTGATGGATCTCGACCTTCTGGTCGACAAGCTTGGTGATGACGACGGGCTGGTGCGCCGCGGAGCTTATGATGAGCTGGTTATCTCAACCGGCGCCAATCTGCCCTTCGACGCCGATGGTCCCTGGAGAGTCCAGGTGAACCATCGAACGGGCTGGCGCCGGTGGGTAAAGGCCCATCGGGAGTCCTTCGGGCGAGGCCGTTGGTGGTTTCATGGGCAGTCGATCGGCTGATCGGCCTGAGGGTTACACAATCCGCAGCTTGTAGGGGTTGCGTTTCTCGTCCGCGACCCCCTCTTGGGCGTTCTTTGCTTTGTCGAGCCACTCGAGGAAGGTCTCGTTTTCCGGCTCAAAGTTCAGAGCGAACTGGATGTTCATGGCGGCACCAGAGAACTCGCCGTCGTGCCAGTTTCGAAGCGCCATGCGCCAGAACTTCATCCCTTTTTCGGTCTTGGCCGCATGGATGGGGTTGGCCGCAGCAGCAGCGGCTGCTTCCGCCTGCTTCTTGGCCTCATCCGTCATTCGGCGCCGGCCCTCTTCCAGTTCCTGGTTGTAGGCCTCGCGGGTCTCTGGGTCTTTGAGGGTCTTCCAGGCTTCCATGACCGCACGGTAGATCTGATTGGCCAGTCTCTTGGTGTCTTCATTTCCACTGCGGGCAAAGCGATCGGGATGCAGGCGTCGCGCTTCTCCACGATACGCCTTCTCCAGAACATCGGTTGGAGCCAGAGGATCGACCTGGAGGATTTGGTAATAGGTGAGCTCGGGTAGAAGTTCAGCAATGGTTTCGATCTCAATCGCTTGGGCGAGTTGGGGATCCATTGTGCGGCATCTCCTTGGGGGTCATGGACACCCAGTTTAGCAGGGGTTTTTAGAATCCGAGATCATCAAATCGCATGGTTTGGATTTCGTCCTCAGAGAGTCCGCTGGAGGCTTCGATTCGAATGCTTCTCACGGTAGCGCTCTCGATGTCTTCCGCGACGACCTTTACGATGCCGTCTGCATCGATCTCGAAGCCGATGCGAATCTTGATCTCGCCGCGCGGTGCGGGCCGAATGTCGTCCATGACGAACTGCCCGAGAAGTTCATTCTCTTCAGCCATTCTCGCCTCGCCTTGGTAGACGGCGACCGTGACCTCGCTCTGGTTGTCGTGGGCTGTGCTGAAGATTTTCGTGGTGGCTGTGGGAATACCACTGTTGCGTTCGATGAGGGTCTCGCAGAACCCTCCGATGGTTCGAACCCCCAGGCTCTGAGGGGTAACGTCCATCAGAATACTTGCGGTCTCCGGTGACGCCTCAGTGAGGTTGTGGGCCTGGATAGCAGCACCTAAAGCCACGACCTCATCGGGGTTGATTCCCTGATAGGCCTTCTTTCCAAAATACTGGGACACCGCTTCTTGGATAAGCGGGTATCGGGTCATCCCTCCCACGAGCACGACGTGGTCCATTTGCGCAGAAGCTTTACCGGCTTGTGCGAGGGCATCGTCGCAGGTGAGGAAGGTGCGCTGGACGATAGGAAGCACCACCTTTGCATACTCAATGCGGTCCATACGCGTGTTGAGGTCGATGGGGCTGCCGTCTGCATTGTGAGCCAAGGCGGGAACGTTGATCTCCACTTCGGTGGCGGTGGAGAGTGCGATCTTGGCGCTCTCTGCTGCAGTTCGGAGTTTCAGGCGAACGGTTCGGTTCTGGGACATGTCAATCCCAGTCTCCTTCTTGAACTTTTCAAGCAGGTGAGAGGCAAGGGCGTGGTCGAAGTCATCTCCTCCCAAAAAGGTGTCACCTGCTGTGGAGATCACCTCAAAAAGGTCGTCTTCAATGCGAAGAATTGAGACATCAAATGTTCCACCACCCAAGTCGTAAATGGCGATGTGTTGTCGATGCCCTTTACCGATTCCGTAGGCCAAGGCAGCCGCTGTCGGCTCATTGAGGATGCGCAAGCAGTTGAGCCCGGCAATGGTTGCTGCATCCCGAGTGGCCTGGCGCTGGCTGTCGTTGAAGTAGGCTGGAACCGTAATTACGGCTTGGTCCACCACCTCTCCAGTTGCTTTCTCGGCAATGGATCGCATGTGCTGGAGGATGTAGGCGGAGATCTCCGGCATCGAGTAGGCGCGACCTCCGACCTCGATCCGGGCATCTCCGTTGGGGCCTTCAATGATTCCGTAGGCCGTTGTTTGGAGCACCCGTTGAACGGCGTCAGAACCGTGACGGCGACCAATCATTCGTTTTGCGGATGCCACGGTGTTTTGAGGGGCGTACACCAGCTGTCTTCGAGCCCGATGGCCGACGATGACGTTTCCTTCGCGTCCAAATGCCACGACTGAGGGTTGGGTGTGGTTTCCCTCCTCATCGGTCAAGACTACGGGTACACCATCCTTCATGACGGCGACGCACGAATTGGAGGTGCCGAGATCAATGCCAACTGCCAAACCCATGAGGCATCCTTTTCAGTGTGGGGAGAGAGAAAGAGTCTACTTTGTTGCCTGCAGAAGGGGTGCGAGTTGTCGGATCATTTGCGCATGCAGGGTGCCGTTGCTGGCCAAAATTTCGGGGTTGATCAGATCAACAGCTCCACCATTCATGTTGCTCACCTGTCCACCGGCTTCCTCCACAAGGACGGCTCCAGCGGCGACGTCCCACGGATTGAGTCCGAATTCCCAGTAGGCATCCAACTGGCCTGATGCCACCATCGCGAGATCCATCGCAGCTGAGCCACAGCGTCGAAAGCCTTGGGAATGTTCCAAGAAGGCTTTTACATAGCGGAGATAAAAGTCGGCGCGCGAGCGCCGATCGTAGGCAAATCCACTGGCAACGAGTGCGTTGTTGAGTTTCTCGCATCCGGAGACCTTGAGGGGCTTGTTGTCACAGAAAGCCCCTTGTCCGCGTTCCGCCCAGAAGAGGCGGCGATTGGGAATGTCGTAGATCACTCCGAGTTGGAGCTGGGCGTCCTGCTCAAGGGCGATGGACACGCAGTAAAATGGAAAGCCGTGTACGAAGTTGGTGGTGCCGTCCAGGGGATCCACGATCCATCGCGTACCTCGTTCGGTGGCTCCTCCCTGTTCCTCAGCGAGCACCTCGATTCCAGGCGCTGCCTTGGAAAACCGTTCTCGAATCAGGGACTCGCTGGCCTGGTCGAGCTGGGTGACCAGATCGACGTCGCCTTTGTGAACCACGCGCAAGGAGGACCGACCGGCTTCAATCAGCTCTCCAGCTTCGCGCGCTACAGCCTTGGCAAGCTCAATCATGGGGTCTCTACCCAGAGTGTGACGGGTCCATCGTTGAGCAGTTCTACCTTCATGTCTGCACCAAAAACACCAGTTTCTACTGGAACATCTTCGGCCCGAAGAAACTCCGAGAATTGGTGATAGAGGGGTTCGGCAATCTCGGGTGGGGCGGAGCCTACAAAACTGGGTCTTCGGCCCTTCTTGCAGTCGCCATAGAGCGTAAACTGGGAGACCACCAAGGCCTCTCCCTGGATGTCAGTAAGGCTCAAGTTCATGCGGTCGTTCTCATCGGGAAAAATTCGGAGACCGGCGATTTTTTTCGCCAGCCAAGAGGCCGGTTTTGCCGCATACGTTTGGGCCACGCCCAGAAACACCAACAGGCCGCGACCACATCGGCCTACGGTTGCGCCGTCGACTGTGACCTTGGCGTGGGAGACGCGCTGGATGAGTGCTCTCATCAGCGAACCTTGGCGCAAGCGACCTGGGTCCCGCTCTTGCTGCACACAAATGTACCCGAGGTATTGATGTTGAGGATGCCCATGGCCCCCTCGATTTCCACTCGGCAGAACTGCGCGGATTGGAACGTCATGTTGAGTGGCCCAGCGACCTCCGGACTCTGGCCGTCGCCGCACGTAATGGAAGGGGCTGTTCCATCGATCGTAATGCGCGCTCGGTAGGGGGGAGCATCCGGTGCAGGTACGGGTTCGGCAGGGAGCGTTGGAGTTGCGACTGGCGCTGCGGAGGGCCTCGTTGCAGGCTTGGGTTTTGGTGCCGTCTCGGGTGCAACGGGCGCCTTGAACTCACTGGCCTGATCCACGAGGGGTTCAGGATTCGGGACAGTATCTTCCGTCTCGCTTGGAGCCGGATCGTCTTTGGGCTCGGGAGTGACGATCTCCGGAGGGGTCGCCTCGGGAATTGCCTCGATGGGCGCGGGAGCTGTGATTGGGCCAGGGAGCTCAGGAGAGGTTTCTGGTAAGTCTGAGGGTCCATCCGAGCTTTGGGTACCGAGGAAAACGCCTGCGCCGACAGCCAGCACGACAACCAATCCCAGCAAGGCACTCTTTGCTGGATTGCTTTGTGGACCCGGACCCGGAGAGGGAGGGGGTGGCAAGCTGGGTCCTCGAATCACCCCGGACGGCGGTGCAGCGGGTGTTGGGCTGGGCTCGGAGAGGGGTGTTTGCTCGGGTGATGTGGAGCTTGCTGGTGTGTCTGGGGGGGCAGGAAGCGTTTTCTCCAAGAGGTTCTCGCCAACAAGGGTCTCTTCCTCGTGGATGGACGGAGCGGTTTTTTCAACGGTCTCGACGGGGAGTTCATCAATGATGGTTTCCTCAAACGCAAAGCCATCGGGTTGTTCGAGGCTGGAGGGTTGGTCGAGTACGGTCTCGTCGAGGCTTCCGTCGAGCAGTTCAACTGGGTTGCCGACCTGTGCCTCTTCGAGGGCCTTGTTCACCAGCATGGGACCGGAGAGTTCAGTTTCTTGATCCGGTTCGAGCTGGTGGACGGCCCTGACGCCCTCGAGTTCCTCCACCGGAGCACTTGTGATTCGGCCTCGAGCGGATTTGCTGTCTGTGCAGGCCCGTTCGGCCCAGACATCGAGAGGAAGCCCTTCCAGACTGTCAGCAGCATTTCCGAGGACGTCGGCAACCTCGTCAGGGATTGGGCGATCTTGGGTTGAGTACGCCATCATCGAGCAGAGAAACTCTTTCAACTCCCCCAGCCAGACTTGGCCCTCAGCTTCCTCAAATCGGTAGAGTTCCACCTTTGCAGCGACTGCCGCATCGTGCTCCGCTTCGGTTTTGGGAACCCTCCCAAAGCTCTCGGTGCAGAGCAGGCTGTGGAGGATGACACCGAGTCCATAAATACTGGATGCGGGGTGCAGCGGAGAAGGTTCCGGAGCGCGTGTGGTGCGTCGGGAGGGTTTGAAATCCGAGAGCGCAATGTTGCCCTCAGAATCGACTCGAACCATGCCAATTTTTGGGTCACCGTGTGCCTTTCCGTCCTCCTCAGCAATAGCGAGGATGTCCGCCAGTGCAGCTCCAATTTCAAGGCTCACGCGGAGGGGGGGAGGACACGTGTCGAGCAATTCAGTGAGGGGCCTGCCGGGCTCTGCGTTCGGCTCGGAGTAGATGCCTCCGTCTTCACGGTATTCTCGGATGTACGTCAGGCTCATGGGTGCTCCACCAAGGCTTCCAGCAGGAGCCTCTTCAACAGACGAGGATCCGCAGCCCCTTGAGTTTGACGCATTAAATGTCCCATGAGGAAGCCCAGAATTTTGGATTGGCCGTTTCGGTATTGCTGGCATTCTTGGGGAAACCGGACCAGAATTTGGTCAATGGCCTGCTGCAGCGTTGCCTCATCTGCAATCTGCTGCAGTCCCAGGGTGTCGATAAGAGCGTCGACGTTCCCTCCCTTCTCGAAAAGAATCTCGAAGATCTTCTTGGCTGCAGTGTGGGAAATGGTGCCATGGTCGATGTGTTCTTGAATGCTCACGAGGTGGGCGGGCTCTAAGGCTACCAAAGCCCACCGTCCCGCGTGGAGCTTGAGGCAACGCTGGAACTCAGTTTGCATCCAGTTGGCCATTTCCTGAGGCGAACCTCCCAGTGCGACACAGGCTTCGAAGAAGTCGGCAACTTGTGCGTCAGACTGAATCTGCTGGATTTCAGACTCTCGAAGCCCATAGCGCCGGGTCCAAGAGAGGACTCGTTCTTGGTCGCACTGAATGAGATGCAGGTCCAAGGGGCAGGCGTGGAGGGTCTTTCTCTGGGTTTCGATCTCCTCAGCACTCACCCAAAGGACAGGAAGGTCGGGTTCGGGAAGGTAGCGGTAGTCATCCGCCCTCTCCTTCTCACGGAGTGGAACGCAGTGGCTTCCAGACCAGCCTCGGGTGTGTGACGCGATGCGTCCTCCATTGCTCAAGACCTGCTTCTGGCGCTCAAGCTCTTGGTCGATGGCTTTCTTGGCGAAGCGAAAGGAATTGAGGTTTTTGATCTCGACCCGTGTGCCCAAGTCCTGATCGGCGTGATTCATGGAGACGTTGACATCAAATCGCATGTGACCTTTTTCGAGGTCGCCTTTGGTCACGCGGGCAGCCACCAGGGTTCGATGGAGGCTGCGCATGTAGGCCACGGCCTCCTCGGAGGAGTGCAGCACGGGCTTGGAGACGATCTCCACGAGTGCGCGTCCTGCTCGATTCCAGTCGACTCGGCTTGAACTCTCGTCGTGATGAAGCTTCCCCGAATCCTCCTCCAGGTGAATACGGCTCAAAGCAAAGGCCCTCAGGTTCCCGTCTACTACTGCATGCACCTGTCCGTCTTGGCAGATGGGGTGGTGGTGCTGGGTGATTTGGTAGCCTTTGGGAAGATCCGGGTAGAAATAATTTTTTCGGTCGAACGCACTGACCTCATGAATTTGGCATCCAAGCGCCAAGCCGGCCCGAATCCCGAGGCTGATCGCCGTGGTGTTGAGGGCAGGCAGGCTGCCAGGGTGTCCTGTGCAGACCTCACAGATCGATTGATTCGGTCTGTTGAGCTCGATTACGGGACAGCTGCAGAAGAGTTTGGTCTGGGTGTCCAGCTGAACATGACACTCGATTCCAATGACAGGTTGAAGTGCCACCAAAGACGCTCCTTACATGGAGTCGCCTAACCTGTGCGGTTATGGGGCGACACGAAAAGCACCGAAGGAGCAAATCATGAGTGTGCATCTCGCCAAAGGAACCCGCGATCACCTTCCAGAGAAGATGAATCAGCGCCTCCATGTCATTGCTACCCTCCGGGAGGTCTTTGAGCGCTACGGCTTTGAGCCCTTGGAGACCCCGGCTTTCGAGCGTATCGAAACCTTGATGGGCAAGTACGGTGATGAGGGGGAGCAGCTCATCTTCAAAATTCTCAAGCGGGGTGAGGGTGGCAAGCGTGGAGAGGTGGATCAAGCGCTTCGCTATGATCTGACGGTTCCTCTGGCTCGTGTCATCGCCATGAATCCGGCTCTTCGCATGCCCTTCAAGCGCTACCAAATTCAGCCAGTCTGGCGCGCCGATCGCCCCCAGAGGGGGCGCTATCGAGAGTTCGTGCAGTGCGATGTAGACACAGTGGGTTGCACCTCGATGCTGGCAGATGCGGAGTGTGTAGCGGTGCTTCATGATGGTCTTCAGGCCCTGGGGTTTGAGGGCTTCACCATCCGGGTCAATCACCGCGCTCTCCTCCGCGCATGCGTGGAGCATGTTGGGCTGGGCGACATGGAGTCGAGTGTGCTGATTGCCATCGACAAGCTGGATAAAATTGGGCGAGATGGAGTGAACGCTGAACTCAAAGGGCGCGGTGTCTCGGACGAGTCGATTGCCACCCTGTGGGAGCTGTTCTCGGTACGGGGGCCCGGTGCACTGGATCACCTCGAGGCCCTGCTCGGTGCTCCGGCCACCACTCCAATCAATGAGCTTCGAGAGATGCTGGACGCTGCTGCAGAAATGGGTGTCGTATTGGACCGTCTGGTGGTCGACCCCACTTTGGCCCGGGGGCTCGGATACTACACGGGGCCTGTTTTTGAGGCAGAGGTCACAGAGCCCAAAATCGGCTCGATTTCTGGCGGAGGCCGCTACGACGGGCTCGTCGGCATCTTCTCCAACCGTCAGGTACCCGCCGTTGGGCTTTCATTGGGTCTGGATCGCCTGGTGGTGGTCATGGAAGAGCTGGGTCTGTTTCCCGATCTTCGGAGTGCCTCCAAAGTCTTGGTCACGGTCTACTCCGAAGAACTCCGGCCGCATTCAATTCGAGCGGTGAGCACAATTCGTGAGGCCGGCATTCCGGCTCAGCTGGTGCTGGATCGGGTTGGAAAGATCGGGAAGCAGTTCAAATCGGCAGATCAAGCTGGGATCCCCTGGGTGGTTGTGATTGGGCCAGATGACCTCCAAGCAGGAACCGTCAGCTTGAAGCACCTGCCGTCGGGATCTCAGGAAAACCTTTCTTTGGCGCGAGCCATCGATAAAATTCGAAGCTGAGCCTGAGCTACCAGAAGCCTTTCTTCTTGCCTTGGGTGGCTTCCTGCGGAGGGGGTGATGCTCGCCAGCCATCGAGAGCCTTCGGATTGGTGGCGAGGCGTTCGGCGATTTCATAGTCAATCAAGCCTGCGCTGAGGGCATCTCGAAGCGCCCTGTCCATGGTGATGTTGCCTTCCCGCATGCTCGATTCCATCACACCGATGGCTTGATGCATTCTCTGATCGCGAATGAGAGCGCGAACCGCTGTGGTGGCCATCATGATTTCCATGACCGGAGTTCGTCCCGCTCCTCCTTTTTTCGGCAGGAGCCTCTGAGACACGACACCCAAAAGACTGGCGGCCAGCTGGGACCGGGCCTGCTCTTGTTGGTGCGAGGGAAAGACATCAATGATGCGATCGATGGTCTGGGGAGCATCGTTGGAGTGCAGTGTGGCGAGGACAAGGTGCCCGGTCTCCGCCGCGGTGAGGGCGGAGGAAACAGTCTCGTAATCCCGCATCTCTCCGATCAAGATGACATCGGGGTCTTGGCGAAGGATGTACTTCAGAGCCGCGGGGAAACTGTGGGTGTCCGAGCCGACCTCCCGCTGCTCCACGGTGGCTTTTCGGCTCTTGTGAACGTACTCAATGGGATCCTCAATCGTGATGATTCGACAAGACCGGTTCCGATTGATCCGATCCACCAGACAGGACAGTGTGGTGGTCTTTCCAGAGCCCGTCGGGCCAACAACCAACAAGAGCCCGTGAGGACGATCGGCGAGGGTGAGAATGCGTTCGGGAAGTCCGAGCATCCTGGGGTCGGGGATCTCGGCGGGTATGGCACGCAGTGAGGCTGCCATGTGACCTTGTTGATAGTAGGCATTCACGCGAAATCGTCGCCCGTTGTCCAAGCTGAGGGCGAAGTCCAGTTCTCGCTCCAGCTCATAGGCGCTGCGCTGTCGTGTGCTGAGGACCGTGTAGAGAAGCGAGCGCATGTCGGCATTGCTCAAGGCTTGGGCTGTCAATGGTTCAAGCCTGCCGGTGACACGGAGCATGGGTGGGCGTCCCACCGAAAGATGGAGGTCGGACGCTCCTCGCTGCACTGCCAACCGGAGGAGCTTCATGAGATCGATGTCCACCGGAGCGTCTGTTGTTTCTTCGACAGTCCTTGTCATTGTCGTACTCATGCCTTTGGAGGCAAGAGCGAACGCATCGGGATTGGTGGAAAACGCAAGACCTGTGTCGTAGGCGATTCGGTTGGCGCGGAAATGGGAGAGGAGCGACTCGTTGAAGCTGTGCATTCCGGAAGAATGACCGGAGCGCATCAAGTCGCGGACCTCGTCCACCCGTTGCTCCCGAAGCAGCTTACCGATCGCCGGAGTGTTGAGGAGGATCTCGGTGGCCACCACGCGACCCTCTCCGTTTTTCTCGGGCAGCAGCCGCTGGGACACAATTCCCTCGAGGCACAGGGAGAGATCCATTGCAGCCTGGGGTCGGAGATCCTCAGGGTAGGAACTCAAAATGCGTTGGAGGGTTTGGGTGGCATCAATGGTGTGGAGGGTGGAGAACACCAGGTGTCCTGTCAGGGCAGCGGAGATCGCAACCGACATGGTCTCGCGATCGCGCATTTCACCGATGAGAATGACGTCGGGGCTTTGCCGGAGCACATAGCGCAAGCCTGCCTCAAAGCTTTCGGTATCGGCCCCCACCTCCCGCTGGGTGATTCGGGAGCGGTTGGAGGGGTGAACGAACTCAATGGGATCCTCGATACTCACGATGTGTGCGGCACGATTGGCATTGATGAAGTTGATCATGGCAGCGAGCGTGGTGCTCTTTCCGGACCCGGTGGCACCGGTCACAAGGACAAGTCCACGAGGCTTTGCTGCCAGGGTTTCGATGACCTCCGGGAGCTGGAGCTCCGCAATGCTGAGATCGCCCGTCGGAAGCGCACGAGCAACCAGTTGGATCTGCCCCATTTGCCGAGAGAGATTCAGGCGAAAGCGACGGTGGTCCTCGAGACTGAAGCCCGCGTCCAGGTCTCCGATGGTGTTGAAACGCTTGAGTTGCTGCTCGGACAGTGCATCGTCCAAGAAGGCTTGCATGTCCTCGGAGCGAGTCGGCGACTCCTTGAGTGCCTCAATGGCCCCATGGCGCCGCACAGCAGGCACCTTCCCGACCGCGAGAAAGAGGTCGGAGCACTGCTGCGCCTCAAGTTCGGACAAAAGCGCAAGGATGGAAGACGACGAAGGGGCCATTACTCCCTCAGGGTAGCCGGGAGAAGGATTCAGGGTCAATCGCTGCCGTTTCCGTTTGGGTCGAGTCGTACCTGAATCTCCAGACCGCCTTCCGGATGATTGCGGGCATCAATGCCACCTTTGTGGAGGGATACAATCTGATGTGCCATACTCAACCCAATGCCAAAACCTTGGGCATCTTTGCTTGAGGAACCTCGGTAGAACGGCTTGAAGAGTTGGGGCAATTCTTCAACCTCCACCCCAGGCCCATGATCGCGAATCGTGAAGCCATTCGGCAGAAGATGGATTTCCACTGGACCCTCAGGAGCGTATTTTACGGCGTTCTCGATGAGGGTTGAAAACACCCGTCGGATCCGATCCGAGTCGGCCCTCACCGTTGGATGGGAGCCCGAGATGCTGAATCGGCAGGCTTCAGGCACACTGCCCAGAATGGACTCCACCAGAGACCGCAGGTCCACGGGTTGAAGATTCAGAACAGCAGCGCCCGATTCCAGACGGGAAAGTTCGAGAAATTCACCGATCAAGAGATCGAGCTCTTCCAGATTGGCCTCCATTCCAAGGAGTCGATCCTCACTGAGTCCTTGATCCCGAAGGAGTTCCACTTGGAGTCGCAGTCGGGCCAGTGGTGTACGCAGCTCATGCGAAATGCCCGCCATGAGCTGTTTTTCTGCCGACAGCATGGCGAGGACGCGCTTGCTCATCAGATTGAAGCTTCGCGCCACAGCCTCAAGTTCAGCGCCTCCCCGTTCGTCGAGGGTCTGACTGAAGTCGCCTTCACTGACTCGGGAGAGTGCAATTTGGGTGTCTTTGAGGGGTCTTGTGATGGCCCGACCGCTCCACACAACGCCCACCAAAAGAACGAATCCTCCCAGAGCGAGCATCAGCATCAACGATGGACCACCTACCTCCCAGTCTTCCGAGACCACCAACCAGTTTTTTCGAAGCTTCAAGGCGACCGCGGGATCGGAGCCTTCTCGCACAAGAAGTCTCCGTCCTCGAATTTGACGACCTCGCCAGACGGATGGGTCTTCTTCGCTTTCAGCCATGGGACTCGTCTCCCGAAGTTCAACGGCGAGGTGCACCCGTTTTCGGATGTCTTCGAGACTGCTGCCGGCTCGGAGTTGTTCAGCGATGCGGAAGGTGTGGTGGATGCGGCTACGGGTCAATTCGGTTTGGAGGGGTTCGACTGCTGCACGTCGAACGACAGTGCTGGCGAAGACAACGGCCAAGACGACTGCGAGAGTCAGGAGGAGACTGAATTGAGTTCGTAGACTCATCGTGCACTCGCTGCGAAGCTGTAGCCCACCCCCCGGATGGTCTTGATCCATTGCGGGCGCTTGGAGTCCTCTCCAAGCTTTTTCCGCAGGTGACTGATGTGCACATCTACCGAACGATCGAATGCCGCCCAGGCCTCACCCCGGGCCATTTCCATGAGGCGTTCCCTGGGGATGACTCGGCCGGCGTTGGCAACGAGGATTCGAAGGATCTCAAACTCGGTTGTGGTGAGGTCGAGGGGTGTTCCATTGAGTGTTGTGCTTCTCCTTTCCGTATCGATGGCGATAGGTCCGGCGCGGAGAAGGCTGCTTTCCGATGTACTGCGAGGTGTTCGGCGAAGAACGGCTTGAATTCGAGCGAGGAGTTCCCTTGGGTTGAACGGCTTGGAGAGGTAGTCGTCTGCGCCCAACTCCAGTCCAACAATTCGATCCATTTCATCACCACGTGCAGTCAGCATGATGATGGGTACCGAGGAAAAGGTCCGGATCTGACGGGTGGTTTCCAGGCCATCGAGGCCAGGCATCATGATGTCGAGCACAATCAAGTCATAGCCGCCGGCCCGAATCCTCCGCAGGCCCTCTTCACCATCTGGTGCGGTATCTACCTTGAGGCCACGACCAGCGAGGTACTCCGCGAGCAAATCGCGGAGCCCTCGGTCATCATCGATGACAAGCACGTGGTGCACGGGCTACTCGTCCCAATCCGATTCGTATGATGGCATTTGGCGCTCTGAGTTGCTGCGGGAACGGGCACCACGGGCTCCGGCCCGTTGGCCTCGAGGTCCGCCACCACGTCGAGCTCCTGACCTCTTCCTTTTGGCAAGTGCCTGCTGCAGAGTTTGCAGCTGTTGGGAAGACAAACTCTCATGAAACTCGGCCATGGAGCGCAGGCGCTGATGATGGAGCTTCGCCTTGAGTTTCGCCTGTTTGTCGATCAAGCGGTGGAGTCCGTCAAAGTCTCCGGCCTGGAGAAGTTCGGCTCGCTGTTGCTGCAGGGCTCGCATTTGGGCACGAATCTTCTTCGCTTTCGGCTCAAAGCTCTGTCGGCCATCGCGCATCAGTGCCTGTTGCTCGCTGCTGAGGTTCAGCTGCTGCATCATTCGCTGTGCACCTCGCTGTCCTCCTCCACGTGCCATGGGGCCTCGCTGTGAGCGAGCCCCTTGCCGAGCCTGTGGCAAGCCACGTTGAGGCGCCAGTTCCTCCAGGGTGAATCCCTCCTCGTAGCCGGTGTCTTGAGCGACAGCGGCGCCGCCCAGTGCAGTCAGTCCGAGAAGACTCGCGATTAGAATGCTGTTTTTTTTCATGATGGACCTCCAAAGACCCCAGGTTGAACATGCGCTTGGGACGTTGGCTGGGGAAGAAGATTCGGTCAAAGATCCTTCTGAATTCTTAACGATTGTAAAGCAAGGCTCGGTCTTCCCTACAAAAAAGAGAAGAGGCGTCATCGGGGGCCGATGACGCCTCGAACTCAGGACATGACCGGAAGCTTACTGCTCGCAGTCACCCATGAGTGCGTAGTCCACGTCGATGGTGGAACCACCCTCGGGGACATAGTCCTGCTCAAAGTCTACGCTGTTGTCGACGGGGTTGTAGGACCAGCCTTGGACCGTGGTAATGCCGTCCACCTGGACCTCGATGGTCTCGGCCACCGGGATGTCGGTCAGCTCGAAGGAACTCAGGTCAGCCGTTGAGTTCTCAGCCAGGGTCTCGAGATGAGAACCCCAGTCCGTTGCACAGATGGAGAGGTACAGTCCACCGGTGTCTGTCGCAGCATTTTCATAGCGGGGGTCGTAGGAGGCACCGCAGGTGTTGGAACCACCGTTTGAGGGATTGTCCGCAGCTACTGCGTGCATCACCAGGTCATCCGAGTCGGATTTCAGGCTCTGGAACAGGCTTACAAAGTAGGTGTAGTCGTTGGAGCTCTGCTCGGGCTCATCGGAAATGGCCACGAGGTTGAGCTTTGCGTCGTCGCGGTAGAAGCCCTCGTTGCAGCCGCCTGTTCCACGGTTGGAGGAGGACAGCGCGGACTCAAACAGCGAGAAGATGCGCTCGGTGTTGATGCCTTGGTTGGAGCTGGTACCCGTCATCGCCTCGAACACGGCTTGGGCATCGGCCTCACTCATGTCACCGTCGATGTAGGTATCCGAGCCCAGGAAGCACCCGGAGTCCTCAACAACAACCGCCACATGATAGTCGGCGTCCATGCTGGCAAGTGTGGATGCGAAGGCGCTGAAGTTGGCCTCGACGTTGGCGATGTCGTCGTACATCGAGCAGGACCAGTCCAGGCCGAAGAGGATGTCCGTGGCTCCGTTGATGGGCTGCTCAAACAGATCGCTCGCCAGACCGTAGAGAGTCCCCGTTCCTTCCTGGGTGGCCATGAAGGAGGGAGTGGCGGGGTCGTTGGAGTTGACCGTGAGGTAGGCCACGTCCGAGTACTCGTCGAGCGGAGCGTAGTCGACCCATACGTCCACGGACCCACCCGGAGCGATGGTCCAGGGGAGGGAGCCATTGGTGGTCTCGTCTGCGTCAAAGTACAGATCCGCCGCGGTGTTGAAGTTGAACTCGTTCACCACCAGGTCGGCGTTTCCAATGTTGCTCACAGTGACCGCCTGGGCCTGTTCACAGCCGATGTAGAGGTTGCCGAAGTCGTAGGCAACAGGGCTGACTTCAATCACTGGCGCAATGCCATCGCCAATCAGCGCCACCTCAACAGTGGGCTCATCCGGGTCGTCGGAGTCGATCAGGATCTTGGCGTTGTTGTTCATGGCCGTTTCTGGGTTGAACGTCACGCTGAAGTTGGTGGAGGAACCCGGTGGAACGAGAATGGAGCCGATCGCGCCGATGTCGTAAGGTGCCTCAGGGTCGTCGAGCACGATGTCCAAGATGTGGAGGTCACCCTCACCGGTGTTGAAGACGTTGACCACCTCGGTGACGCTCAGACCCGCTTCAACCTGTCCAAAGGCGATCGACGCGGGGTCGACTTCGATGTCGGGAACGAGGTTGTCGTCGATGACACCAATGTTGTCGGGGTCTTCAACAATGCCGTATTCATTGCAGCCAACAAGGCCAATCAGACCAATGCCAGCAAGAACAAGGTGGGTTCGCGGGTTCATAGACTTCCTCCGAGAAAGCTAAAAATTGGATTCGCGTACCAGAATACGACACCACACAGCAGGTGTGACAAAGAATTCTGAATGCAGTGGATAATACGCCAAAAATCGCTGCATGGGATCAAGAATCTGCAGCCTTGTTCGCTTTTATCGAACGATGGTTCCGGGGTCCACTTCCTCGGCGACGGTAACCAGGCCCTTCACGTCGCCGCCGCCGGCTGCGAGCAGCATTCCCTCGGAGACCACACCACGGAGTTTGGCAGGTTTGAGATTGATCACCACGACGACAGTCTGCCCAGGCAGATCTTCCGGGTCGAAGCGATTGGCGATCCCTGCGACAATGGTCCGGGGAGACTCTTCCCCGACATTCACCTTCAGAACGAGAAGCCGGTCGGCGTTGGGGTGCTTTTCCGCTGACTCAATGAGTCCAGTTCGAAACTGAACTTTTGTGAAATCGTCAAAGTTGATGAGGGCGGTCTCTTCGGACACGGTGGTCTCCTTCGTTTTCGTTTTCGTGGACTTGGAAGTCGTTGTTTTCTTGGGCTGAAGATCCGCTTTCTGCAGGGCGGATGCAATGGACTCGGGAAGCTCCGAAATCCGAGGGAACAGGGGGCTGCCGGTTTCGAGGGTCGCGCCCGCTGAAAGCAATGTGAACTGACCCAGGGTCGACAGGCTGTCGGCAGTGAGTTGGGGTTCAGGAGCCCCCAATCTTCGAAGAAGCTCAGGGCCTCGCAGCGTGCACACAGGCGTGAGCAGGGTGCTGGTAATTCGACAGATTTCCAGCACGACGCGCATCACCGTAGCGAGACGAGTCATGTTGCCGGCTTTGTTGAGGCTCCAGGGTGCCTGGGTGTCGATGTATTTGTTTCCTGCGCCAACGAGTTCCATCAGGGCACCATAGGCGTCCTTGTAGCGAAGTCCTTCCATGTGGGTGTCGAATCGTGCAACAACGTCCTTGGCCAGAGCCTGAATGGCTTGATCGTCCTCGGAGAGTTCGCCGAGCTCGGGCACACATCCACCCAGCCACTTCTCCGTCATGCTCAAGGCACGGTGAGCGAGGTTGCCAAAGTCGTTGGCAAGTTCCGCGTTGTAACGCGTCAGGAAGGCCGAGTGGGCGAAGTCCCCATCCGCGCCAAAGGTGATTTCTCGAAGCAGGAAATAGCGAACAGCATCTGCACCGTAGGCATCGATCAACAGATGAGGGCTGACGACGTTGCCCACGGTCTTGCTCATTTTGTTTCCTTCCACTGTCCACCAGCCGTGCGCGTAGAGGCAGGTTGCGGGCTCTTCGCCAAGAGCAAAGAGCATGGTCGACCAGTAGATGGAGTGGGTGGTCAGAATGTCCTTCCCCACGAGGTGGAAGCTCGCAGGCCAGTGACGTCGAAACTGGTTCTCATCGCTTCCGTATCCGATGGCGCTGATGTAGTTGGTGAGCGCATCAAACCAGACATAGGTGACGTACTCGGGATCCCAAGGAACAGGAATCCCCCAAGGCAGACGTGTCGCGGGTCGTGTGATGCACAGGTCGCCCACACCTTTCTTGAGGGCTCCGAGAACCTCGTTTTTGCGGGACTCCGGTTGGATGAAGTCGGGGTGATCCTCGATCCACTGGGCCAGCTTGTCGGCATACTTGCCCATGCGGAAGAAGTAGTTGTTTTCTTCAATCAGCTCGACTGGCTGACCGGAGGCGGGACACTTCCCGTCAATGAGGTCTTTCTCCGTCCAGAATCGCTCTTCAGCTGTGGAGTACCAGCCTTTGTAGGAGTCTTGGTAGATGTCTCCTTGCTCGAGCAGCTTCTCTAAAATGCCCTGGACCACTCGGGTGTGGCGAGGCTCAGTCGTACGGATGAAGTCGTCATACTGGACCTCCAGACGTTTCCACAGGGCCTTGTAGGGCTCAGCCATCTCGTCCACATGTTGTTGGGGGCTGATCCCTTTTTTCTGTGCGGCCCGGTAGACTTTTTGACCGTGCTCGTCCGTACCCGTCAGAAAAAAGACGTCCTTGCCTTTCATCCTCTGATAGCGGCTTGCAACGTCGGCAGCGACCGTCGTGTACGCGTGCCCCAAATGAGGGGCGTCGTTTACGTAGTAGATGGGTGTGGTGATGTAAAAGCTGTTGTCCGTCGACATGATGTACTCCGCGAGCGTTTCTACCCCGTCGTGGACGCTTCGACCAAGGCGGATTAGCTGCTCGACCATGGTTCGAGGACTTGGATATTCCAATACTGAATTTGAGACGGCCAATCCAGGGCGTCTCTGCCGTGGTCGTGAGCGCTGGATTCAGCGGTGGGACGATCCGGGTACGACCCTCCACAGGCTGGTGATCAGTGGTGCAGTCTTTTCGGACGACTCTGCTCGTGATGCCGTGCGAGGTCTGTCCTGTTTAGAGGTCGACATTGGTGCTCTGGTACGAACCGTCTTTCCGAGCGAGCGTCTCTGGGGCTTCAAAGAAGAAGGCCAGTTGGCGGATCTTCCCGCAGACTTCGAGGATCGAGGGCTCTACTGGGCCCCTCGATCCGGCGGTCGTTTTGTCGAGCCGGGCCACCGATGGACGATTGCCCTGCAGAATGACGCTGAAATGGGGGGCTTGGTGGGTGAGGATCGACTCGACTGCATCCTTGTCGAGCCCACTGAGCCGCTCGCGGATGAACTGCTCGAGTCGCTGTATGTCCTCACGGGTCAAGGCGACGATTCGGTCTGGCCGGTCGCCCGCTTCCAGCCCCTCGCCATGCAGGACATTCTGCAGCACTGTCGAGCATTGATCTGCATCCATCAGGACAAGCATGGTCCGGCCATCGGGATCTACAGCAGGGAGTCGATGGAGTGTTTCGACAAAATCGAGTCGTATGCGCATGAGGCCGGAGTCCTTCCGGTTCCGTTTGCGATTCCCCCGATGCTTGCACGGTGGGATCGTGCTCTCTATGAGCTCCGTGTGGGTTGGAGCGAGGAGGAACACGGTGAGTTCCCCGTTCCGCCGGCTTCGGAGGCCTCACGATGGGGAGGGCGTGGTCGCTCACGGAACACGAAGGCCACAACAGAAGAATAAAAAAACGGGCGCCACATCCTCCGTCGGGGGCGCCCGCTTTCCCGAAAAACGCTGGGCATGCGCTTGTGTAGGGAAATGGTCGGGGTGGAGGATTCGGTTCGCGGCAGGCCTCCTGGAGTCCAGTCAGGGTCCGCGCTGTCCACACCCCATCAACAATTGTGGTGTTGCTCCTTGTGTTGTGAAGCGACTCACAAGAATCTCTTCGTCGCACTTTGGGTTGGGCTTTAGCAAAAAACGCCTCCGGCGGGGTGTGACTCGCATTGCAGGATGGGTGATGGCCTGAAAAATCCAGCCGTCACAACCCAAAAAAGCGCCCGGCAGGGGTCCTGCCGGGCGCGATCCGTGAAGTGAACCGAGGGGGTGTTGGCTCAGTTCTCCAGGAGGGCGAGTGCAGCATCAAAGACACCGCCCAAGCCGTTGTTGTTCACGATCTCCATGTTCTCATCCACGAGGAGGAAGGAGGGCCAGCCTTGGATTCCCCACCAGTCCACCAGTTCTTGGTCTTTGTCGGCCACGACAGGGATCAGCGGGTGGGGGTAGGAGTTGTACCAGTTCGCAGCTTGCTTTTTCTTTGGAGCAGCTCCGCTGTCGTTTTGGCCGAGCACCGTGACCCACTGGAGCTCGCCGGCGTCGATGGCGTCGCGCAGGGGACCGTAGGTGTTGGTGAAGCTCGGATCTGAGAAGTAGCTGGAGGGGTCATGTTCCAGCCATTTGGCCATCTCCACGCAGTAGTAGCACCAGGTCGCGGACGCATCGACAATGGTGTACTTCCCGCCGAGCCCGAAGTCGTAGAGGTCGAATTGGTCCCCGAACTGGTCCGGTGCGATCAGTCGAGGCACCATCTTTCCGACCTTGTTCTTCCCGTCGAAGCCGGGGTCATCCATCGAATCCTTGTTCTCGTTGTAAGGCCAGCCACCTGCGTAGATGCCGCTCTCGGCATCTGCGGGGTCACTGCCCATCTCCACCTCGGCCCCGTCGGGGTAGCCGTCCCCATCCGAGTCGGTGTTCATGGGGTCGGACCCAAGGTCGGCCTCCTCGCCGTCCAGCAGACCGTCGCTATCGGAGTCTTGGTTGAGGGGGTCCGAGCCCGCCGAAACCTCCTCACCGTCGTTGAGTCCGTCACCGTCGGAATCTGGATTTTCCGGGTCGGTTCCGAGGGTTTCTTCCTCGCCATTCGTAACGCCGTCTTCGTCAGCGTCACCGCCGGGGAGCATGCAGCCGGTGGAACAGAGCAGTGCGAGAGCAGGGAAAAGAGTGCGTGGTGCCATTCTACAGGTCCTCTCTGAGAGCAGTTTTTTTGTGCGCTTGTGGATCAGGTATACCAGAAGTCTTCTGGGCTTGCTCAACTGTGTGTCAAGGAGAAGAAAGCTCTCAGGATCTCCAATTTTGTGGGGTTCGGTTTTTCTTTGGATGTTTTTTGGAATATTAGCGGGGGGGTCGTCGTCCACTGGCTGCCTTGATTTCGGAGATTCCATGCGCTTTGTTCTCTTGTTGATCGCTGTTCTGCCTGGCCTTTCGTGGGCAGCAGACGCCAATGCACCCCATGAGCACCAGGGGATCATCCAAGCCTTCTCGGGTGCTCCGCCGGCAGCACAACTCGTTCGTGCGGATTTGATGACCCTCCGCAAAGGAGAGCCGGTTCTCAAGCAGCAGAACGACGGGGAGACCGGCGGTCGCGGAGTGGCGGTCTTTCGGGTGAATGCGGACCGCGACACGGTGATGAACGTCATTCTGGATTACCCCAACTACTCAAACTGGATCGAGAGTTTGACGGCATCGGAGGTGTACAACACCAGTGGGAACAACCAATACGTTCGCTTTGTGACACGGGCGATGGCGGTGAGTGTGGAGTGGTTCATCAAGCATGAGATCAACCGCTCGGACTACTGGGTCACCTGGACCTTGGACTACAGTCGGAATTCGGATTTGGACGATTCCGTGGGCTACTGGCGTTTGAAGGAGGTCCCCAACCAGCCTGGAGTGACCCAGGTGGAGTATTCTGTCGACATTCGCTTGAAAGGCTGGGTTCCAGGATTTGTGAAAAATCTCTTGGTGAATCGAGGTCTTGAGGATGCTACCTCTTGGGTGAAAATCCAGTCAGAAGCACGGTAACCAGCGTAGACGGGCGCGAAATGGATCGCCGGAATTTCCTGTCACTACTCGGTGGGGGCCTTGCTCTACCCCTCTCGGGGAGCGGTGCTTCTGCTTCGCCCATCGGGGGGCGGGTGATTGTGGTGGGGGCTGGATTTTCGGGTCTGTGTGCAGCATTGGCACTCGCCGAGCAGGGGCTCCAGGTCGAGGTCATTGAGGCGCAGGAGCGTATCGGGGGGCGCTATGCTTCCTGGCGAGAGCAGGGGCCCGGAGGGTGGATTTCGGTCGGGCACACGCCGTTGACCGTGTCGCCAGCAGACACAGCGCTTCGGGAGTTTTTGGATGCCACGGGGGTCTCTTCTCATTTTGAGCCTCACTCGTCCGTCTGGAGTTGGCGAATAGGGGGGCGTCTCGTTTCTCGGGAGGCGCTTTGGGGGCGGTTGCATTGGGGTGCTGCTCTGTGGAAGCATGCGCGGGGAATGGGGGACAGAGGAATTCCCCTTCGGCTCCAGCGAGGAAGTCGGTGGCTCCGGAGCGCTTCGGCGACGGAGGTGGTTGCTCAGGTGGGGAAGGCATCGATTGCGGGGTGGCAGCAGGAAACCGGGGCCCTCACTCCTTGGACAGCGCTGGATGAGCTTCTTGCCCCAGTTCTGTTCGATGGAGTCCCCTCGGAGGTGGATGCCTCCTCCTTTCTTCTCGCAGAACAGCGCTGGCGGCACCCGGCGAGAGAGGCGCCACTCCTCCGTCCATCCGAAAACGGAGAGGAGTCCATTTGGGGAGAAATTCGCGGGAGATTGGAGAGCATGGGCGTTCGGTTTCAGCTGGGAGTCGAGGTCTCCGAGGTACGGCTCGCCGGAGGCCGTGTCACCGGTTTGACCCTCGGAGAATTCCAGCCGGGTGCATGGGCTGCTGAGGCTCCTCAGGGGTGGTCGGTGGTGGAAAGGGAGGGAGCGCCTCCTGTCCATCTGCGCAGAGATTCAACGGGCCTTTTGGAGGCCTTCTCTTCCCCCAACGCCCGGCCCGAGGAAGCGCTCTATGTGGTGGAGGGTGCCGATGGGATCCACATTGAGGGCGAGGACAGAAGACGGCATCTCAACGCTGATTCCGTGGTTCTAGCCTGTGGGCCTGAGAGTGCTTGGGCCCTTGCAGGCGACCTGCTCACAACCCCTCACGTACCCGTGGTCCGGGAACGGATCTCAGCGCGATTTTGGTTGGGCAGTCCCCTCAGCCCAGACAGCCCCACCTGGGTTGTGGCAGATGGGAAGGCACCTGCCATGGGCACTGTTCTGAGCCGTATCGAGGCCGATTCAAGAGCCTGGGCAGACGATGACGCCACGGTGGTGTGTGTTGAGATGCCGATGGGGGCCCTCTCGGAAGAAGAGAATCTCCGCGAGGCTCTTCTGGAGGTGGTTGGCCGGTGCTGGCCCGAACTTGATGACGCTCCGTTGATCGATTCTCGGGTTCATCGGTGGTGGGTGCCCCTCAAAACACCGGGCTTTGCAGCCCGTGAATCGGTTGTGGCGACGGTGCCGGGTCTCCAGCTTGCTGGAGAACATCTTCCCGTGGAAGCGGGTGCTTTCGGCGCAGAAGCGGCTGCGAGGAGTGGTCGAGTTGCCGCAGCTCGGGCGCTGCAGGCGATGAGGTGACGATCCTCGTAGGGAGGCTTGTTCTGCGCGCACGCTGCAGTCTGGTTAGGACATCAACATGAACGATTTATTGCTGAGAGCGCTGGCTTCTGAGCCTGTTGAAAGGCCTCCCGTTTGGTTTATGCGGCAGGCGGGTCGCTATCTTCCCGAGTACCACACGGTTCGAAACACCACGGACTTTTTGGGGCTCTGCCGATCCCCTGAGTTGGCCGCTGAGGTCACCCTGCAGCCGCTGAGGCGGTTCAAGCTGGATGCCTCGATCGTCTTCAATGACATTCTTGTGCCGGCTGCTGCAATGGGCATGGACCTGCGCTTTGTGAAGGGAACGGGTCCAGTGTTCTCGGACCCCATCCGAATGCCCTCGGAGGTGTCTCGCCTCAAGAATCCCTCGGTGAGTTCGGACATGCCGCATGTCCTCGACACCATTCGAATCCTTGTCGAGCAGATTGATGTGCCGTTGTTTGGTTTCGCAGGGGCGCCGTTCACACTCGCGGCGTACATGATCGAGGGCGGAGGATCCAAGCAGTTTCTGGAAGTGAAGCGATTCATGTTCCACTATCCCGAGGTCTTTGCTGCCCTCTTGGATCGACTCGCAGACATTGTCGGCGAGTACCTGCAGGCCCAGGTTGATGCGGGGTGTTCTGCCGTGCAGCTCTTCGATACGTGGGCCGGCTGCCTGAGCCCGGAGGATTACCGTCGCTTTGCTTTGCCAGCGGCAAGAAAGGCCTTGGCTTCTGTATCCGGGGTGCCAAGGCTCTACTTCACCAAAGACTCTTCTCCGTTTCTGCCCTGGTTGCGGGAGACCGGAGCAGACGCCTTGGCTCTGGATTGGCGCACACACATTGGTGCAGCGCGTTCGGTACTTGGCGATATCCCGGTGATGGGAAACCTCGACCCAATCCTCCTCTATGCGCCTCCTGCAGAAATTCGGGACCGGGTCCATCGCATCATTCAGGCGGCAGGAGCACGAGGCCATGTCTTCAACTTAGGGCATGGAGTCTTGCCAACCACGCCGATTGAAGGAGTGGAGGCCATGGTCGCGGCTGTCCGTGAATGGCGCTGGAGCGAGCAGGGCTAAACGGCTCGGTGGACACTCCGAGCCTCAACGCGGTCGCTCTGCTCCAAGTTGAGGGCATAGGTCAGCATGTCCTTTCCGTAGAACCGAAAGCGGTGGATGACTTCAAAGCCCCAGGACTGGAGTTGGCGGTTGGCACCCTGGTTGTCGGTTTCGGTGCTGATCTTCACGTGCTTGTGGCCTCGAGCAAGCAGCTCATCGAAGAGCACCTTGTTGATGTGACCGGCGATGCGTCGTCCTCGAAGCTGTGGCTCAAAGCTGCAGAACAGAGACTCTCCCGGGATGTCCTCTACACCCTCTGTGGAGAGTTTGGAGTACTTGGGTGTCTGCAGAAGCCGCAGGAGCAGTTGGGGGCGGAGGGCGATCTTTGGTGCCGCTGCAAGCGACAGGAGGGCCACTCGGCTTTTGAAGACGTGTTTGAACATGCGGTCCGTGTGGGTGGACCCGGCAATGAAGCCCAAGACCTGTCGTTCGGAGTTCTCGTTTCTTTCCTCGTAAACGAAGCCGAGGAAATCAGGAGAGTCCACCAAGCCACGGTAGAGCTCGGTGAGGAACCGCTGGCCGAGCTGAGCCCACAGGCTGTTTCCCATAGCCGCAGAGTGGAGTTCGGCCACCCTCTCGCAGTCTCGGTGCTCAATGGCCCGAATTCGGACCAACACGTCGGGGTCGACAGGAAATGGTTTGGGCACTTAGGACTTCTGCTTTTGGAGGGTTTCCAAGAAGGCCGTCTGCGAAATGGAGCGGTGTTGAGCGGCAAGGAAGTGCCCCACCGCATCCTCCCAGCTGTCTGCAAAGGACTCGTTGAGAAGTCGGCGAGCCAGCTCGACGGCAACGGAGTGTTTGGGCCCGAGAGCCTCATCGGCCCAGGCTAAGGCCCTCTCCGGTGTATCGATTCGATCGATAATGCCCATGTCGTGGGCTGCTTGGGCGCCAAATTCCTCTGCGGTCAGCATCAGGCGTTTGGCTCTTCCCAGTCCGATGTACTTGGCCAGTCGGAAAGTGGCCATACCCGGAAGGAAGCCCATATGAACTTCCGGCATCTGAAACCGGGCTCGCTCGGTGGCCAAGCGCAAATCGCAGGTCAGGACCAGTTGAAAGCCCCCTCCAAAGGCAGGGCCATCCACCAAAGCGACTGTGGTCTTGGGGAGCTTCTCAAGCCTCCGGCAAATCTTCTCCCACTTGTTGAAGCCGTGAATGTCCATGTCCTTGCCGGGCTGAAAATCGGCAAAGTCCACGCCCATGGAAAAGGCACCGTTGGCTCCTTGAAGAACGACATGGGAGGCTTCTGAGTCGTCCTCGAGGCGATCACAGACTTTGGTGAGGTCGGAGACCATCTGAACGTTGATTCGATTGCCCTCAGGCCGGTCGAGCGTGATGTAGGCCACGCCTTCTTTTTCTTCGTAGTTCAAGGTGTCGTGTGTCATTGCTTCCTTCTTTACCACTTGAGCAGCGCGGTCTCGATCGTGGATCCGGGACCCATGGTCATCATGATTCCCCAGTCGCCCTCTCGGATGCTGCCTTCCTCCAGCAGCCGCCTGTAGGAAAACAGGACCGAGGCGGATGAAATGTTTCCGTGATCGCGGAGCACACTGGTGGTGTGCCGAACATCATGAGCGCTGAGTCCAATGTTGTACTTCACCGCATCGATGACTTTTTTACCCCCAGAGTGAACGATCCAGTGGGAGATGTCTCGCCGCTTGAGTCCATGCTCTTTGAGGAGTCGATTGACGGGTTTCTCGGCATTGGCCCCCACCACATAGGGAATGTCCCGGTCGAGAAAGAAACTCCATTTCCCCGCATCGGAGTCCCAGTCGAAACGCATGGCCTCGATGGCTGGCGTAATGATGTGGGAATTGAATCCCAACAATTGAGGCCCAGGTTTGGACTCCAGTGGCTCCGCGCGAACGACAATTGCGGCACTGCCATCCCCGAAGAGGGAGTTGACGATTGCTGTGCGGAGGCTTTCATCGAAGACATAGGCAGCCGAGTTCACCTCGATGCAGGCCATCAGTGCATTCTTGCCGGGGTTGGAGTTGGCCCAGGAGGCAACGGGGTTGAGGCCGTTGAGCGCGGCGTTGCAGCCCATGCCAACAATGTCTGCTCGGGAGCAGTCTTCGCGAAAGCCCATGTGCTTCATCAAGATGGCGGTGAGTCCAGGGCAGAGGAAACCGCTTGTTGTGATGCAGCAGAGGTAGTCGATGTCCGTCGGGGACAGTCCGGAGGTGTCCAGAGCACTCTCTATGGCCCGGACGCCCATGTCGAGGGCCCCCATTCGGTGCTTTTGAATCAGCTCGGTTTGGCTCTCATGGGGTACTCCTTTTCCGTTCGGTTCGGGCAGGTACAGGTTCCGACTCTGAATGTGCGAGGAGCTGAACAGAGAGCGAATGCGTGGATCGTCCACACCGAAGAGATCGGGGATGGACTTCTGTTCATACCGGTCAGGCGGATTGGCGGTGCCAACGGACAGGATTCTGGCGTGATGAGAAATCATTGGAGCCCAAGAGGGCTTGAGTATAGCCGTCTTCTCCAAAGAGAGTGCTATCCTTGAAGGACGATTTTTATTGGAAACAGGAAAGCCTTTGTCTGACACTGAACTTCTCGAGCCTCAAGACGAGCAACGCGATGGGGACGATGCCCTCCCAGCCGCCGTTGAGGATGGAGCGGAAACAGAAGGACTTCGGGACTACGACTTCTCGCTCAGAGCAGACCTCTCGGACTGTGGCTTGGCCGCTGCAAAGGCGCTGGGTTCGATGGATCGTGCGGCGCGTTCCTTCACTCTCTACGATCCCGCCAACGAGGCAGTGGCTCACTTTCTTCAAGACATCGAGCTGAATTTTGAGTCCTTCTTCTCGGAATTTGGCGACATGGTTTTGGTCGTTCGCCCGTACGAGTTGATGGTGGAGGGTGAGTCGATCTACCGAGAAGACGATCGGGAGAAGAGCCTTGCGTTCAAATTGTTTCGCGATGGAGTCCGCCGGCTGATCGTTACCAAAGGTGCACCCTGGGAGGAGTTGCTTCAATTGCTGCAGATCCTCTCTGTGCGTTTTTCTGGCATTCGAAGCAACGAGGACGACATGGTGACACTGCTGTGGAAAGCGGGGTTTTCCCACGTTGAAGTCGAGGCTGTCGAGGGTTTTGTGCCTGAGGATGAGGACGAGGATCGTGGGAATTTGAGCGACGAAGAGCTTCGTGAGCGGGTCAAGCAACGAAGCTTAGACCCCTCAGAGATGGGAACCGGTCTTCCAGACGACCTCGAGTTTCCCGATTTCACGAGTGCAATGAGCCCGTCGGAGGCTCAAGCTCCAGGGCTCAGTCAGGCACCCGACGATTTCGATCTTCCCCTCTCGGAGTTTCCAGGCCCGGTCAATCCGACGTATTGCTTTGTAGAGGATGGTGAATTTGAGCGTCTTCTCAACGAGGACAGCTCAGGAGCACTCGCTGGTGATTGCTTGGTCTTGGTTCAGCTTTTGGTGGCGTCGGCCAAGAAATCCGATCGGATCGAACCCGAGGATTTTCTCCCCCTGCTGGTTGAGATTCGAGACTTTATGCTCACACAGGGACAGCTGCAGAATCTCATGACCCTTTTGGAGTCCGTTGGAGATTATGCGGCCGAGTTTGAGGCCGACCACCCGGTCCAGACCATGTTGGCGTCCTTTGCCAACATGGAAGCTTTGAGTCGTCTCATTCGTTCGGTCCCAAAGACCATCTTTGAGCCACCGCCTGAGTTTTATGAACTCCTCGATAGCCTTCCAGGCGATCACCTGGAGACACTCCTGAAGATTCTGCTCGAGGATCGCACCGCCCATTCGAGACGAATCACTCGGCAGATGATCGAGCGGTTCGGACATGGTCGTGTCGAGCAGATTCGTGCAACGCTGCTTCAGGCAACGGGAGCAGTGGCGGCGGATCTGATGCGTGCACTCGCAGTGGTTTCTCCTGGCGATGCGCTCGCTGTGACCCACACCATGATGGGGCGGCAGGAAATCGAGGTTCTGCTTGAGTGCATGCATCTCTTGGAACGCTATCCCGAGACCGATGAGATCCGGCCTGTGTTGCTGGGACTGATGCGTGTGAAGGAGGACAACATACGGCTCCGAGCCATCGCCTTGGTGGGCCAGCGAGCGGACCGCGATGATTTTCCCTCGCTCAAGAGCCACATTCTGACCCGAAACTTGGGGATGACCCAGGAGGAAGCGATTGCCACCGGAGTTGCAATGGCTCAGGTGGATCCGGAGGCAGCGATGGCGCTGTTCGAGGATTGGCTTCGGCCGAAAGGACTCCTCAAGCGGATGAGGCCGGTTCAAAAGGGTCAGGATCTCGCGGCAATTGGGGGTCTGGAACACCTGGATTTTGAAGGAGCGGATGAGTTGCTCAAGATTTTGGCCAAGCGCGCGGGGGGAACCGTGTATGACCTCTGCATGAACGCCAGGACGCGGCGTCGTCACCGAATGCAGGCCCGGGGGGATGTGTGAGCGAGTCGAGGGACACAGTGGCAGAAGAGGTCCGGGACTACTCTGGCGCACAGGATCAGCTCGCAAAGGCGTTGGATACGGCTCGTGCGGGCGAGGACAGAGAGCTTGGGCTCCGCGTACGAGAGGCGGGAGAAAGCTTTGCTCGCTGCCTCACGGGAGTGATTCGTTTGGTGTCCATTCACGACAAGGACAACCAAGCATTCGATGCGCCTGTCGCCATGTTGAAGGGTGCTGTGGAAGACCTCATCGAGATGCTCGGCGCCATTCACCTGGTGATGGTGGAAGGCCAGGTCTACATCAACGACATCCGAGTGAGGTTTCAGTCGACAGATGAAACGGGAGCCGATCTGGGGAAGGCCTTTGCGGTTCACAAGGTTGGAGGCTTTTCGATTCACCGACCTGCAAGTGACAGTGAGTTGCGAATCTTCATCAAGCACATGAGCACGAAGCCTCGGGAGAATGAAAATCCTCGGAAGGCGTTTCAGTTTTATCTGGAAGCACAAAAGATCGATTTCATTGAGCTGGCCCCCTTGTACAAGTTTCGTTCCTCAGGGGGCGGTGAACACGCGGCTGCAAACGACTACCAGAAGGTCTACAGCCGTTCGATCGATCTGGTCTCAGAGACGTGGACCAATCTGCTGAGCGAGAGGGTTCCCAACCCCTTGCCGATGCGACGCCTCATCACGGATCTCATTGACATGTCCAAGGAAACGCAAGATGAGCAGATGCTCACCCTTGCGGGCGATGAGGACGCACAAGAATATGTTCGGCACACCCTCGCGGTTTCCTCTCTTTCGATTCTGATCGGGGCTGCAGTGGGGTTGCCCGATTCCTCGCTCTCCGATTTGGGTGTCGCGGCCATGTTTCACGACATTGGCTACACCATGGGAGAGCAGGAGATGCATCAAGGTTTTGAAGATCATCCGGTCGAGGCGGCTCGTGTTCTGTTGAAGCAGCGTGGGTTTCATGAGGCAAAGATTCGGCGTCTTCTGGTCGCTCTCCAGCACCACAAGAATTTCGATGCCGAGCCGGCCCCGACTCTGTTTGCCAAGATTGTCCGAATCGCGGATGACTATGACACCCTCACTCGCCAGCGATCCGATGGCCCTTTCATGGCACCTCCGGACGCGCTTTCCCTCATGTACGGAGCCTCTGGGAGTTTTTATGACCCGGCCCTCATCCAGGTCTTTGTCAACAAACTCGGACGTTACCCTCCCGGAAGTCTTCTTCAGCTCAACGACGGGCGCTGGGTGCTTTCCATGACAGGAGTGCGTTCGCCAGAGGACTTTGAATCCCCGCTTTGCATGGTGGCTCGAGAGGCCGACGGGAGCTTTCCCGTCGATGAGGTGGAGGTCGACCTGGCTGAGGAGCCAAGTCTCTGGGTGGCGGAAGTCATTCGGCCCGTGGATTAGTCCGATTCACCTGAGTTTCGGTGGGCGTAAAGAACGGTCTGAGCGAGCCGCTCCAGCTCCAAGCGGTCCGCCCGGTCTCCGCGGATCACGGCCTTCGCCATCTTGAGTGCTCGCGGGTCATAGGCAGCGATTCTCCTGGCCAGTTGCTGTGCTCCTGCTCGAGGGTCTTCTTGCAGCGCGGACACCAGTCCCCAGGAATGGGCCAGCCTCGAGGAAAGCACTTCTCCACCCAAGATGACCTGGCGCGCCCTGGCTTTGCCCACAAGTTCTGGCAGCCGGGTGCAGCCGCCTGCGGAGGGAATGAGGCCGAGGGAAACTTCGGGCAGCGAAAATGTGGCATGTGGGCCGGCGACACGCAGATCACAGGCCAGCGCGAGCTCGAAGCCTCCGGCCACAGCGGGTCCATGGACTGCAGCGATCGAAACGGCCTCATGACGGGCAATTCGCTCGAAAACAGCCTGGGAGAGCAACTCGCTTGCGTCCTCAGGGGAGGCCTTCTTCATTTCGTCCAGGTCAGCTCCTGCGCAGAAGGCTCTGTCGCCTGTGCTCTGAACGACCAGGACGGAGACATCGGGTGTCTCCAAATGGTTGTTGATGGCGGTTAGCATGGACCGTGTGTAGGCATGGGCCTTTTCAGGACGGTCCAGGGTCAGTGTCAAAATCGACCCATGGCGCTCGGCTTTTACGGTCAAAATGGCCTCCCTGGACCCTTACAGGCTAAAGGGTCTTGGGGCCGTTTCGCAACGCCCAGTTGGATTTGCAAGCAGGGAAGCATGAGATGAGTTTTGAAGGGCTACTGATTGATCAGACCCCCCATGCTTGCCCGTACTTGGAAGGCAAGACGGCGGTTCTTCCAACGAGGTGGTACGCCGAGGATCTGCCTCCCGAGGCATTTGATCTCCTGCTGGCGCAGTCCGATCGGCGCGTTGGACGCACTTTGTACCGCCCCAGCTGTCCCGAGTGTTCGGCGTGTGAGGCGATCCGCATTCCAATTCATGAGCTGCGGTTGAGTCGGTCTCAGCTTCGTTGCTGGAAGAAGAACGAGGATCTCCGCGTGTCGGTTGGACGCCCGATTGTTGACGAGACCCGCCTGAAGCTTTTCAATCGCCACAAGATTGAACGCGGGCTCGCTACGGAAGAGACCTCAGCGTCACACTACGCCAACTGGCTTGCCGTGAGCTGTGTACAGACCGTTGAGGTCCGCTACTGGCTCGAAGACAAGCTGATTGCCGTGGGCATTCTGGACATCGGGGCAACATCAGCCAGTTCGGTCTACTTTTACTTCGATCCAGACCATTCCAAGCGGGGTCTGGGGACCTATTCTGTGTTGGCAGAGTGTGCCTGGTTGAGGGACAAAGGGCTCGAGCATTACTACCTCGGCTTGTATGTCGGCGAGTGCAGCCACATGAGCTACAAGGCCCGATTCCTACCCCATGAGCGACGGATTCAGGACCAGTGGGTTCGCATCGAGGCACCCTATCCAAAATCGGACAAGCCCCAGCTTTGAGGCCTACGGCTCTCCCAGTACCTCACCCTCGTTGAGGATGCGAAACTCGACCCGACGATTGGCCTCCTTCTGATCCTCGGTGTCGTTGGGGTAAATCGGTCGGGTCTCACCGTAGCCGGTCCACTCGAGTCTCTCCGGAGTGACGCCTTTTTCGATGAGGTAGTTGACCACGGCCCCTGCCCGGCGAGCAGAAAGGTCGAGGTTGTAGTCGTCGGGGCCATCGGAGTCGGTGTGGCCTCCCACCTCGAGGCGGATCACGGGGAAGTTCACCAACACGCGAGCCGCCTCATCCAGGAGGGGAAGACTGGAGAGCTTGAGTTCGTGGGAGTTGGTCTTGAAATGGATGCCGTGAATCACGCCGGTGAAGCGCTTGATTTCCTCGGGAATTTCATCGGGACAGCCGTCTTCATCGGTGATTCCGTTCACAATCTCGGGGTCGTTGGGGCACGCATCAATGTGATCGAAAATACGGTCTCCATCGTTGTCCTCATCGGCACAGCCGTCTTCGTCCTCAAAGCCGTCAATGTCCTCGGGGTGATTGGGACAGCGGTCATCAAAATCGGGGACACCATCCCCATCGTTGTCTCCCTCTGGGCAGCCATCGCGATCCTTGTAGCCGTCCCGATCTTCGGCCTTGTTCGGGCAGCGATCGTCCTCATCGGGCCAGCCATCGTTGTCGTTGTCGAGCTCCGGGCAGCCGTCGCTGTCTTCCCATTCGTCGAAGTCTTCCGGATCGTGCATGCACTGGTCTTCAATGTCGGGAATGCCATCCCGATCGTTGTCGGTGTCCGGACAGCCGTCCTTGTCTTGGTAGGTGTCGTAGTCCTCGGGGTCCTCAATGCATGCATCCACACGATCGTTGAGGCCGTCCTCATCGGTGTCTCGAAAGAACCACTCCGCTCGGAAAAGCAGGCCCGTAGTCACCATCCAGTTGGAGAGCACGTCTTCACGGCCGTCAATGGCTTCGGCTGCTCCACCGGTGGAGAGAAGGTACCGAAAATCGGTGCGCAGGTGCATGGGGCCACCCAGTCGGATGTTGAGACCCGGGCCCGTGGAGAAGATGGCATCAATGTCCGGGTTCTTGGGATTCCAGCCCTCGGGGTTGGAGACCTCTTCGGTGACATTCCTCGGCGCATTTACGCTCTTGTAGATGACGCCTCCACCAATGGAGAATGTCGGCTGAACCGGGAAGTCGCGGACCAAATTGAACACCAACTCCAACTTGGGAACCACAGCATCAAAGACGTAGTTGCCGCGAAGTTCACAGGGGCTGATGGGGTTGCCGAAATTGTCGAAGCAGGTCTCCCAGGACACACTCAGGCCTTGGCTGTAGCTTGCCCCAACCTCCACAGAGACAAAGTCGCCCAATCCGTGTCCGAGCGTAAGTCCAGCAGCCCATGTGTCATTGATGGTGTCGGATTCATCAATGATCAGCCAGCCCCCATTGGCAGTGACCCGAAAGTCGCCAGGGGCCGCATCGGCGGTCGGAGAGTTGAGAAGAACGAGCGCGAGGAGCGAGGTCATGGAATGCAACCCGGTTGATGTGCCGCGCGCAAATTAGCGGCGAATGGTGGTCTCGGCAATTGTGGGCCCGGTCATTTCGAGAGGATCATGGGCTTGCGTTCGAAATGGTGTGGCTCAGTTGGCCTCAGCCAGTTCGACCTGGATGGTGAGGCCGCGGGTGACCTCAAAGATCTTGTTCTCGAGACGGTACATCCCGATGGGAAGCATGCCAATGAAGTGGCCTTCCTTGTCACAAGCCACCATGGCCGCTTTGATCTGAAGCCGCTGGTCGGGGGGAAACGGCATTCGGTCAACAGAAAGGGTGACCGGTCTTCGAGGGGTGGTCTCCAACACCACGTAGCCGTAGTTTTCACGGAGTGCGGCCATAAACTGAAGGTCCTCTTCGCGAGGGTCCAGTGCAGCAGCCCGCTCGAGACGATCCAAGGTTGCAGCCATGTCGCCTTTGGCCTTGGAGGCATCCGCTGCGAGGCGGTGAACTTCGTAGTGAGGTGCTGCTTCTGAAATGGCGAGAATCCTCTCGTAGACCCGCTCCACCCCCTGCCAGTGCTGCCTCTTGGCCAGGTTGGAGAGATCTTGAGTCAGCCGCATCATCTCCGCTTGGGCTGGATCGTTGGTGCTCGGATTGGCAAGAGCCGGCAGGCTGAGGCAGCAGAAAAGTGTCCAGATCCGAATAAACGTCGCAGTCATGCAAAACAGATCGCACGAGCGGCCAAATCATTCAATGGAATTGGGAATTACCAGGGAATTTGTTGACCTTCAGCGTGCCAGAAAGACCCGGTCTGCTTGAGCGTCAGCTCATCGATACGGGTCACCATGGCGCGAGATGCCTCGTGCGCGTCCCAGTTTCCTCGGCCCCCGGTCATGCCGGTGCGAACGTAGCCCGGATGGAGCAGCAGGACAGCAATGCCCTCGGGAGCGAGGTCGTGGGCCAGATTGGTTCCAACCATGTTTACGGCAGCCTTGGACACGCGGTAGCCGTAGGAACGGCCCGAGGTGTTGTCCGCCATCGAGCCCATCCGTGAGGTCACAATGACGACCTTGCTGCCCGACTGAAGGTGGCTGAGGAGCCCATGGGTGACCTTGAGTGGACCCAGAGCATTCACCTGGAACTGGGTCTCCATGGCCTCGTAGTTCAGGGCCCGCAGGGTGTCTCCGTAGAGTACGCCAGCATTGTTGATGAGCACGTCAATGCGGCGGCCCTCCAAGGCACGTGAGAGAGCGCTCACGGAGTCTGTCTTGGTGACATCCACGGTGTGAACTTCGACGCCGAGTTGATCGAGCTCGGGAGAAGTGGTTCTGCAGGCAGCGATGACGGTGTCGCCACGACCGTGGAAATCCCTGCAGAGCGCGAGACCGATGCCTCGGTTTGCTCCTGTGATCAGAACGGTCGGCATGTCTAGCTCCGCTCGAACACGGCTGCTGCACCCATTCCGCCGCCAATGCACATGGAGACCACGCCGTAGCGGGCTCCTCGACGCTTCATTTCATGAAGCAGCGTGGCCGTCAGCTTGGCTCCCGTGCAGCCCAAGGGGTGTCCGAGTGCAATGGCTCCGCCGTTGACATTGACTTTTTCGGGGTCAATGCCCAGCTTCCTGACGCAGTAGACGGCCTGTGAGGCGAAGGCCTCATTGATTTCAAAGAGATCGATGTCTTCGAGGGTCAAGCCGGCCTTTTCGATGGCTTCAGGGATGGCCACAGCAGGACCGATGCCCATGATCTCGGGAGCGACACCGGTGACGGCATAGGATTTGAGGGTGCCCAGAACTTCCGCGCCAAGAGCAGCGGCCTTCTCGGCCGACATGAGGAGGGTTGCGGAGGCTCCATCCGAGACCTGGGAGGAGTTGCCAGCGGTGGTGGTTCCGCCTTTCTTGAACACAGCACGAAGCTTGCCTAAGGCCTGCAAGCTTGTGTCCGGTCGCGGTCCCTCGTCGGTGTCGACGACCTTTTCCATCCAGGTTCCGTCGGCGAACACGCGAACTGTTACCGGATGGATTTCGTCTGCAAAACGTCCCTCTTGGATCGCTGCGGCAGCTTTGGCATGCGAGTTGAGCGCGAAGGTGTCTTGGTCCTCTCGGCTCACGCCGTAGGTTTCTGCCACGTTCTCGGACGTCACTCCCATCGGCGAGTAGATCTCGGGTCGATCTTTCATGGCTGCGGGATTGGGGGAGGGGCGATCCCCTCCCATCTTCACCTTGCTCATCGATTCGACACCACCGGTGAGGGCAACGTCGTACCAGCCAGCCTCAATGCACGCGGCAGCTTGGGCCAGCGCTTGAAGGCCAGAAGAGCAGAAGCGGTTGATGGTCATCGCCGGGACCTCGTCCGGAATTCCCGCCATGAGTGCGGCGATGCGGGCCACGTTCATCCCCTGCTCACCCTCGGGCATGGCGGTTCCGATGACGATGTCGCCAATCTCTTTCGGGTCAAGACCCGGAACCTGACCCAGAGAGGCCTTCAGGATCTCGGCGAGGAGATCGTCTGGACGCGTGTCTTTGAAGGCTCCTTTTTTGGCTTTGGTTACGGCGGTACGAACGGCTGAAACAACCACTGCGTTGGACATGTTCAGTCTCCGGTTTAGTTGCGAAGGGGCTTGCCCTTGGTGAGCATGTGTTGGATTCGGGCGAGAGTTTTTTCCTCACCACAGAGGGAGAGAAACCCTTCTCTCTCGAGGTCGAGAATGTGCTGTTCATCGACCCAAGTCCCCGATGGAATGTCTCCACCGGTCATGACCCAGGCAACTTTTCCTGCCACCGTCAAGTCGTGGTCGGTGATGAAGCCACCCTCATGCATGGAGTAGAGAAAGGCCTCGATCGCCCCTCGTCCAGAGGCGCCTGGCAGCTTGAAACTCCGCCTCCTCGGTGGTTTGTAGTTGGAGCGGGCGAGTCCCAAGGCGACTTTCTTCGCATCGGCAATCAGGGCATCCGGATCGAGTGTCACCCCATCGGTGGGGCGAAGATAGCCGATGTCCCGAGCCTCCTCCGCAGACTTGGCCACCTCGGCCATGCCAATGTTTTTGAAAGCGGCCTGAACAAAGGGGTTGGGATCATAGTCGGTGCCTTTGGGAATGTTGCCCAAGTAGCGGCCGAGCATTTCTTTGCAGCCGCCACCGGCGGGCAGGACGCCGACTCCAACCTCGACAAGGCCGATGTAGGTCTCACCAGCGGCCTGGGTGGCTGCAGACTGCATGGCCACCTCACAGCCCCCACCGAGTGTCAGACCCCATGGGGCGGTCACAACCGGTCGCGTGGAGTACAGGGCGCGGTCACAGACCTCCTGAAGCTTGGAGATCATCTGATCCAGGGTGTCCCATTGCTTCTGCATGCTGGCCATCGCAACCATGAAGAGGTTGGCCCCTGCACAGAAGGCCGTGCCTCCTTGGTTTCCGACCACCAAAGCTTCCCACTTGCCGTCATCGAGCTGGTTGAGTGCCTCCTCGTAGAGCCCGATGATTCCGTCATCGAGTGCATTCATTTTGGAGTGGAAGGACAGGCAAGCTACACCGTCTCCGATGTCGTAGAGACTGGCAGATGGATTGCGCTGTACGACCTTGTCGCGCGCCTTTTCGTTTTCAAGAATGAGCCACCCCTTGGACCCGGGGACGCGTTTGGCCTCACCCATGTCCCAGAAGGTCATGTAGCCTTCGGCATCCCGTTCGTAGAAGCGCTCTCGACCTGCGGCAAGCATGGCGTCGATCCACTCCGGAAGAGTCCGGCCTTCAGCCTTCATTCTTGCCACGGTCTCTTCGACGCCCAAGGCGTCCCAGCTTTCAAAGGGACCCATGTCCCAGGCAAAGCCCCAGCGAAGGGCACGGTCGATGTTGACGATGTCGTCCGCAATTTCACCGATGCGGTTCGCAGAATAGACGAGCACATCGGCTGTGGCTGCCCATGCCAACTCAGCGGCTTTGTCTTCTCCGTTGACCAAGACCTTCATGGAGTCGCCTGAATTGCTCTTTTTACGCGCGGCTCCGGTGGATTCAAAGCGAACCTTCTGCTTGGGTCGGTACTCTCCCGACGCGAGATCGAGAGCAAGGATTTCCGATTTTCCGCTGACCTTGGTCTTCTTGTAGAAGCCAGCCCCGGTTTTTCCGCCGAGCGCTCCGTTGTCGATGAGGTTTTGCAGAAAAGTGGGCACCTTGAATGCACTTCGCTCTTCATCGTCGGGGCAGCCTTCGTAGACGGTTGCGATGACATGGGCGAGGGTGTCCAGGCCGACGAGATCGCAGGTCCGGAACACAGCGGACTTGGGTCGCCCCATGGCCGGACCGAAGATGGCATCGACCTCTTCCACGCCGAGTCCAAGGCGCTGCATGTGGCCAAAGATGGCGCAGATCCCGTAGGTACCGATGCGGTTGGCGATAAAGTTGGGGGTGTCTTTGGCGTAGACAATCCCCTTTCCGAGTACACGCTCTCCGAAATCTGCGACGGTTTGGGTGACCTCGGGCAGGGTTGCAGGACCGGAGACAAGCTCCAAGAGACGCATGTAGCGAACGGGATTGAAGAAGTGCATCACCAAAAAGTGCTGCTGCATCTCTTCGCTCATGGCAGCGGACATTTCTTGGAGCGCGAGCCCTGAAGTGTTGGAAGCCACGATGGACCCCGAGGCACGATGCTCAGCCACCCAATCAAAGATGATCTTCTTGATGTCCATGCGTTCGACGACCACCTCGATGATGAGGTCGCAGTCTGCCAACAAGCCGGCGTCGTCTTCGTAGTTTGCCGGGACAATCCGATCGGCGAAAGAGGCGGTGTAAAACGAGGCTGGGCTCGATTTGAGGGCATTCTTGATGCCGTCTTTGGCCAGTTTTCTTCGGTCACCACCCGGGGGAAGATCCCGGGGAACCATGTCGAAGAGCACACTTTCAATGCCCGCGTTTGCAAGATGGGAGGCAATGCCTTGCCCCATGACACCGGCACCGAGAACAGCGACGCGTTTGATGTGAATGGTCATCGTTGGATTCCTGATTCTGAATGGTGGTTCAGTTTTGAGGATCTCAGCGTAAGCGAATGCCCGTGAGAGTCAAGGAACTTGGGAATTCCGTGACGGAAAATGGTTTTATTTGTCCGGTGTCCTCAAGTTCTTTCTGGGAGAGTCGATCCCGGGGGTGGAGAGCACTGGCGTAGGCGAGAAGGGCAAAGTGCGTGTTCGCTTATGCCTCTTAAAGTCAGCATTCCCGGCGCAGCGGTCACCTCCAAGCATCTTTTGAAGGCCCACCGTGAGCTCTCAGGGCACAACGAAAAACTCGCCACAGGTCGTCGCATCAACTCGGCGGCCGACGACGCTGCGAACTCCGGCGTGGCCTCGAACCTCAATGCGCAGCGAACCTCGACTCGCGTGGCCATGAGGAACATTGCGGATGGCGTCTCTCTGGTGAACACCATGGAGTCGACCGCCAATCAGATCTCCGACAAGATGATGCGCATGCGAGAGCTTGCCGTTCAGGGCGCAGGGGATGTTTTGGGAAGCCAGGAGCGCAGGTACCTGCAAGAAGAAATGGCTGCCGTTCAGAAGGAGGTCAATCGGCTTGCCAACGGCTCGCAATTCAACGGTTTGAACTACGCAGACGGATCCAGCACGAGCATTCAGCTCCAGCTCGGTGCCAACAACTCCAGCAGCGATCGGATGACGATCGATTTCTCCGATATGACGACCTCTACGCTCTTTGGCGGGGTCGCGGTGGGGGTCAAGACCACCACCCACTCCCAAGACGCTCTTCGGATTTTGGATCGCGCTCTGGACCGTCTGGGAAGCATTCGATCGGGCTTTGGAGCAGACATCAATGGGATGTCCGCGGCCAAGGCTCAATCGGAACTCTACGCGGAGAACATCACGGTGGCCGAATCCCGAGTGTTGGACACCGACTACGCGCATCAAACCGCTGAAATGGCTCGGGCACAAATGGTGATCCAGGCCAATGTCGCCGTCCGCGCGCAAGCGGGAATTTCTGCCCAGGCCATTGCCTCGTTGATTCAGTAGTCTTCAGGTTCCCCATGCCGTCGTTGGTCCGATGTGGAGGGTGGTGTCCTGGTGGTCGACAAACCAAGGGCGGTGTTGCCCGTTGTTAGAAGCAGGAGTTTTCGGGGTATTCCTCTGCACAGGTCTCAGCCGCGGTTTCGACTCGAAACGAGAGGGCATCGCTGCAGTCGCCCATGACCAACGGAAGGTATCGGTGTTCGGTCCCCCCGCACTCGCGGCCCCCCGTGAAGGCGTGATCTTCGCACTCGGCTGCTCCGAGTCCAGCGCACCGTCCAGTGGCCGGTTCAGCGATGCGAAACCCGTCTTGGACAGGGATCAGTTCGACCGTGCTGCATCCCGAGCCGTCGGATTCGAGCATCAGACGCCCATCGTTGGTAAAGCGGATGCATCGGGGCTGCGCGTAGCCGTCGAACCACAGTTGTTGGTTTCGATGGGTAAGGCGTTGGTCATTGAACACGCGGCCGTGACCGTGGCTGTGGCGTTTAAACGTGTGCAGTCTCAGCTCGGAGCCGAAACGCTCGCTGCCGCAGGACAGCAGAATGTCGACGGCGTAGGGGTAGTCCCTGTAGGTGCAGTTCTCGGTGACGACGGCACCCTCGAACTCGCCAGGTCCAGCAGGATCATCTCCGGTTGTGTCCGGGTCGGTAGCGTGTGTATCGGCGTGTGAATCCACACCGCTGGAATTCGGATCGGCCGTTTCCTCGGATCCGACGCCGATGCAGGCCAATATGCTGAGCCACCCGACCATGGTCCGTTCCTCCACCCCAACTGTAGCCCAAATGGATGGGATTGAGGCAAGTTGCGAAATCTGGGGCGCGTGGGCGAGCGGCGTGCCTGCAGGGGAGGCCGGTTCAGACCCCTCGCGCATCCGGCGGCCAGATGACCTTGTGCGTCTGGAGTTGAAACCGGGCGTTGAGTCCGCTCTCCAAGAGCCAGTCGATGAGAACGGAAGGCTCAACAAGGCCATAAGCGGGTGAGAAGAGCAATTCGTGGCCCTTGAGCACGGGGTGCTCACGGCAGAACTCGACCGCCCAGTTGAAGTCGTTTCGGGAGGCAACGACGAACTTGATCTCCGTGCTTTCTCGGAGGTGGTCCAAGTTGGAGAGCAGATTGGCCTCGGACTCACCGGAATCGGGGCACTTGATGTCGAGGATGATGTGGACACCTTTCGGAACCCCGGAGATGTCCAGGCTTCCCGAGGTCTCCAAGAGGACGGTTTTCCCACGGTCCAGAAGGGCCTGCATGAGGGGCAGCGCTTGCCGTTGAGCGAGCGGCTCCCCGCCCGTGACTTCGATCAAGTTGACACCATGAGAGCAGGCCTCCTCAGCCACGTCCTCAATGGTTCGGTGCTCACCGCCGGTAAAGGTGAACTCGGAGTCGCACCAGGTGCATCGAAGATTGCAGCCGGCCAAGCGCACGAAAACACAGGGTTTACCCGTCCAGGTACTCTCCCCCTGAATGGAAGCGTAAATCTCGATGATTCGCAGCCGTTGGTCAATGGGAATGTCTGTTGACATGGATTGTCTCTGGGAAGGGGTCTCTCGGGGGTTATAGGGCGCAGGCTTGATGGAGGCCAGCATGAGCGACAAGCGCATCGAAAAAGATTCCTTGGGCAATGTGCCCGTTCCCTCGCACGCCTACTACGGTGCCCAAACCCAGAGGGCGGTGGACAATTTCCCGATCTCGGGTCGTCGCTTCTCCCGCCGCTTTATTCGCAGCTTGGGAATCGTGAAGAAGTCTTGTTGTCTGGCCAATGAGGAGCTTGAACTGCTGGATGTGGCTCGAGCGGAATGGATCGCTGCCGCAGCGCAAGAAGTGATCGATGGGCAGCTGGACGCTCATTTTCCCATCGACGTGTTCCAAACGGGTTCAGGCACCTCGAGCAACATGAACGCCAATGAGGTGATCTCCAACCGCGCCATCGAGTTGATGGGTGGAGAAATCGGCTCCAAAGATCCGGTGCATCCCAACGATCACGTAAACATGGGGCAGTCATCGAATGACGTGATTCCCACGACGATTCACGTCGCGGGCGCAACGGCGATTCAAGAGGATCTGATTCCGGCCCTGAAGCATCTCCATGCAGCGTTGGTGGCGAAAGCAACCGCCTTCGATCACATCGTCAAGTCTGGCCGAACTCACCTGATGGATGCCACCCCAATCCGACTCGGTCAAGAGTTCTCAGGCTGGGCTGCACAGATCGAGAAAGGCATTGCACGAGCAGAGTCGGCTCGAGACGCCAAGCTGGACCTGGCGCTCGGAGGAACCGCGGTGGGTACCGGCATCAATCGCCCTGCAGATTTTCCTCGACGCGCCATTGCCCACATCTGCGCAGAAACCGGGCTCGATTTTTACGAGGCCACAAATCATTTTGAGGCTCAGGGTGCGCGGGATTCTGTCGTGGAGGCTCACGGCCAACTCAAGACCATCGCAGCGAGTCTGATGAAGATTGCCAATGACATTCGCTGGCTATCGAGTGGTCCACGGACAGGCTTTGCTGAGATCCGGCTGCCCGAGATCCAACCGGGTTCCTCGATCATGCCGGGCAAGGTAAACCCGGTGCTCTGCGAGGCCGTGACCATGGTGTGTGCCCAGGTCATGGGCAACGACGTTGCTGTGAATGTCGGCGGGGCCTCGGGAAATTTCGAACTCAATGTGTTCCTGCCTGTGATGGCCATCAACCTCCTCGATTCCACTCAGTTTCTCTCAGGAGCTGCGGTGGCCTTCACCGACAAATGTGTGGCGGGAATCGAGGCCAACGAAGATCGTTGTCTGGAAACGGTGGAGCGAAATCTCGCGATCTGCACCAGCCTTGCACCGGTCATTGGCTACGACGAGGCCGCCACGCTCTCGAAGGTGGCCTTCAAGGAAAACAAGAGCATTCGTGAGGTGGCCCTGGACCGGGGCACGCTCAGCGCTGAGGAACTGGACAAGCTGCTTGATTTCCGCTCGATGACGGAGCCCATGGCCGACTAATCGACGTAGCCGAGGGCACGGAGCTGATCGAAGTCCGAGAAGTTCTGAACCTGAATGGGGTCGAAGGCCTTAATGGCTCCTGTGCCTGGCCGGACACTCCTCAGATAGGCTTGGAGAGGCTGGCTTTGCTCGCGCTTTTCCAGGTCGTTGCTGATGTCTGCGGTTTCTCGTCCGCGCTCGTCGAGTTCGAAGAGGGCCATGCGGTTGAGAGACGGACTGATCTGCAGCCGCAGGTCATCGGTAATCACGGAGATCTGGGGAGGACCATAGAGAATGTCCTCGGCCAACACGATTTGCGTGGTGTCAACCGCCTCACTCCTCGCGAATTCGATGATCGGACCGGTTTGACCGACCAGGGCCGGGTACAGGTCCTTGATGCTCACCACCGTGGCATTCTCGCCGGGCAAGACGCCGTCCGCTTTGATCATAAGCGGGACCTGGGTCACGGGTGTGAGGGTGGTGTGTCCGTGTTCATAGCCGCCGTAGTCCCAGAGCTCTTCACCGTGATCGGAGGTGATGGCGATCACGGCCTTTTCGTAACGGTTCTGACTTTTGTACCCGTCGATCAGCAGGCCGACGGCTTTGTCCGCGCTCAAGATTTCCTCATCGTAAGCGGCTCGAATGAAGTCCTTGTCCTCCTCGGAGATCTCCACCCGCCGCTCGATGAGTTGTCCCACAAGCTCCCCCAACGGCATCTCCAGTTCAGAGGGTTGCGACTCCGTAAACCGACCGCGAAACTCGGGGTCGGGTTCGTAGTCGGCGTGCGGCTCCATGATGTGGACCATCAGAAAGGCAGGGTCGGGATCCTCCTCCAACCAGGCGAGGGCTTTCTCAACCGTGGTTACACCCGTGCGGTGACCGATGGGTCCAGCGCCCTCGTAGTCGTAGGTCTGGAAGCCTTGGTTCAGTCCAAAGTCGGGAGCGAGATAGGCATTGTTGATGAATGCGCCGGTCCGGTAACCCTTGGATTTGTAGTGGTCTGCGACAGTGACCAAGGTGGGGTTCAGGCGACCGAAGAGGTCGGTCTTGAGGCCATCGCGGACCACGCGATGCTCATGGGGCAACAGTCCTGTCAGGATGGATGCAGTTGAGGGAAGGGTCCAACTGGACGTGGCATAGGCCCGGGAAAACCAGGTGAAGTCTTCGGTCAGACCATCCATATTGGGGGACGTCTCACGGTCGTGACCCGCAAATCCAAGTCGGTCCGCGCGCAGGGTATCAATGACGATCAGCAGGACGTCTGGCTCAGAGCTTTCCGATTGGCATGAGGCCGAGCAGCCCAGGAATGTAAGCAGTAAAGAGAGCATGCCTGACACCTAATCCACTTCGGTCATGTCGACTCGGGGTAAGCTCGAAAAGCAAGAATGGAGGAGTGCAGGTGGCAGGGATTGCCGGCGGCATCTATTTCGCGGGAGAACGGCCACGAGGAGAGATTCGTCGGTTGTCGAATGCTCTCGCGCATCGCGGAGAACAGGCCTCTTTTTGGAGTGCTGGACCGGTGGCAATGGTGCAACGAAGCCAGTCGGGTTTTGCGCCGGCGGAGATGGACGGAAAGACACTTGTCTTGGACGGTCGGATTCATGGAATCCAAGAGCTTCGGCAGCGCTTGATTCGTGCAGGTCAAGAAACGGAGGGGTTGAGGGAGTCGGAGCTTATCTTGCGGGCGTGGCTGTACTGGGGTGCGGACTTTCTCGCGGAGCTCGAGGGCGATTTCGCGATCGCCATCTGGGAGTCCGATCCTGCAACCCTCTGGCTGTTTCGTGATCGCTTTGGAGCCAAGCCCCTCTTCTACGCTCGTGAGGGGACGCAGTTTGCCTTCGCTTCTGACCCTCGAGCCCTGCTGCGCTTGGATTGGCTCGGTCGGGATTTCGCCTACGAGGAGCTCGCCGAGTACCTGTCCTTTCGCTACACCCACGCTCCCCGGACATTGCTCCGCGGCGTCTCGCAGCTTCCCCCCGGACATTGGGCTCGGGTGGACAGTCGAAGCGTACGGCTGAATCGATGGAATCTGCCGGTGTACTGCCCGGAGAACACTGCCCTCCCTGAGGAGGGAGAGGCGGTCTGGCAGCTTGAATCCGCCTTGTCGCGAGCTGTGGGTCGCCGGGCCGAACACGGAGAGCGAGTGGGGATTCTGCTCTCCGGAGGTTCGGCAAGCTCAGCCATTGCCGCCATGACCGCTCGGAATCAACTTCCAAATCCGCGCTCCTATTACCTCGCTCTCGCGGACGCCCATGTGGACGAGCAGGCCTTTGCCTCACGTGCAGCAACGCTTTTTGGAACGGAGCACCGAGCGGTACGCATCGAGGCGGAGCATTTTTTTGGCGCACTCGACACCGTTACGGCCTCGGTGGGGCAGCCGTTGACCTCCCCGGCTGCAGTTTGTGAGTACCTGCTCTGCCAACGTGCGAGTCGGGAGGTGGATGTTCTGCTTACGGGTACAGGTGCGGACGAGCTCTTGGCGGGCACTGCGGCAACCCGCTTGGCTCGCGAGCTTTCAAAGGCTCGGCTGCTTTCTCGAACACCGGAGCGTGCCCGTCGAGCGGTGGAGCGGGCGAGTCGAATACTGGGGTTTTCCAAAGCCGATGAGGCGGATTCTCCAGGGCTTGCACGTCTGATTGGTGGGTCCAATGCCTTT
Organism: Myxococcota bacterium; assembly: GCA_036021505.1. Taxonomy (GTDB): domain Bacteria; phylum Myxococcota_A; class UBA796; order UBA796; family CAJQPC01; genus JAYXVV01. The sequence continues at coordinate 10,168 of JAYXVV010000028.1, read as the reverse complement.
GATGTGAATGCCCGAATGGCTGTCTTGCGTGACCCAGGGCAAGTTCGCTCAGGGATGCGTCGCACCATGCTCGAGCCTTTCTACAACGAGGTGGAGACGGACCCGATCAATGAGGTTCTCCATGTGTACGCGCGCGGCTGGATGGCGGAGGATACGCTGCAGCGTGCAGACGGTGTAGGGGCCATCACCGGCCTGGACGTTCGATTTCCGATGTTGGACACGGAACTGGTGAAGCTGTGTGCAAACTGGCCGGGAGCCGCAAAGGTCAAGCGCCATGGTGGGAGATTTTTCGGGCGTTGGCCGCTGAGGCAGCTGGTGAGTCGTCACTTGCCCTCTCAGTTGGTGTGGAGGCCGGATCGAAGAATGCCTGCCCCGCTCCATGATTGGCTACGAGGACCCTGGGAGGGGGTGCTTCGCGAGCGAGTGGAATCGCTCTGTGACGATCCTCTGGGTCTCTTTCGCGCAGATGCGATTCGGAAGATGGCCGATGAGCATTCACGAGGCGAGGTCAACCACGGACTCAAACTCTGGACGCTCTTCTTCTTCGACTCCTGGTGGCGTCAGCTCTCTTGAGGTACTTGAAACCCTATGGCTCGCCCTGCTTTCATCTATTTGGACAATCATGCAACCACCGCGGTGGACCCCCGGGTTGCCGAGGCAATGATTCCCTACCTCACAGAGCACTTCGGAAATCCTGCGTCCTCCGGCCATTCCATGGGGTGGTTTGCCAAGGAAGCGGTCGAGCTTGCACGGGAAGAAGTTGCCTCTTTGGTGGGGGCAAGCCCGAAAGAAATCGTGTTCACCTCAGGGGCCACTGAGAGCACCAACCTCGCGATCATTGGAGCAGCGAGGGCCAACCAGCATCGAGGAAAGCACCTCATCACACTGTCCACGGAGCACAAAGCCACCTTGGATGCGTGTGAAGCTCTGGAGCCCGAGGGCTTTGAGACGACGGTGGTACCGGTTCAGGAAACCGGTTTGGTCGATCTGGAGACCCTGGCCGATGCAATCCGAGAGGACACCATCCTGGTCTCCGTACTGATGGCGAACAACGAAATCGGGAGCCTTCAGCCGGTCGACGCCATTGGTGCGCTCTGCCGCGATCGTGGTGTTCTTTTCCATGCGGATGTGGCGCAAGCCACGGGGAAGATTCCAGTGGATGTGGTCGAGATGAGCGCCGACATGCTCTCCATCACCGCCCACAAGATGCATGGGCCCAAAGGGATCGGGGCGCTCTATGTGCGTCGTGGGCGTCCACGTGTGAAGCTGAGCCCACTGATCCACGGGGGAGGTCAAGAGCGAGGCTTGCGGTCAGGAACCTTGGCTACCCACCAAATCGTGGGGCTTGGAAAGTCCTGTCTCTATGCCAAAGAGGCCCTGAGCAATGGAGAAGTGGACCGTCTCAAAAGCCTCCGGGATCGTCTGTGGGAGATCCTCCTGCAAGGCATCCCCGGGATCGCGCTCAATGCCTCCATGGAACAGAGGCTTCCGAACAACCTGAACGTGTCGATTCCGGATGTCGATGCCAAGGCCTTGTTGATGGCCACGCGCAAGGTCTCCGTCTCCTCAGGCTCCGCATGCGCCTCGAGCAGTCTGACGCCGTCTCACGTGCTTCAGGCGCTTGGGCGCTCGGATCGGGAGCAGCACACAGCGATTCGCTTCGGGATTGGTCGCTTCAACACCCGGGAGGAAATTGAGGAGGCGGGAGCACTCTTCGTGGAGAAAGTCGCAGAGGTGCGAGCCTTGGAGGCCTCGATGGGCCTATGAGCAGACGCTCTCGCCCCCATCGACCCGAAGTGTGTTTCCTGTAAGCCAGGCCGTTCCTTCTCCCGAGAGGGCAACCAGGCAAGCGGCTACATCCTCGCATTCCGTCAGACGCCCCGAGGGATTGCGCTTCAGAGCGGCTTCGAGAAGTTCCTCATGCCCAGGAATCTTTCGGAGAGCGGGGGTATCGGTAACCCCGGCGAGCACCGCGTTGACGGTGATCCTCCGCTCGGCGAGCTCCATGGCGAGGTAGCGCACGTGGCTCTCGAGGCATGCCTTGGCGGCTCCAACAGCACCGTAGGCATGGAAGGCACTGGTGGATCCGGTCGAGGTCATGGCAAAAACCCGACTTTGAGGTCCCAGAAGGCCCGCAGACACCAGGTCACGTGTCCACCACACCAGACTGTTGCCCATGACCTCAAGGGTCATCGTCATCTGTTTGGTGCTCAGCGCACGTTGGTCCTCGGAGGGAACAAACGGAAGGAGACTCCCAAACGCCAAGGAGTGCAGCAGGACGCGAAGCTCGCCGCCTGAGCCCGAGATGCGCTCTCGTAAATCCGAGATGACCTCACCCCTCTTGGTGTCGTCCGCAGCATTGACATTGAAGAACACACACAGTTGTCCTTCGGCCTCAATGCGGGCTTGGAGCGCCTTGGCGTGCTGGAGGGTGCTGCTGCGGTCCAGGTGAACACCGGCGACATGATAGCCTGCAGCGGCATAGGCTTTCGCAGCCGCGGCGCCGAATCCCGAGGAAACGCCGAGAATGAGGACCCAAGGGTGTGCCAAGGCGCAATCCTTAGTGGTTGTGGCCGGCATGGCTGCCGCCAGGATGGCCTTGGGGAAGATTGACTCCCTCGAGCCCCTCCAAGAGGGCAGGATTGAAGGTGGGTGACGCGTCTCCACCCAGCTCAACGACGAAGTCTTCGAGCACAGAGGCCTGGAACTTGGGATCCTCAGAAATGCCCTCTTTGACATCCTCAATTGGAATCAAATCCCGGGAAGCACCGACTCGGAAAATCCCATGAGCACCGCCAAGGCTGATGGGGCCGACGACATCGCCCTCAGCAGCCCCCTCGATGACTGAGGCGACGTCGGGAACCAGGGAGGGCAGTGGGACCCAACCGATCTTGCCTCCCTCGGACTTCGAGCGCTCGTCCACGCTGTGTTCCAAGGCCAGTGCAGCAAAGTCTGCACCGCCCTCGATCTCTGCCTTGAGTCGATTGGCGGTGTCGAGGTCGGGTGTCGCAATAAGCTCGAGCTCTCGCTGATCCACCTTGAACTGCATGATGTGCTTGTCGTAGTAGGCTTGGATGGCCTCGTCGGTGGAGCCGGCTTCCAGAGCGTCCTGTTTGAGGAGGGTCACCAGGAGCTCGCGGTTGGAAATTTGGATCTGGGCTTGCGTGGATTCCTTGAGGTGAATGCCCCGCTCGATGGCTTCCCGGTAGAGCAGTTCGGTTTTGGCCAGTTCGGAGGCCAGTCGCAGCCGGTTTGAGGCCTGATTGGCTTGCTCGGCTTGTTCCTCGGTGAGTCCGGAGAGGAAGGCGTCGAGGAGCTCTTGGCCGACATCGACACCATGGGCCGTATGGATGACTTCGCCCCCGTTGGGAAGGGTACCGGGGATTGGTGCGTTTGCAGAGTCGCCACTGCCGCAGGCGACGAGGAGAAGTAGTGAGAACATGGTGCCTCCAAAGATTGGTTTCTGCGTGTATCCCTTTTGCGGGAACTCGCACAGCTTCCAATGTCGGTTAGCCATACAGCATGCTGACTCCTTCGCCCCCTCGCCGTCTGGACTTCAAAGACCACCGCCGTTCTCTGGGTGAAAACCGCTACGTCTACCCCGTGGTCTCGCGGCGCTCTGGAGGACTGAGCATTGGCATCAACCTCAACCCGGACAAGGTCTGCAACTTCGACTGTCCCTACTGTCAGGTGGACCGCAGCATCGCACCCGCATTTCGTTCGGTGGATGAGGCGATCCTCCTGGCGGAACTTGAAGCGCTCCTTTCTTGGGCGGCAGACGGGACCCTGTGGCAGAGGGCTCCCTTCGACACCGTTCGGCCGGATTTGAGGCGTCTTTGCGACCTGGCCTTTTCCGGCGATGGTGAACCCACCAGCTACGCTGGACTTGCGGGTCTCATTGATCGGGTGGCCGATGTCCGGGATGAGTACGGCTTTTCCGATGTTCCGCTTGTGGCGATCACCAACGCCAGCTTGTTTCATCGCAAGTCGGTCGGGACCGCGCTTGAGCGCTTGCATGCCCGTGGTGGACGCGTGTGGGCCAAGCTGGATGCCGGTACGGATCCCTACTTCAAGTGGGTTTGTGGAACCTCCTTGTCCCTGGATCGAATCTGCACCAACATCGCCGAGGTGGCGAGGATTTGGCCCGTTCACATTCAGTCCATGTTTCTTCAAAAAGACGGAGAGGCCGCTTCAGAAGAAGAACTCGACGCGTGGGGAGAGAGGCTCCAGGCCATGGTAGGCGAGGGTGCCCAGATTGAGCGAGTCCAGGTGTACACCGTGGCTCGGAAACCGGCGGACCCTTCGCTCGGTCCGCTCAGCGTAGACCAGTTGGAAGGGATCGCTGATCGGGCGCGTGCATGCGGTTTGGTTGCTGAGATCTACCCGTGAACACCCTGGAAGCCGTTCCGAATTTCTCGGAGGGCCGCGACCCGGATGCGGTCGCTCGAATCGCTTCTGCGATGGAGGGGGTTCCGGGAGCGCAGCTTCTCCACGTGGATCCCGAGGCCGATACCCATCGGTCGGTGATGACCCTTCTGGGGAAGGCTGAGGCTGTCGAGGAAGCCCTGTTTCGGGGAGTCGCGGCCGCGATCGAGTCGATCGACATGACGCATCACTCCGGAAGCCATCCTCGGATGGGTGCCGCAGACGTGGTGCCCTTCGTGCCTTGGGCCGGAACCCCAATGGAGGACTGCATCCAGAGCGCTCACCGATTGGGGCGTCGGCTGGGCGAGGAGCTGGACTTGCCGGGTTGGTTCTATGGTGCAGCGGCCCTCTCCCCCGAGGCTGTTTACTTGCATGACATTCGGAGGGGGGAATTCGAGGGCCTCCCTAAAAAACTTCTGAGCAAGGCGGTGGATTTTGGTCCGCAGAGCATGCACCCCACTGCCGGGGCTACCGCGGTCGGTGCTCGTGGGCTCTTGGTAGCGCTCAATTGCACAATCAGCACCGACAACGTCGGACTTGCGAGGAAAATGGCGGGCAGCTTACGGGAGTTTCAGAGGGTCCGTCGAGCGAAGGATGGGTCAGTGGTTCAGCGTGTGTCAGAGGGGCTCCCTGGACTCCGAGCACTGGGGTGGTACTCCAAGCGAGATGGTCTGGCGCAGGTCACCATGAACCTGACAAACACCGACGAAGCACCACCGCATCGAGTCTTTCAGCGGCTCTCTCAGATGTGCTCAGCCGAGGGCATTGAGATTCGAGGGTCGGAGCTTGTGGGCATGATTCCTGAGGCTCTTCTTCGTGCGGCGGGACAGGACACGGAGCCTTCCTCGACGGATCCTGTCAGCGCCGGAATCCGTGCTCTCCGGCTGGGTGTACTCCATGATTTTGTTCCGGAGGAGCGGATCATCGAGTGGGTTCTTCGGAGAGTGGATGCTTCCGGTTGACTTGCGGGAGCGCTTGGGGGAGAAAGGGAGTCATGCGACTTTTTCTTTTGATTCCTCTGTTGTGGGCCTGCGCTTCCGATGAGTCGGATGGCCAGGAAACGGGCTCAGCCACGGGCTGTGGTGACCCGGTACCTCACGACGTCAGCGTTCTCTTTGCCGTAGTGGATGGACAGGGCAACGGGGTGGCCAATCTCGAGGTTGCTCTGGTTGACCGCTCCTGGGAGCCAGGGACATTGGGCTCAGGCAGTACCGACGGTCGAGGCGAGGGAGCACTGCTCGCCCAGTCGGTCACAGACCTCCCGAACTGTTGGGGAACCGTACTGAATTACGTCATGGAGGTCCATGATCCGACCAGCTACTATGCGCCTGCCGAAAAGCCGGTGAACAGCTACCTCTATGGCGCCATTGAGGACGGAAGCTTTGAGGCGGATCTGACGGACTTTCCCATCAAGGTGGTGCCTCAGTGAACGGGACTCTTCGGAAAGCACTGGATCGCATGACGTCCCACGGCGTCCGCCTGGGTCAGATTCGGTGGGTAGAGCTTCAACTGGAGTGGTTGGCCTTCCGGAATGGTGAAGTGACGGTGTGCAATCGAACCCTCAGTCGTGGCCTCGGCATTCGAGTCCTCGATGGAGGCTGGGGATACGCGGCCAGTCAGAGTGTGGACGAGCCGGAGGCGGTGGTCGATCGGGCTGTTCGCCTGGCTCGCGCTGCCGCACCCCACGCCTACGAGCGCATCGAAATCGGGAAAAATCCCCCAGCAGTGGGCCACTGGCGTTCACCCTGCAAGGTGGATCCGTTCACTGTCCCACTGGATGAAAAGCTGGATTGGCTCCGAGAAGCCACTGAGGCGATGGGGGATGTTTCTGTAGCAAGCGCCCAGACCATGGCCTTGAAGCGGGTCACCCAGTTTGTTTCGACAGAGGGGTCGGATTGGACCCAGGAACAGGTCATCACGGGTGTGTCCATCGGGGCCACTGCAGTCAAGGACGGTCTGGTGCAGATTCGAACCTGGCCGAAGTCGGAAGATGGAAACGTTGCGGGTCGGGGGTGGGAGTATGTGCTGTCTCACGACATCCACGACCAAGCTCCCAAGATTGCAGAAGAGGCGCGGCAGCTCCTCCACGCTCCCAAAGTCCCCGAGGGAGAACACGACATCATTCTCGACAGCGCCCAGCTCTCGCTGCAAATTCACGAGTCGTGTGGGCATCCGGTGGAGGGCGATCGGGTGCTTGGCGAGGAAATGAGCTTGGCGGGAGGAAGCTTTCTGCAGCCTCCACAGCTCGGTGAGCGCTATGGGTCGGACATCGTCAACCTGTATGCCGAAGGAACGTCAGTGGGAGCTGCTGGATCCTTTGGGTGGGACGATGAGGGATCACCCGCAACACGAATCCCCTTGGTGGAGGATGGGCGTTTCAAAGGCTGGCTCTCGGGCAGAGAATCGGCCGACCGGCTCAACACACCGCAGGCTTCTGCCATGAGGGCGGACTCCTGGACAGGAGTACCCATCGTTCGGATGGTCAACGTGAACCTTGCGCCAGGGAATGCGGGCAGTCTGGACGATCTCGTCGCTTCGACGGAGCGAGGATTTCTGCTGTCTCGAAACCGAGCCTGGAGCATCGATCAGCTGCGGCTCAACTTTCAGTTCGGCTGTGAGGCGGCCTATCGCATCGAAGACGGAGAGATCAAGGGCCTCTATCGGGACCCGGTCTACACGGGGAAGACCCCGACATTTTGGGGAGCCTGCGATGCCATCTGCGGCGAGGAAGAGTGGGCTCAGTGGGGGTGGGCTTTCTGTGGAAAAGGCGATCCGATGCAGCTGATCCACGTGAGTCATGGCTGTGCGCCAGCACGGTTTAGAAAGGTGAGGCTGCTTTGAGTGTACTCCAGGAATCCAGGGCCCTCGAAATTGGAGAGGCAGTCTGCAGAAAAGCGGGAGATGTGCCGGTCCAGGCCACAGTTTTGCTTGGGCGCAATCGGCTGACTCGGCTTGGCGGTGGCGTCGTGCTCCATCATGCGGAAGTCGAGGACGCAAAGGTGATTGTTCGGGCTTTGGTTGGCGGCGGAGAAGGCGTGGCTTTCAGCAACGATCTCAGTGACGCAGGGCTGGAGCGGGTCGCCAAGCAAGCCATCGAGACAGCCCGGTTGGCACCGAATCTGGATGGCCGGCCGTCACTTCCCAATGAAGCGGATGCAGGCGAGCTCCAGGGTGAGGAAATTTGGGATGAAGCGACGGTCGAGGGGGACCCTGAACACGAAGAATCCCAACTCGCGGGTGCTCTGGATGCAGCTCGGGAGCACCATGCGGCTCTTGCTGGGATCCTCTGTCGTCGGGGCGGTGTGAGGGCGATTGTGAACACCAGCGGCCTTCGCCGTTCGGGTCGGTCCACGAGCGCCTACGTTCGCTTCATTGCCAGCTGTGGGGAGGGCAGTGGACACGGTGGTGCCCTCGTCAACCGATCCTCAGATCTCGATCTCCCTCGGCTCGCTGGCCATGCGGCTGCTGTGGCGTACGCCGCTCGAGCCCCCAAGAGCCTCCCAGCAGGTCGCTATGACGTTGTCTTGGAGCCTGAGGCTGTGATCGAGCTCTTGGAGTGGTTTTCTGGAATCGCCTTTGGGGCACGGGCCTGGGAAGAGGGCCGCAGTTTCTTGAAAGGCCGACTCGGAGAAAAGGTCACGGGCTCCAAGGTATCGATGTACGATCCAGGGCCCGAGGCTCAAATTGTTCCGGTCAGTTTTGACCGGGAAGGTGTCTCGCGCAGACGGGTGGATTTCATCGTCAACGGGTGTGCGGGTGATGTGGTGCATGATCGCCATTCTGCAAAGAGAAACGGCTGCTCCTCGACCGGGCATTGGGCCATTGATGAGCGGTTTCCAGTGGACGGTCCCACACCTGGGGCGGTGGTTATGGCGGCGGGAAATGACTCCGGAGATTTGCTCGATGGTCTGGACTACGGGCTTCATGTGCATCGCTTTCACTACGTAAATGGCCGCCTCGATCCCCAAAAGGCTCGAATGACAGGGCTCACCCGTGACGGTGTCTTTGAGGTGCGTGACGGCCAGCTTGGGGAAGCGGTTCGCGATCTTCGCTTTACGGAGAACCTCCTGGAGGCCTTTGAGCGCATCGATGGACTGGGCGACCAGCTGCACTCGGTGGCCACCTTCTGGTCCGAGCACGGCGGAGCCTATGCGGCACCCCGGCTCCGGATCCGAGACTTTACCTTTACCGGAACGTGTGAGCGTTGAGGGTGAGGTGTCGGGAATGGCTCAAAACGAAAAGGGCCGCCTCCGGTGTGGTGGCGGCCCTTTTTTCGTCGGGGTGACGGGCTCGGTCAGACACCGACGTGCTGACGGAGGCTGTCGGCGAGTGTGCCGACCTCACCCCAGTAGTGCTTCCAGGCGGACTGAGCCATGAGGTCTCCACCGAAGTAACGGGGGGGGCGAACCGTGGGGTACGGCTCGGGAGGTTGGACGGCCATGTCGGCACGTCGGGTTTCCACCTCGTCTCGGAGGGCCGAAAGACGGTCAGCCCAGCTGTCGACGACATTGGGGAGATCGGAGAAGCGCTGACGCACCTCGTCGTGCTCAAAGTTTTCGAAGAGGGAGTCGAGCCAGGTCTGGGTGACCAGCTCGGTGGCATCTCGAAATTCGCGGTAGGCACAGTTCATGAGCTCGCGGGCCAGTCCCCACTCGGTGGGATTGAGGACCTCTTTGGAGTTCAGCAGTGCAATCATTCGCCGCAGACGAAGCTCAGAAATACGAGCCATGCACCGGTAGATCCGGATTCCCGGCTCAACGGTGTCGATGTCCGGATGCGAGATGTGCCATTTGATCTTCCGCATGTGGCGTGCATTGAACTTGTTGAGTGCACCGGCGTAGATGGTCTCTGTGTCGAAGTCGGACACATCGATCTCGAGTGTATCGATTCCGGCAGCTTCCTCATCGTTGCCCTCCATTCGGAGCGGCTGGTTCAGGCGCGTGGCGAATTCGACGAATCGGTCGGTGTCTTTCTCTTTGAGAACGGTGTCGAGTGCGGTGACGAATCCTGCTTCGGATGCACCTGCATCTCGAACAAGACTTGCGATAGAAGGTCGCTTGGCGGCCATTCATTCCTCCGGGGGTGCCTCTTGAATTTTTCGCGAGCCAGCGCATTTATCCTGAAGAAGCACTGTCGGCCACCGATTGAAGTGGGATAGGATGCCTTTATTGGAGGTCTTTTGAAGTCGATCGCGCTGATGTTCTGTTTTTGGGCAACTTTCCCGGTGTACGCGGAGACCGGTTCACCCTGCGATACCGCGGATTCTTCCGTGCCCTGTGACACGGCGGACACCTCGGACACCTCGGACTCCTCCGACACCTCAGATCCACCGGATACCGCCGACACCGCGGTACCCTGTGACACCTCGGATACTGCGACGCCCTGCGACACGGCAGAAACCGGTGAGACAGGGGACACCTCGGATTCCTCCGACACCTCGGATTCCGGAGACACGGGCACAGTTGATACCGTGGGGGCCGCTGAACTCGCAGGGGAGCTCGGAGGCTGCGGTTGCAACTCCACTGCGATTCCGTTCTCTGCAGGCGCGATGGGTTTTTTGCTGGTGGTCCTCGGGACCCGGCGGCGAGGCGGCCCTATTCCTGTTCGCGGACCACATCCTGGTATTCAATGACGTAGCGGAGAAGAATGCAGTCGATGGATTGGTAGCTTCCGATCTCGTCTCCTGCGACCTTCGCAGGGAGTTCATCGTCTCGGTACTCTGTCTTTCGAATGCAGGGAAGTA
>JAYXVV010000027.1:0-22698 GCA_036021505.1 Myxococcota bacterium | reverse complement strand
AACAAAACAGGCACCTCTTGAGCCGCAAGAAACGACTCCAAGCGCTGAACTTCCTCCTCGAGTGGCAAGACGCCCACCTTCAGCTTCATCAGCCGATGCCCCCGCTTCACCGCCGCTGCACCATCCTCAGCTGTGCCCACAAGTGCGGTGACTGGAAGCATGTCGAGCCCCTCTCCGCCCAACAAAAAGCTCAGTGGTGCATCGGCCTGACGCGCCATCCAGTCGAGGAGCGCGACCTCCAAGCCGCAGCGGGCTGAGCTGCACAGATCGGACGGCAAGGCTGTCAGTGCTTCACCGGGGCCCGTTTCTCGAATCCGAGCCATCCCACGGCCCAGATCCCGCTCACAGTCGGACAACCCCTCAATCGAAAACGGCTTCATGGGTGCTGCTTCTCCAAAGCCCACGAAGCCCGACGACTCAATCCGAACCAAAAAACCTTCACGATTTTCAATGGTTCCGACCGAAGTCTTCAGTGGAGTACTGAGGGGAATGGAGTAAGGGGTGATGTCCATTTACAGATTCCAACCTATCGCAAAGAGCAAACCGTACACGGCCTCAAGCCGCGCAGTGGCGCCAAGGAGTGGATTCAGTGCTGTTCCCTCCAAAGAAAAAACACTCCGGGCCGTCTTCACCGCGAGTGGCAGACTCAACAGGACCAAAAGACAGCCCTTGGGCAGCGCGTCCAAAGCCACACCGAGCGCCACCACTCCATACGCAACAACCAAGAGCAGCGCGTACTCCCTCCGAACAAAGCGCTCGCCAAATCGCACCGCTAAGGTGTTTTTTCCCACTTCTGCGTCCGTGTGGCGGTCTCGGAGATTGTTCACCACCAGTACCGCAGTTCCCAACACGCCGAGCCCCACTCCTGCGATCCACGCCGCCATCGGCGCCTCAAGGCTCATCACCCAGACACTCCCTACCGTGGCCCCAAGTCCGAAATAGAGCAGCACAAAAACATCGCCCAAGCCCAAGTAGGCCAGTGGAAACGGACCTGCCGTGTACCCAACGGCCAACAGGAGACTCGAGAGGCCAAGGGCTGCGATCGGCCAACCACCACGCTCAATGAGCACGAGTCCAATCAAAAGAGCGACGGCCAGCACCACCAAGGTGGCCCGCTTCATTCCCTCCGGGGTGATCCAACCCTGATGAGTGGCCCGCTTGGGACCCACCCGGTCGTCGTTGTCCGCCCCTTTGATGAAGTCGTAGTAGTCATTGGCGAAGTTGGTTGCGATCTGGATTAGAACGGCGCCGAAACCCGCCAAGAGGGCCATGTCCCACCGAAAAAGCGGGTGCTCCCACGCCATCGCTGCCGCAACCACCACGGGAATCACTCCGGCGAGCAGGGTTGCCGGCCGAGTGGCCAACAGCCAAGCCCGTACAGCACTGGGCTGACTCATTCGCCCCTCACGGCCGACCAGTAGGCCTGATGCATCGCAAAGTCTTGGCCTCGATCCATCACGACATGAAGGACACGAGGCCCTGGCTTTTCGAGGGCTGACTCCAGCTCAGACACCTTTCCGATGCGATCGACAGCGAGCCCATGAGCCCGGGCAATCGCTCCAATGTCGGCATCTTGGGGGGTGAGAAAATAGCGCTCAAACACCTCCGTCTGCCCCGCAATCGGCAGGTGCTCAAAGATTGCCCCTCCCCCGTTGTCGAGCACCACGATCCGAAGGTTCGCGGCGCCGACAAGAGCCAAGCTGGCTTGGTCGTGCAGAAAGGCAAGGTCGCCCAGCATCACAGTCATGGGACGGCTGGAGCACCGCGCCTGTCCGACAGCGCAGGCGATGGTGCCGTCGATGCCGTTGAGGCCACGGTTCGCACTGACACAGGGCCCCTCTTGGCCCAGCTCCGCGAAGCTGCAGAGGTTCCGAATGGCCATGGAGCTTGCCACATGGAGGTCATCCGACGAGCTCAGCGCCGACCAGACTGCTCTCACCACCGTCCCGGCCCAGAGTGTATCCGGCGAACCCGCCTCGAAGCTCGCTCGAGCAAGTCGGCCAGCCTCCAGCCAGGCCTCGAGCCAACCGGGCTCCGCCGGTGCCGTTGAAAGCCCCTCCAAGGCAGCCTCAACACTGCACTCCTCCACAAACGGGTCAATGCACTCGCCGTCCAAGAGTCGGCCCGACGGTTCAATGAGCCAAGTTTTGCCTGCACCCCAACGCTTCAGAAACTTAGAGGTGGGCCCTGCCGTGGGAGAGCGACCCACTCGAAGAATAAGGTCGGGCTCACCGGGTGGCTGCTCTCGACGGAGAAACGCCTCGGCGCCGAAGGGAACCAAGGGGCTGCAGACGTCACTTGCCGGCTCCGAGAGGACGGGCCAGCCGGCCTGCTCCGCAAATCGAATCAACGCTGTCTCCCCCCGGCCGTCCGGGCTCCTCTCACGGGGCCCCACCACAATCAGACCCCTCCGTGCTCCAGCTACAGCCCGACGAAATGCCGAGCTCGGGGCCGTTCTCTCGGGTACATCTGGGGCACACTCCGGCCACTCCGGCCACTCAAAATCCCCCCAAAGCGGCTTCCGAAAGCGGAGGTTGTAGTGGACTGGACCTCGTTGGGGGCCTTGAGCCTGTTTCATGAGGTTGGGCAGCGGCTGCCCTGGCTCCAGCGTAACGCTCGTGCGCACCAAGTCCCCAAAAAGCGTCTCTTGAGGCATGGTCTGGGGCGCACCTCTCCCCTGCAATTCAACAGGGCGGTCTGCTGTGATGGCGACCAAGGGAAGCCCAAGCTCCCGGGCCTCGGCGAGTGCCGGCAGATAGTGCGCTCCCGCACTGCCGGAAGTGCAAGAGAGGATGACGGGCGAGAAGGATGCTCGGCAGAGCCCCAGGGCCAGAAACGCAGCGCTTCGTTCATCCAGTACGACGTGGATCGTGAGACGCTTGGCCTTGGCAGCCTCATGCAACGCCAGCACCACCGGCGTGTTTCTGGAGCCGGGGGATACCACAGCGTGCAGACTGCCTGCCTCGATACAATGGGCAACCACGGACTGAGCGAGGCTCAGGTTGCGCACACCTTCCTCCATCCAATCAGCCCTCTTTGGAGTGACTTGGCGCCAGACCTCGCGCTGCCGGTTGCAGCTTCGCCTCGCTTTCCTCCCACTCTGTGCTGGGGTCCGAATCTTCCACCAGCCCACAGCCCACGAAGGCTCGGGCTCGCTCTGCATTCAAGAGCACCGAACGAATGGCGACCACCAACAGCCCGTCTCCATCCGGACGCAGCCATCCGATTGGACCGGCATACCAGCCCCGGTCCAACTCTTCATTTTCGGAGATCCAAGCCAAGGCCTCTGTTCTCGGAAGCCCCCCCACAGCGGGCGTTGGATGGAGGGCCTCCGCGAGGCGAAACAGATCGATCTCTCCCCGAAGGGTGCCGTGCAATCGTGTACGCAGGTGCTGGACATCCGCCAACTTGGCGAGCTCAGGGACTCGTGCGAGCACAAGCTCTTCCACCATGGGCATCAAGGCCTGTGTCATTGCCTGGGTCACGAGCACCTGCTCATGCCGATCCTTTTCGCTTCTTAGAAGCTCCTCTCCGAGTTCCTCGTCGAGCTGTTCATCGCGCCGTCGCGTGCCGGCCAACGACATGGTGCTGATGGTCCTTCCGTTGCGGCGAATGAGTTCTTCCGGTGTTGCTCCAACAAAGGCCTGCCCGCCTCTGCGACGGACTAAAAATACGGTGCACCCCGCTTGCTGCCGTCGCATTCGGAAGGCCGTTGCAATTCCATCAAAGGATCCCGACTCGCTTGAAAACTCTTCTGAACGAGCCAGAACGACCTTTTGTACCTGACCGCTTTCCAGAGCCTGTCGAGCCTCCTGAACGCGGCGCACCCATTCCGCCTCAGCCTTGGCACTTTGGGCGGCCTTCGCCAAGAGGCCTGCATCGTTCCCATCGTGTTCCACGGGCGCACCGCAGAGTCGCTTGAGCCACTTCATTCGTTGAACCAGGCGCTCCACCGTGGCATCCGTGTCATCGCTCTCAGTGATTCGCGCATTGAGTACAGCTCGGCAGCGGTCACCCACACGTGCCACCACCCACTCTGGAAGCCAGAGCCGTCCATCTCCCCAGCCCTCCCAGTCCGCAGAACCAGGAGTGTTGTGGGAGAAGGCAAAACCGCTCAAACAAAAGGGAAGCGTTTGGTCCTGTTCCAACGCTGCGACATGGATGCATTGGCTGTTCAGTTCCGTCCAGGCCTCCGAGGCCTGACGAAACCGACTCTCGCCCTCCAAGGTGGCTTCCCATGCGACCCCGCCGGCCACAAAGCTGCCGTCTTCCTCACTGTGCCAGGCAGCAATTCGACTGGGGTGGTCAGACAACCCCGGCAGAAGCACCCAGGCATCCTCAATGGGAAGCTCGAAGAAGAAGCGGAGCACCCGAGTGCCCGAGGGAGCTACGGCCAGCTCTACCGCAGCCTCTCGGAGGGTGGTCACCCCGCCGAGTTCACTCACGGCCCGATTCCTTGACGCCCAAAATTCGGGACGCGACCGGCGGAAAGAGTTCTTTGCCGCTTGCGCGGAGTCCGTTCTCTTCCAGCATGGCCTCAAAATCAGCCCGCGTCATGAAGGCGTCGATGGAGCCCGAGAGATAACTGTAGGCCTCGCGAAACCCCGTCACCAGGCCACCGATCAGGGGGACGACGAAGCGGTTGTAGCTGCCTTGGAGAAATCGAGAAAGCCAAGAGGTCGGCTGAAAGAAATCCAACACCACCAGGCGTCCTCCGGGTCGCAGGACTCGAGCACACTCGGCCACCACCCGGTGCAGTTCCGGCACATTTCGGAGTCCGAAAGCACAGATGATGGCGTCGACGCTGTTGTCCTCCAGTGGAAGCTCTCGCGCATCGGCCACCACGGTTCGAACAGGGTCATCCTCGTTCAGTTTGTGTGTTCCAGCGGCGATCATTTCCGCAGAGAAATCAAGGGCTACCACACTCTTGGCGCCCCGACGCACAAGCATTTCGGCAAGGTCCAAGGTGCCTGTGCAGAGGTCCAGCACGTCTCCTCGTCCCTGCTCCCCCAGCAGCCGAATCGCCCCGCGACGCCAGCTTTGGTCGAGCCCCAGAGACAAAATGCGATTGGCTCGATCGTACTTGGGTGCGATCTGGTCAAACATGGCCCGGACGTCGTCTGCACGGTCCTCAGCCCCCGGAGTTGGCCGAACCGCCTTGACCGCGTCGCTCACGAGACACGCTCGACCAAATGGTGAGCCAGGTGCATCAGGGCACTCTTGGCCTCGCTGTCTTCCAACACCGCCAAGGATGCGATTCCCTCCGCCACGTGCTCCCGAGCGAGGAGGAGCGCCTCCGATGCCGATCCAGACGTCTCTACCGCACTGAGGATGCGGTTGACGTTCTCAGGGGCCATGGGTTCTTGGAGCCATTTCCCCACCCGCGCGTCTTTTTCGACAGTCAGCAACAGCGGGAGGGTGAGTTTCCTCTGCTCAAGGTCACGGCCTCGCTTCTTTCCTGTGGTCGCCACATTCCCAGTGCAATCGAGCACATCATCCGTGATCTGGAACGCCGTTCCAACGTGCCGACCGAACCGTTCCAGTGCCGTGGCCTTGCGCTCATTCTCAATGGCCCAAGCACCGGCGGCAACACACCAAGCCATCAATGAGGCGGACTTCTTGTCCACAACGTCGAAGTAGACCGACCGATCGAGCTCAAGATTGCCCGCATTCAGGAGCTGGGTCACTTCCCCCTCGGACATCTCCGCGACCGTCTGAGCAAGCCGAGTCACCGCCTGAAGTCCAGCCTCCTCGGCGGCAAGCGCGAGAGCCTTCGACACACAAACGTCTCCGGTCAGGATTACCGCGGCGTTTCCATAGACACGCTGCGCTGCAGGCCGGCCCCGGCGCTCAATCCCGTCGTCCACGACGTCGTCATGCAGCAGGGAGCCCAAGTGGAGCATCTCCCCCGCACACATCAGCCGAGTGATGTCGCGGCTGTTCCCCGCCGCCTTCGCGCCAAGAGCCGTCAACATCGGCCGGAGCCGCTTCCCACCCGACTCTGCGAGGTAGCGTCCAATCGCCGCGACCGCTGGGATCGTTTCCCCGAGAAGACTGTGCAGCGCCTGCTCCGCACGAACCAGATCGTCGCTCACGAGCGAGAAAGCATCCAGGGCTGGAACTCGGTAGGACCGAGGAGCCCCGCCGTGAAGCCCGCTTGGTAAGGGTCGCTGCGCCTGAACTTCCATGTTGACCTGTCGGTAGAATCGTAACTGGTGGGCCGGTATATCTCGACCCCCCCAAAGGGCAAGTGCCGGTCTACCGCCTTATTCCACAGTTACCACCGGCCCGCGCCAGCCGAAACCCGTGGGGTCCGAATCCTCTTTCATCGCAGCGAGCACAAGTCGATAAGACCCCGCCGATAAGGTCGACGGAGGCCGAATGGAGTAGCGGTCCCGGTAGATTGTCCCCACTGTCCAGCGTGAGGCCGGCCACATCCAATCACACAACTCGTGATCGGCCCACCACATTTTTTTGGGATCTTCATCCTCAGCCACCATCCGGGTCGCGACCCACTGATCATCCGTCGGCGCATTGATGCGCCAGTAGGACTCCATCCACACCAACTCCCGCTCCGAGAGGTGGTTCGGACTGAGCCCGAGTCCCAGCAGCTCGAACGGCCCCACAGGAACCGGATGCTCCAGGCGGAGGTTCTCAGGTACCCGATCGACAACACACCCCTCTGGAGGTTCTTTCGCCGCTTCAACGACAGGCTGGGCCTCGACCGAGGCAGGCCAACCCTCCCGTTGGGGCGTTGACACCCGACGCTGCACCGGCAGATCGATCCAGACCCGCTCCCCAGACACCCGGGTTGGGGTCCCAAGCTCGGCCGAAAGGAGACGAAATCTCCGCAGAATGCGGGAGGCGAGATTCCCCGTAGCCTCAGACACCCGCCCGTAGCCGACCGCAATTGGCTGAACCTCGATTCGATGCACACCCCGCTTGGTGAGAACCAGATTGAAGACCGCCGACCTCGACGCCTCTCCCGAGAGATGCGAGTCAAACAGCAGATTTCCGGCATCGTAGAGAATCGGTTTTCCATTGTGGATCTCAACGCCCTGCAGGCGATGAGCGGAACTGCCCAAAATGGCATCTGCTCCCCGATTCACCAGTTGATACGCAAAGCTACGGGTTGACCTCTCGGGTCTCGAACGGTTGTTTCGACCCCAGTGCACTCCGACCACTACAACATCTGCATTTTGCCGAGCGGCTGAGAGGGCTTCGACCCACTCCCGACCCTGGATCTCCGGTTGCTCGAGATCGACAAAGCAAGTCCCAGGTTCGGATTCACCCGCGGCGAAACGCTCCTGTGTGGTGTCGATGGCTACAAAACCCACTCGGATTGGCCCCGCCCAGGCATACCGAGGCGCACAGGCCTCTGCCCGACTGCTTCCCGAACCAACAGCTTGGATACCGGCGAGCTTCAAGAGCTCAGACTGCCTCAACACCGCCTCAGGCCCGTAGTCTCCAGAATGATTGTTGGCCGTGCCCACCACCTGAATTCCAGCGTGGACAAGGAGCCCTGTCTGCTCTGGACGTCCGCGGTAGTAAAACGGTGCTTCCTCACCTTTTTCAACCCCCTGCACCCCTCGATCGCTGATCACAGATTCCAAGTTGGCGTACCCAAGATCGGCCTCTCGAAAGGCATCGAGCCGAGAAAATGCCTCATCCAGACCCCTTGAGCCCGAGATTCCATTTTGCCGACGACCGGCATTGAGGTCGCCACCAACCGCCAATACGGCTCTCTCTTCTCCGACGGGCAGCTCCGGCGATGGCAAGGGGGTCGGCGGCAGGAGATGGCCCGGGGTAATCACCCAACTCAGACCCAACATCACCCAACCACTGGAGAAATGCTCCGCCTCAAGAACTTCTCCGTTGGAGCGCAGCCGAGTCATGACCCAATACGGCCCCTCCTCAAAACTCGCCTCGAGGGACAGGGGCCAAATCAGTTGTTGTTCTTGTCCCGGAACGGCCTGATCGAGCCCAAACGACTCCTGAAGCACCGGTTCCGACCCACCCGCTCTCCAGAGTGTGAGTTCCACCAAATCGGGTACGGTTTCCCCCCATCGAAAATCCACCGAAAGCTGCGCCGACTCACCGGGGTGAACCATCGTCGGGACCTGTGCTCCCAAAAGCCGTGCTGAGCCTCCGAGCGAAACGGGCAACTCCTCGATGACACGCTCGGATACGACAAGCTGTGCCTGCTGAGCAGGGCCTTGTCCACAGGCAGCCAACAACATCCCATAGAAGGCAGAACGAATCATGGAGAGTTCCTCAAGCTCGAAGCGTGTAACGCCTTTTTGCGCCCGGAATTAACGATTTGGCTTCAGGCAACGACTGCGAAATCGATAAGCGCTTGAGAGTTTTGCCCCATGCCCATCGTTCCCAACATCGATGTCCTCCACCGCAACCTTCGCGCCTTGGCCGAAGTCCAGCCAAATCTGGCCCGAAGAATTGCGCTTCCAGCCTCCGATGAGCACCTCGAAGAGACCGAGTCTGGAGGGGTTTATTACCACTACGGACGCCTGCCACGGGTCCTCGATCTTCAGCAGGAAGAGCTCGAGTGCTGGCCAGACTTCTCACCTGCAGAAGCAGAGATCGTCCTAGCCGGTGTGGGGGCCGGAGAGGCCGTAACCCATGCCCTGACCCGCTCTCACTCCTGCATCCACGCTTGGGATCGGGACCCCATGGTGTGGCGGCTCGCTCTCTCCCGACATGACTGGACCGAAAGCATCCGCAGCAGGAGGCTCGTCCTCTACCTCGGAGCAGACGGCATTCTGATCCCTCAGTCGCCCAGTCAGACCCTCTGGGTCCACCCTGTCTTGGAGTCGATCTACACGAATGAGTTGCATCTCCTGAGGCACGGAACTCGTGGCAAGCGCGCCCTCGTCTGCGATGGGGAGCTCTTTGTTCGAGACATCGCAGAATCCCTGCAGGCCACAGGCTACAGTACCTACACATGGAGCATCGGAAACCTCTCCCCCGAGGAACTTGCCCACACTGTCGCCGTCTTCAAGCCTGAGGTCGTCTTCGCCATCAACTTCAGTCGCGACCTTTCCGAGGCGTGCGCGAGGTTCCAACTGCCTCTGGCAATCTGGGAGGTGGACCCCACTACCGAGTTCTTGCCCCGCTCCCGAACCGCCCAGACGAACACCACCGTGTTCACCTACCGAAAGTCACGTGTCGAGGAGTATCACCGCGCCAACTTTCCCTACTGCGTGCATCTTCCGCTGGCCGCCAACACCGACCGGCGCCGTCCAGAGGCACTCACTCCCCGCCAGCAGTCGCGCTTTCACACTCCTGTGAGTTTTGTGGGCGCAAGCATGGTTCAGACGGCCCAAAAATTTCGCACCCGATTCACCGAGCAGTTTTTAGCTTGCTACCCGGACAACAGTCCTGCCCTGGTCGAACGGTTTCTGCAGAGCGTCTTGGACCGGCAGCGGCAAGACCTCTCCACCTGGATGCTTCCTCAACTGATCGCTCAACAAGTACCGGATTTTGTTCAGCGCTGTGAAGCCCGAGGACTGCAGAATCCTCTGGTCCTTGCCGGAGAGATTGCTGCCGCGGAAAAGCGACTGACCTGTGTGGCTCGGCTTGCACAATTTGGAGTTCAAGTCTGGGGCGACCGTGGATGGAAGCAGCTTGAACACCATGGCGTCAAGCACCGAGGCTATGCAGGGCACTTTCGGGAGCTCAACCACGTCTATGTTGGGTCCCAAATCAACATCGACATCGGACGTTTCTACCAGAGCGACATCGTGCCCATGCGTATTTTCGATATCCTCGCCTGTGGTGGCTTTGTGATCGCTGAGTACAACGAGGATCTCGAGTCCCTGTTCAAGATCGATGAGGAGATCGTTTGCTGGAGGACCCCTGAAGAGCTGACGGAGAAGACCGCGTACTACCTCAGTCGTCCCCACATGGCGCAGAAAATCGCCAGCCGCGGCCGGCAGCGGGTGCTCCAGCAGCATCGAATCCAGGACCGAGTGCAGGCCATGCTCCAAGCCATTCATGATCGCTCGATCGCAATGGCGGGTTAAGGGACCTCCGCTCACAGGAGAGGTTTCGTCATGGCAACTGAAGCTGAATTCACGGAAGCATCCGTTCGGGTCAAGACCCTCACTGCTCGTCCCAGCAATGAGGACCTCCTTGCGCTCTACTCGTTGTTCAAACAAGCCAGCGCAGGAGATGCCAGCGGAAAGCGCCCCGGAGCATTCAACATGGTCGCTCGTGCAAAATTCGATGCCTGGTCGGCCCTCAGGGGCACGACTGCGGAGGATGCTCGCCAGCGCTACGTCGACCTCGTCAATCGGCTTCTTGGCTGAACTCGTCGAAGCAACCAGACACCTCCGAGCAGGAACCACAATCGATTTACTCTCTGTTCTTGCGCCGCACAGGCGCAGGGGCCACCTGTGTCGTCTTTGACGGGCTCAGCCGTGTCCTGGGGATCTGCGGTGTCCCCCATCTCCTGGTGGCAGCTTTCATTGGCGCCGCTCAAATCCGCATAGGTGCACCGGAAGTTCCGCTTGAAGTCAAACTCAAAAGCATCGGGATCGCCCGGGCAAGCTGCCTCCAATCCCCCAGCCCATTGCTTCTCGCCCCGCTCACGACCGCAGAAATCTGGACCCAACCCCGGCCCAGTGACCCCACCACTCGGAACCGGGTCCATCGTCGGGTAGTACGAGCCGGCTTCAACATCGACCCAGCAGTCATCGGGACTGCCGCAGGACACGTCGCCCTCACCTCCAGTAAGAGTCTGGAGTGAGAGGTTGCCTGCAGTGGAAAGTGCCGAGTTGGTACCGCGAAGGAGCACCGCCGGTTCGGTTTCTGTCACCAGACTGTTCCCGATCACACGGTATGCGCCCTGCAGAGACTCCTGGCCCAGTGCGATCCCCTGACCCAAACCGTGGAGGATGTTGGCCTCGATTTGTGCGGAGCTCGTTGTGAGATCGATTCCTTGCTGAGAGAACCGAATCCAATTTCCACGAACCTCCAGCTCACCAGTGGCCTCCACATCCATTCCCTGCACAGCGTCCCAAATCACATTCTCTCGAATCCAACCCCGCCATTCTCCCCGAACCCGAGCTCCCAGACTGGCCCCTCGGATCCGGTTGTAGCCCAAATCCACCCACGACTCCCCCTCCCCCAGATCCAGATCAATCGGCCGGTCGACCGCCTCAAAGTCATTGTCCAGAATGTGGAGGCCATCGACCGCACTGCTGACCTTCACCGCGGTTCCACCATGGTCCGAGAAGCGATTGTACCGAATCCAGATTTCGCGATGTCCAAGCACCTCGACCGGGATCACCTCATCGGGAACTGGACCGAAATCAAGCGACAGCAACATGACCTGATCGCCCTCGACCGTGAGCTGCATTGCGCTCTCCCCGTCATGGAGAATTCGGGCGGGATTCTCCGGGTCAAGCGACATGACGATGGTGTACTCATCCTGCTCTTCTGGAGGGGTTCTCGAAATGGCACAGGGCCCGATGTAGTCTCCCGGTGCAAGCCGTATGATGTCTCCTGGCATCGCGGTTTCATTGATTACCGAGCACCAATCCTCCTCTGCTGTCGTCTCGAAGATCATCGTTTCATGGGCCCCTGCAGACTGGGCCGCGGTCAACAAGACTGCCACCAAAGCAACGCGTTTCATCTCTCCTCCGAACCCGTGAAGTGTAAACCCCTTCTTGGATGGCGTCACCGAGGCTCTTGAAAGCTTCTCTTCACAGACGTACTCTACTGCCATGTCCGAACTCTTCCAAAACACTCTGGCCTACCACTTCGGACCGGTCGCCTCGCTGTTTGAAGACCCTGAGGTTTCCGAGATTTTAATCAACGGGCCCAAGCAGATCTATTGCGAGCGAGGTGGGCGTCTCGAGGCCTGTCCGGAACTCGCATTTGAAGATGAGATGGAGCTCATGGCCGCCTGCACCAACATTGCCCAGTACACCGGCAATGTGCTGAGCCCGAGCCGCCCGAGAATCGACGGCCGCCTTCCTGATGGCGCCCGTGTTCACATTGTCATTCCCCCGTTGGCTCCGAGTGTCAGTTTGGCGATTCGACGATTCCAAACCAAACACATGGAGATGGATGACCTCATTGAACAAGGCGCCCTGAGTCATGGGGCCGCCCACTTCCTCAAGGTCGCTGTCGCAATGAAGCGCTCAATTCTCGTCAGCGGCGGGACGGGGTCTGGAAAGACGACCTTTCTGAACGCGCTCTCTGGATTTGTTCCACACCAGGAACGCATCATCAGCATCGAGGATGTACGCGAGCTTCAGCTTCAACAGACCCACGTCGTTCGTCTCCAGACACGCGCCCCAGATGCCCAAGGGCGTGGGGAGGTCAGCACTCGCGACCTCCTGGAGTCCTGCCTGCGAATGCGGCCCGACCGAATCTTGATTGGAGAAGTTCGTGGTGGGGAAGCCTTGGATCTTCTCAATGCGCTCAACTCGGGGCACGGCGGAACCATGTGCAGTCTCCATGCCAATTCGGCAACCCATGCGCTCTCCAAGCTCGAGACCCTGGTTCTCTTTGCCGGTGAAGAACTCCCTCAGAGAGCCATTCGAAGCCAAATTGCAAACGCTGTGGACATGGTGGTTCAAATGTCGCGACTCCGAGATGGAAGCCGTCGGCTGGTTGAGATCGTCGAGTTGGACTCCTCGCTTGATGCAGCTGGCAACTACCAGACTACCCCCCTCTTTCAGCTCTACATCGAGGCCGTCCCCGACAGCCAAAAGCTCGCCTGCCGACTGGAGTCCACCAAAACGCTGCCCAGCTTTTTCGATGCCGCATTGGCCCAGGGCTTCGACCTCACCCCGGATGATTTCGGACTTGGAGACTCGACCATCTGAGGGTCAAACGCCGATGCTCAGTGCACGGGATGGTTGGCTCGTCGGGAACTTTCTGGCTGCGAATCGTGCAACAGAAAGTCATTCAACCAATCGCGTCGAGACAAACACGGGCTTTGACGATAGGCATTTCATGACCGGCTGTTGAACGCCGTATTTTTCTAGCAGGAGCAACCAAATGATTTCCAAGTTGGCAAAGACCATCAACCGAACCGTCCCAGCACCCGTTGCAGAAGCCCATTGCGATGGCCCGTGTGGAGTCTATGACCCCGCTTCCGCCCGCATTGCAGCTGAGGCCGCAGTGTCCATGACCAAGAAGCTTTTGGCTCTCGAAAACAACCACGGTGATGTGGCTTTTCACAACACCTTCTCCCGCTACGTCGCCATCAAAGAAGAGCAAGCCCACCTCGCCAAAGAGGAGTTGCTCGTTCTGTGGACCGATTACTTCAAGCCCCACCACCTTGAGGACTACCCGGACCTTCACACCACCTTTTGGAAGGCCGCAAAGCTTTGCTCGGCAGTCAAGGTAGAGGTCAGCGCACAGCACGCTGAGGAGCTGATGGACGCCATCAAGGAAATCCATGAGATCTTTTGGGCCACCAAGGGACGCGATGTGCCATGGTTCACCGCGAGCTGAGCCCGTCCTTCTCCAAGAAAGCCCTGCCCAAGGCAGGGCTTTCTCATTTTTGGGCTTGGGCAATCGGCAGACTCAGTCGGCACCGCATTGCTGGCCGCTCGATGATGCCCACCCTGCACGAGGATTGGGTCGTTCTTGTCGACCCGCGCGCCTACGACACAGCAAGGATTGAGCTTGGCGATGTGGTGCTCGCTCGCTTTGTGGGTCAGAGCACGCACCCCTGCGTGAAGCGCGTCACGGCTATCGATGGCGAAAAGGTCACCCTCCGAGGGGACAATCCCCAAGAGAGCACCGACTCAACCACCTTGGGCTCTGTGGAGTCCACCGATGTTCTCGGAAAAGTGGTCTGTACATTTCCCTAGGTCATCTTGACCGGCCGTCGCCTAAAGCCGTTGCTCCGTGTTCCCCATTTAGCGCGGAGTCATCGGATTCAACGAGGCTCCCGGCGCGTGGTTGCGACGGTGCAATCGCGCGGCCCCCCCCTCCGCATAGGGAACAAAACCCGCAGCCTCGATCCGGGGCATCCACTCATGATTCTTGCGCAGGAGCACCCACTCGACAGCAGAGAGAACGCTCGCCTGCTGGGCAGGGTCCTGGAAATCGTCCACTGCATAAACAACGGCTCGGTTGGCCTGCTGTGCGACGAAATAGGCCTCAGTGAGGACCGGAACCTCATCCGGCAGCTTCAAAATCGCCTCCCACGGTGTACCAAGACGAGTGCTCGGAACACGTTCACCCGCAAGAACACCAGGCACGCTTTCCCAGTAGTCGGCCATCTGGGCTCGAAGATTTTGAACTTGGATCACCAAGATTGCTCCTGCGAGCGCCCGGGTGCAACGCAGCCCCCAGTCGCCACCTCGAACCCTCTGAACGGCCCGTCCGATGCGAGCCACACCCAAGGCGGAGACCAATGCCATGGTGGCCAAGGCCACGGCCCAGAGGTGGTAGGCCCATGGTCCCGCCACCCCTGGATTGACAGCCTTACCCAACCAACTGACAGCGATCGGTAGGGATGCAAATGGAGTCAAGGGAATCAACCAAAACCCTGCGCCCGTCGCTGCCTGAAGCTGGGAAAGCGCTCCACCTGGGCTTGACTCCTCCAACCCAGCGCTCCACTCGAAGCCCCCGAAAGCACCGACCACAGCGTGAGGGGCGTCACGAAAAGACATAAAGTCCGATGGGGTCTGTTGGGTCAGATGAAGAAGGCCCAACCAACCCAGACCTGCCCCAAGAAACATGAGACCCACTCGGAGCCTCCGACCCTTGGGTTGGGCAAGGACCACGAAAGGCATTCCGGACAAAACCAGCCAAACCACTTCCTCGCGGCAGGCCATGGCGAACAGCCCTGCAGCAAGCGCCCAACCCGAGCGACCAGCAAGCCATCCCCACCATGCCAACGCAACGAAGCCCACACTGAGGTTGAGACTGCGAAAATCGGTAGTCGCAAGATCCCAGATGCCAGGCTGACAGATCCAAGCCGCAGCGAGCAACAGCGATGCCAGATGGTCCTCAATGCACTGCCGAGCCAGTCCGAATGCAGCGAAAACCCCGATTCCTACCGTCGCGACTTGGATCAGCAGCAGCGTCTCCATCCGAGGAGAGGCAGCCACAAAAGGAACGGTCATCCAAAGCACAGGCTCCACATGACGTCCCCCCCAAATTCCATGCCCGACCTCCGTGTTCAGAAGTGTTCGCGTTGGCTCCTCAAGAAAGACCTCCTGCCACACGCGCTGAAAAAAATAGGCATTGTCCAACCCCAGCGGCTGCGAAAACGACCAATACCGCTCCAGTGCGATCGCCCCAGCCAAAAGAACGAAACCAAGCCACAGTGCCACCACCCCGATGGTCACACTGTTTTGCCTCAGTCCTCTGGAGAGCACACCCATGGCACAAGTCTACCTGCATCGGTCCTGAGAGGACCAGGTAGACTGCACAACATGCTGCTGCTGTTCACACTCATCTCCTGCTCCAGCACCCCGGCACCTGAAACACGGCCGACGGAGGACTTGCTCTTGATCGTGCTGGACACATTTCGAGCGGATCAGGTCACGCCCAACAAGGCCCCCAACATCCACCAGCATGCGATCGAGAGCTGGTGGCCGAGGAGCGCCTGGGCCCCCTCTCCCTGGACCGTGCCGTCCCTCTCAGCCCTCCTGACGGGAAAACCTCCCTGGGAACTTGCCTCCCCTGAGGACCACGGTTTGCCGGATCAGGCGACGAGTTTACCTGAGCGACTGGAGCAGCACACGAGCGCCATGTTTTCCACAAATCCTTACGTGACGGAGAGCCGAGGGTTTGCCCAAGGGTTTGAGGACTTTTATCCGATCAGCAGTGATGAAGAGGCGGTTGAAGCTGCCGCTGATTGGTGGGAAGAGCACCGAGAACAGCCCAAATTTCTGGCGGTGGTACTCATGAGCGCACACCTCCCCTACGAACCCAAGCGTCCACCGGTACCATCCAGCCCAAGAGTAGGAGAAAAATTTTGGGACCTCGACAACTGGCAGAGCTACACCGACCCGGCCGACCAAAATCAGATCCGTCGACTCTACACCGCCCAGATTCCCGACCTCGACCAGCATGTGTCACGCCTTCTCGATCTCGCCGAACCCGACACCACGGTCGCCATCGTCTCCGATCACGGTGAAGAACTTTTTGAGAACGGTGGATTTGAACATGGCCATGCCTTCTGGGAGGAGGTGACTCGAGTTCATGCAGCCATTCGCTTTCCGGGTGAACCACCGAGCCGGCCGAAGGGACTCTGGACGCTCCAGGACGTCGGTCAACAGCTCATTCAGCGATTTGATGCATCCGAGTCGCCCGTTTCTCCC
Source organism: Myxococcota bacterium (assembly GCA_036021505.1). Classification (GTDB taxonomy): domain Bacteria; phylum Myxococcota_A; class UBA796; order UBA796; family CAJQPC01; genus JAYXVV01. The sequence continues at coordinate 6,382 of JAYXVV010000027.1, read as the reverse complement.
GCGCCCCGAACGCGGGTCATCCACGGCTACCCGCTCTCCTACCGGGTTCCCGTGCTTCACAACTGGGGAATTCGCTCGGAAACGGACGCCTACTTTGATGGGGTTCGGCCTCATCAGACCCTGGGAGGGGCAAAATTGGTGCCCGAGCTCGAGGCATTCGTCGCCGCATTGCAGCCCTCGAACTCCCCACAGGGTTTTCAATCCAGCGAGGCAGAGAACGCGGCGTTGGAGGCGCTGGGCTACCAGGCCACGCCATAAAATGGAACACCCGCCAAGCCAAAGCTCGCGGTAGACTGCGGCAAATGACTCCGGGACAAGCCATGACAACAATACGAATCGCAGCGCTTTCTCTCTCCATCTTTGCGGGAGGATGCGTCCAAGGAAGCGGGGGGATCGAGCTTGAGGTCATCGAACCGGAGACGGGGCTGGAACGGCCAAACCCCGAAAACGAAACCGACACCGACACCGACACCGACACCGACACCGGTAGCGAGGATACCGATACCGCGGTCGCCATCGACGATGAAATTGTCGGTACTTGGAAGCATCGTTTCGACGCTGGAGAAGAAAGCATTCGAGTGCGATGGTTGGCAGAGGCCTCCGGGGACTGTCAGGTGCGCTTTCCCGACCAACAGGACCAATGGCCGTGCACTTTCAGTGCCCGGTCCGGTGACTTTTCCATCACGGATGAGCCCTGTGGACCCGGGGGCGCAACTTACTCCGACCCCATCGGAGAAGACACACTCGGGTTTGAGTTTAAACACGACTCCTGCCGCGATCGTGCGCTCGGACTCTCTGGCGAGTGGACCCGTGTGGAGCGAGAATGAGCAGGACCCTTCCGAGTCGTGAAGCGTTCTTGGCGCGGCTCAATGAGGTCGTGCTGCATGAACTGGAGGCGGTGGAACGCGTGTCGACCGTCACGCGGGAGGAAGTCACATCCGACGAGACACGCTCTGAGGGGAAATACGATACCCGTGCGACGGAAGCCTCCTACTTGGCAAGGGGTCAGGCCTGGCGGATCGCGGAGTTGCGCCAGCTCGTAGCGTGGTGCTCGCAACTCAGTGGCGCCCCCCCGTCTGAGCGACGGGCCTGCCTCGGCTCCCTGCTCCTTGCTGAAGCAGCGACAAGCTCCCTCTATTTCCTGGCTCCCGTTGGTGGAACACGCGTCCGTGTCCAAGGGAAGACCGTTCGCCTGGTGTCCCCCCAGTCTCCCATTGGACAAGCACTGCTGGGTCTCGAGATCGACGACGAAACCCATTTTGAGAGTCCAACTGGACCCCAATCCTTGGTCTTGTTGGAGCTCTGCTGACCTGCGCCTTTTCTACCAAGGAACCACGACAAGCTCATGCTCGTAAGCGAATCGCTGCTCGTTGGACGAAACTGTCACGACTCGGAGGCGAATTTCATCGTCCCAGGTCGCGTCGGTCACGAAGAGTTCAATGCCTGACTCCTCGATGTTCTGCTCGTGATCGATGTGGAGGTGTCCAGCAAAGTGTGCGTAGACATACTCGCCAACAGGTCCCAATACCGTCGCAACTTCAGCCATCTGCCGAACATCCAGTGCCCCGAGCATGATGGGAACATGCCCAGCGATGACAATGCTCTCCTCCGGTCGAAACTCTGCAGTCGAAACCGTGTCCTGGAGGAAAGGCCAGCTGCCTCCCGGGAAGTCATTGAGTGAGCCCAGCTCCCCCAATCGCCCCTCCACTCCTCGAATTACCGTATCCAAGCCGACGAACAGAACGCCTCGATGCTCAAAGCGGAGATTCTGAAGCCAGGCCATCTCGCCCGATTCCGGGTGGACGACAGGCCCCTCCAGCTTGACCCATGAATCCAGTTCTCCTGCAAGATGTTCGAAATGACTCGCGTAGACCTCTGCATACCGCTCTTCAGAGGCCGTCTGGACCTCATTGTCCCCCATCAGCGGCACATACGGGATGTTCAGACCGTCCAGAAGCTCTCGAGAGCGCTCCACCCCCGAAGACCAGCCAATGTCTCCCACAACAAGAACCAGCTCGATCGCCCTTCCCTCAGCCTCGGCATTGATCCACTCCACAGCAAGCGCTAGGCGTTCCTCATGTTCTGGGACTCCGGCAATGTGCGGATCCGCAAGAACAACAAAAGAGAACTGCTCCTCGAGAGGCGCCTCCACGTCCGAGGAATCCTCGGCCACCTCCTTTGACGAGCCGCCCCCACAGCCGACCCAAAAGAGAAGCCCCATCCACCGAATCATCGGACCTCCTCGCTTCCTGCACGATCCAACGGTTTTCGGGCCAGGAAAATCTCGCCCACATTCATTCCCGGCAGAACCTCTGCGGACTCGAGCTGCAGGCCTGCCCCTGCGACGATCTCACACCAGGCCTCCTCGGAAAAGAGCCCCATCGTGTGCGACTCATGGAAGGCCTGAACGCTCTCGGACTCTCGAACGAGCAAGCAGAACTCCACCTGAAAGGTGTCGTCATGGGGGTCGGGATCCCAGTGCCACTCCATCAACCGCACCGCGGTCCCTTCTCCATCTCGTCCAGCGAGAAGGGTGTTGCCGTCCTGAAAACGTTCCCGAACCACATCGGGAAGAAGCAGGACAACTCCACCCGGTCGGCAGTGTCGAGCAGCAGACTCAACGGCTTCAATCAAGGACTGTCGACTGGTCATGTACATCAATGCGTCGTGGATGAGCACCACATCAAACTGTTGCCCAAGAGATACGGTTCGCAAATCCCCTTGGACAAGCTCGGCCTCGGGATTGGCCTGTGCGCATTGCTGCAGCATCGAAGGGCTCTGATCCACCATGACCTTCTTGAGGCCGTCTGGGAAATAAGACGCGAGGTAGCCGCTGCCACATCCCAACTCCAGTATGGACTCCCACCGGTCGACAGCATTGGTCAGCAGTGCCGCATAGAAGCAGCTCTCAGATTCATAGTCTTCCCGAGGCGAAAGAAGAGGCCACCACTTGGCCATTTCGGAATAGAGCTTCACCGCACCAGCATACCGGAAAACCAATCTTCAGGTGCGGACGACTGCAGTCTTCTCAACTCCCCACCCCAGCAGACAGCGGCGAGGTTCAGTGGTCGAAGCCTCCCTCCTCCCCCGGGAGTCGAAAGTCTGAGCGCCGGGACAGTTCTTCACGTTGAAGACCCATGACCAACTCACGAACGAGTTGCGCATCCCGATAGGCCATGTCCATAAAGGCAAGGCCCTGCCTCCACTGCACGCGGTTGCGCCCCATTTGGATGCAGTACACCAACCGGGCATTGACAACTGCCCGCTCGCCTCGAATGTGTATCTCCACGCCGAACTCCGAGCGTTCGGGGAGTCGCTCCTCCGTGATGACGCTGCAGCCTCCGAGCGAAATGTCCCGAAGCCGAACCTCGATGAACTGGTCGAGAGCGGGATTGGCGAGGCTTCGCACCTCAATGTTGACCATGTTCATGCCCTGAAGCAGCGCCCTGTAGGTTTCACGCCGATTGACGAACCCGATGCCGCCCCCGATGTCTTCTATGGCCTTCTCTTGGGCGGCCTCAGCTTGGCGCGTCAACATGCCGTGCTTCTGAAAGTGGAACTCATCCGTTCGCTCCAACTCCTCTCGCCACAAAAAGAAGAAGGTGTCCACGAACCCTTCTCCCCCTCTTGGCAAGAAACGCAGGAGCGTGTCTCCTGTTCGCAGAACAAGCTCTCCCGGCGGAGCTTGCTCTCGACCTTTGGCTGAGACGCTTACCAGTGAAGCCATCAGCGGACGCTCACCACTCTGGGGGCCACCGCTCGGAAGAAAGAGCACTCGGGTGCTCGTCAGACAGATAAAGCCACGGCGAAACATGCGCTTTTGCCCGAGGTGAAGCCCCGGCCCAAAGAGCAGGACTTCTTCGCCCTCATGGTCTCCGATCTGATCCGTCCAGAGGTCGAGCAACGCGATGATTTTGGGCGTCGCACGCCGCGCTCCATGCAGCGGAACAAGGGGATCCTCGTCTCCTTCAAGCGTGATCATCAACTCCCGGAGCGCCTCCGCCTTCTCCTCGGGTTTCGGAACCTGGTAGGCCATTTCCTCCTGCCCAAAACTCACAACGAGGCGACGGTCAATCAGCCCCTGGACATCCACCCGAGTCATGTCGTTGACGTGCAGGTCAACCTCTCGCTGGAGCCCAACGAGGGCTTCGAGTCTGCCCGCTGGTGTGAATCGCATCCGAGAACGCGTCAGGACCAGCTCTCCTTGCTGCGTCATGGGTCCGGTGTACAGACTTGCCTTGGTGCTGAAGACCAGAAGAGAGTCAATGCTGACCCCGTCACTCTGCAGCAGTGCGGTAATCACCCCATAGACCCTTGGAGCCAACGCACCTCGGAAAGAGTAGGACTTGTCGTCCGTTTCGATGACAATTCGACGCCGCATCCCGGTGAGTTGCACGTTTCGAATGCGCTCGATCGGACAATCAATCGCAAGATTTCCCCAAATCATCGTCTCCAACGATCGGCCGGGTTCAAAGACCACCCGATCGGGACTCACCTGAATGTGCCCTCGGGTTGCGAGAAGGTTGTTGAGGTAGAGGTCCATCGGACCATCCAGAACGACCTTGTCCAGCGCATCACTGCCCTGGCCCAGTGGCTGCTGCTGCAGCGCCATTTCGATCGACTCGAGGACATCCTTGACTTCGGTTCCCATGATCGACCGGACCGATGTCTCGGTTCGGATGGTCAACATTCCATCCATGGCCCCAAGTTCCAACTCCCGCACCTCGCGCATCGAGAGCTGCCAAGGCTCAATCGAGTTGGCGGCATCCCGAACGATCGGCAAAAAGGAGAGCCGTCGACGCGAGACGCTGAGTACTCCCGGGTACGCATCTCCCTCTTCCATGCTCAAGCATTCAACACGAGCGATCAACTCGTCTGAAGCAAAACTGGCTTCGACTCGTGGCATACTCCTCTCATAACCAACTCGGTATCTGCCGCATTGGCCCTGCCTGTAAACCAAGGCAAACAAAAAACCGTCCCCTTGGCTCTCGGACCAGTTTTCGTTAACTTGAGGCCATGTCGAAAAATGGAAACGGCGAGCCCCCGAGTTGGGAAGAGTTGGTCAACCAAGTTCAAGGTGCAATGGAAGAGTTAAATCTCAACTCTCCCGAGAACCAGGCCCTTTTTGTTGAGGGACTCAAGGAGGTCATGGAGTCTCTTGAGGGCATGGGATTTCCACTGGGAATGCCCCCCATGCCGGCCACTCCTCCAACGAGTAAACCCGACATGCAGGTCTTCGAGGGCGGGAAACAGGAGGACTCGAGCCCTGTCGATTCCAACTCGACCCCGTCCAGCTCTGCTGCACCCCCTGCGGATTCCGACACCACCAAGGAGTCCACTCCAGAAGTGCCTCCATCCAGCGATTCCGCCAAGAAAAAAGCCCCCCATCTGAAGGTTGCCCCCCCTGAATCCCCCTCAGAGGACCGTCCCAGCCAAGGAAAGTCGCCGTTCTCAACCGGCTTCCCAGCGTTCTATCCGGGCGACCCGGAGGAACTGAAGAATATGTTTCGCTTTCTCCGCGTCGGGGACCATGAGCTTCGTTCCCCCCCTTCCGAGTTGAGTCGTCGGGGCAAGATCCTCATTGAGGCCTCAGGATCGGGCTTCCAAAATATCTTTCGCGGAAAGACCCCTCGGCTCTACCGCATCGAATGCCTCGAGGGTGGGCTGCAGATTTTTCTGGACGGCGAGCCCGTCGAAGAGATTCGTCCAGGTCAAAGCACCGATGTTGAGGCCCAGGTGGTGCGCGTGAAGGCATCGGAAGATTCAGGCGCCAAAGGAACCTACACCTGGGTCGATTCCTGAGTCGACCTCAGGCACTCGCGATCAGCCCCAACACCACCAGACCGAGAAGCACGACACCGGTCACCACTGCCACTTTCTGTCGGTCAACCGGTGCATCGCCCACCACCTCCCCGGTCTGTGCATTGATCAAAAAGCGCCAGGGCCGGTCTCGAAAACGGAATGCGCCGATGTAGACAGGCAGCATGTAGAGTTGGTGGTCTTCCTCATGCACGAATGAACTCGCGGCTCCGGAGAGCAGCGATTCCTCCTGCAAAATGTGTTGAAGGTGCCTGTCCGAGAGGCGTTCGTGAATCAGTGCTCGTGCTCCCTCTTCACTGAGTCCAGGAACCTCAAAAGGCACCTCAGAATCACCTTCCTGCCAGGCTATCCGAGAGCTCAAGCTGTAGGGCAGAAGTTCTTTGAACTCCGGGCTTGTGACCCCATGAGAGGCCTCGACAATGTCCTCATAGGTTGTCCGATGGATTCCGCTGACGGGGGACTTTCCGCTCTTCGTCGCCGCCCGAACCAGTCCTCCCCAGTGGCTTTCAACTTCACCGCGAATCCACCATGCGGGCAAGTACATCAGCCGCAGTTTGACGCG
>JAYXVV010000026.1:0-20100 GCA_036021505.1 Myxococcota bacterium | reverse complement strand
AGGGTGCGGGCAGCATACCGGTACTCGAATCCCACAGCAGGTCGAAGAACAACAAACAGAACAAGCTCGTCCAGAGCCCGCCCTCTTTCCAAGCAACACGCCGTTCTCCAAGGTGGCTCATGACGGCCCGTTCGACCGGAACCCCCCTGCCCAACCAGCCGTGTTGATTGCCCCATACTCCAACCCGCCGCACTGGAGCCTGTAGCAAGGGGCGAGACGGCCTCCAGGAAATGCCCGCTTTTCGGGCCAGCCGACGGCCGGTGCGAGCCAATCCTACCGCCTCACTCAGCTCGTGATCCCCCACCCCGTCTTGACACACGCCTGCCGCCTTGGCCGGGTCGCCCAGCGCGTCCAGGCACAGCGCCATTCGCCGCTGGACCTTTGCGTTGGGCCTGCGCTGGAAGTACGACAAGACGCGGTACAGCTCGAGAGCCTCTGCCTTCTCGCCGTCTCGCTCGAAGTCCTCCGCCAACTTTCGCAAGCGCCTCTCCAGGAGCACACGCAGACTGAAGTTGGGAGGCTCGGCGTCGTTCATTGGGACTGCACTGAGCTCCCGCACCAGACCTGCTGAGTCGACTTGGCCTCTGAAGATTCGCTCATAGCGCAAGAGTTCATCCCGACTCTCAAAGGGGCATCTCGCCGGCGACGGAGCGTAGCTCATCCATTTTTGAAGCCCCATGCGTTCCATGAGGAAGCGTTTTCTGCTGATGCCGGGGAGTCCGAAGAAGAGCCATTCACACCGGCGCACTACATCCTGAACCATGGGCACAACCACTCGGCCTTGAGGAACAATGTGGTGGCCCATGAGTCGATCCACCAGCTCCTTTTTCCTTCCAGTCACTGGCAAACCCGAGTCACGAAGCGACGCCTTGAGCTCTGCCACGGTGAATGCTTCGGTGCGGGTCCAACTGTGTCGGAGCTCCATAAGCAGGCCGAGTTTCAGGAGCAGCCGCAGCGCTTCTTCAGGCGCCTCTACCTCAGGATAGGTGATCTCATCCAAACGAATCGCGGGGCCTTTTCGTTCGAGCAATCGAGCGAGCAACCGCAGCGCGTTCGCAGGAAGCGACACGATTGTGTCCACACTGGACCGCTCGATAGGGCTAAGTAAATGCGAATTATTTCGAAACGCCCCTTCCAAAACCAAAACGAGGTCTTTTGCGAGGAGTTCAACGGGGACTGGATCGGATACACTCACCGGGCAACCCTAAAACCCTCCCGAGCCTAAAACTGTCCGATGACCACTCGCAAAACAAAAATTGTCGCCACCTTGGGCCCCGCCACTCGCAAGCCGGGTGTTCTCAAGAAGCTTCTCCAGACGGGCGTAAACGTCTGTCGAATCAACTGCAGCCACAGCGATGCCCGCTCGATTCGGGCTGAAATCGCAAAGGTCCGACGAACGGCGATTGAAATTGACAAGTCAGTGGCCATTCTTTTGGACCTCCAAGGCCCAAAGATTCGGGTGGGGAAGATGGAGGAACCGCTGGTCTTGAATCGGGGTTCCCTTCTTGAGATTGTCATGGACAATCAACTCGTAGGCACGGGTCAACGCTGCGGAACCAGCTACCTCACACTCGCCGATGAAGTGAAGCCCGGACAGCTTATTTTGTTCGCTGATGGTGCCCTCTCGGGAGTCATCGAAAGCGTCCATCACGACCGCGAACCGGCAGAGGTGCATGTTCGAATGAAGTTTGGGGGGGCCCTCGGCTCCAACAAGGGCATGAATCTTCCGGGGGCTTCTCTCGCAGCGCCTTGCCTCACGGAGAAAGATCGTGCCGATCTCATCGTGGGCGTGGACGCGGGTGTCGACTATGTCGCTCTGTCCTTTGTGCGCCAGCCGGAAGACGTGATCGAGCTCAAAGAAATCCTGGAAGCTCGAGGCCACGCTGACATTCCGGTGATTTCCAAAATCGAGCGTCAAGAGGCCGTCGAGGACATGGAGGCGATCCTCAAGGTTACGGACGGAATTATGGTCGCCCGCGGTGACTTGGGAGTCGAACTGCCCTTGGAAACGATTCCACTGCATCAAAAATCCTTGATCCGCCAAGCCAACCAACAGGGTCGACTGGTCATCACTGCCACGCAGATGTTGGATTCAATGGAGAGAAACCCCCGCCCCACCCGAGCAGAAACCACGGATGTCGCGAATGCGGTCCTGGACGGAACCGATGCCATCATGCTCTCCGGTGAGACGGCCGCTGGCGATCATCCCATCGAGGCTGTTCGGGTGATGGATCGGATTGCGAGGGAGGTGGAGGGGTCCAAGTTCTTCACCAGCCCCAGTGCCGAAGACCTGCCTGTCCATCAAGAACGCGGATACACGATTGCGCACGCATCCACCACGGCACTCCAGGATGGCAGCCCCCTGGTTGTGTTCACTTGGAGCGGACTCTCCGCGATTGTTGCCTCGAAGTTTCGCCCGAGCGGGCCCATCTATGCACTTGCCCCGTCGCAAGCCGTTTGTGACCGGCTCGCGCTTGCTTGGGGCGTCACGCCATTTTTGGTTCCTGAGGTGCAGAGCACCGATGAGCTTATCGAGTATGGGGAAAAGATGTTGCTCGACAAAGGCAACATCAAAGCGGGAGAGCGCGTGGTTGTGCTGGCCGGCTCCTCCCCGATGAAAGGCGCCACCAATCTTCTGAAGATTCTAATTGCGGGTGAAGAGCAATAGAGGGCGTAAATCCTGCGCTTTTGCCAGGAAATGACTTGCCTGCCCGAATTCAAGATGAGCCTTCATATAAGCTGGGGAGGTGGAGCCCAAGTCCCAGGTACCCAAGTCGAGCAGTCCGATGAAACCGGCCTCGGTTGCTCCGCGCTCGGTTCGGTCTCCGTTTTTTTTCACTTGTGAGCATGCCTCCAATCACATTCCCAGCGAGTTCACGGTGTCCGACGAGGACCGTCCTTGGCTCGACACACACTGGGCCTGGGACCCCGGGGCGGCACAAGTCACCCGAGCGCTCTGTTCGTATTTTGGAGCGGGAGCCGTGCTCGCGGAAGCAAGCCGACTGGTGGTCGATGTGAACCGGAAGGTGGGCGGTCCCGGCTTCATTCGTTCAGAGGTGGAAGGACATCGCCTCAGCTTCAACCGCGACATTGACATCGTCGAGCACAACCGCAGGGTTGACCGCTATTACCTGCCCTATCACAGGACGCTTCACGACCGGCTTCAGGACCGACTTGGCGAGGGATTCCCTCCACTCCTCCTCGCCCTCCACAGCTTCACGCCCAAGATGGGAGATACCCGGCGAGAAATGGAGGTCGCAGTGGTTTTCGACGAATGTTGCCCCGACAAGGCAACGACCTTCATCCAAGCCTTCGAATCTCAGGGGATTCGAGTCGGGATCAATGAACCGTACTCCGGAATAAAGGGACAGATGTATTCCGCCTGGTACCACGGACGAGGAAGCGGAATCGACTACCTCGAACTCGAGATGCGACAGGATTTCTTTGAATCCAGCGCCCGGGCTCAACAGATGACCAAGGCTGTGATCAAGGCCCTGGAGGCCTTGCTCTAAGGAGTCCAGGTCCCGGCATCTGTCTCTCCTTCCCGAGAGCGGAGCAAGACGGTTGCCTCGTCCCCAGCGGAGAGCAGGGCCATTGTTCCCGAGATGCTGTAGAAAAAGGGTGCGAGTTCCACATGGGATGAGCTGGTGAGTTCAAAGCCCACGGCCTGCAGCTCTTCCGCTCCCAGAATCTCCGCACCGACAGATCGGATGTAGTCTCCACTCCCGCCAGGATTGGCCTCAAAGGAGAGCGACCGCCAGCCAGCCAATCGCCCTCTGTCGAATTCCACATCAACCACTGTGGGCTCTTGGGGACTGTAGGGTGGACTGTAGGGGTGTTGTCCACGGGCCGACAAAGGAAGTGTCGTGCCACTTCTCTCGTGACCAATCAAGGCCACATCCACCCATCCCTCAAAACGAGCCAAGGGGATCGAGGAGTTCATCGCCAACCGATCGGGTGTGCTCTCCCCCGAGCTGGCGGGCTCGAACCTCAAGGAAACATCCACCGCCACAAACTCGTCGGCCCGTTCCGCAGGGCCGGCCTCGATGCTCAAGAGTCCAAGGGTGTACCCCAGAGACGCGTCATAATCCGCCGGAAAGTCCGCGCCTTGCTCCACATCCGTACTCAGGCCGAAGCCCTGGATGACAGCGGTGTACACAGGCCAGGAACCGACCTCCCCCAATGGGATTTGGAGCGTCGCAGTTCCTACCCCCTCATGCTCAAAATCCCCGTCATCGTTCAAACCCCTCCTTTCGATGGTTACGGGTGCGCGACCGTAGCCAACCCTCGCCCGAGCATTTCGAACCTCTACGCTGGCCAATCGGTAGTGGACCCCGTCGGAGGAGGGGCCAGTACCAGACTGAACTCCCCCGGACATCCCCATCACCACACCGCCGGGACCAAGCCCTGCTTCCACGTGGGAGACCCTGTGGGCAAGACTCTCCCACTCCATCTGGAAACCCCCAAAAAGCTCGAAATCAGAAGTAGGAACCGTACATGAAATGAGCAGAACCGGAAACAAAATCAACCCCCTACTGGGCCGCTGTACAGCTTTCCCTATAAACATTTTGTGGGTTTTTAAAAGGGCATTTACAACCTTTTAGGCCTTTTTTAGAAGACCGTCGAAATGAGGGCGTGGACGCGGGTCTCCGGAACCATTACAAAGCGGTCACGCGCGCGGTTTCTGATGCTGGAAACACCATCTGACACAGGGACCATAAAAATCAATCCACTTTGCAAAGAAAAAAGCTGTGAAAATTATTTTGATTCTCATTGGCCTTGGCGGAGCACTTCTCGGTTGCCAGATGGACCCCGAGCCCTACACCGCCGACGAAGCATTCCCCAAGGGACAGCACATCCTGTTCCCCCCCGCTGGCGCTGACCATGTGACTGCGGGGCACACCACCCTGGGTGACCCCGACTACATCGAAGAGCAGCCGTTGATGTTCAACCACGCGATTCACTCGGGTGCTGTGGAAGATGGTGGAATGGGAATGGAGTGCACCTATTGCCACTCCACGGCCCGACACAGTGCTTCTGCAGGGATTCCGTCTACTCAGGGTTGCTGGAACTGCCACAAGCAGATCAATCCTGCCCTGAGCATGAATGATGACCGCAACTGGACCAACCCAGAGACTGGAGAGGTGGAACGCAACGCCTCCGGTAAGGGTGCTCTGGAGACCCTTGACGAGTACTGCGGCGCCGAGATGGGCACTCCGACTTGTGTGAATGAGGATCCCATTCCGTGGAATCGCGTGCATGACCTACCAGACTTCTCTCACTTCAATCACTCCATGCACGTGCGCTTGGGCGCAGATGGCGAGCCTCGGGTTGAATGCCAGGAGTGCCACGGAGCGATGCAGGAGAAAATGGTTGCCGAGCGAGTCAGCTCGCTCCTGATGGGATGGTGCCTTGAATGCCACCAAGACCACCCCTCGGTCGACGAAAACTACGGAACCCAGTCTGAACTCCGACGCGCTGAGTTGAAAGACTGCTACACCTGCCACAAGTGATCGGAACAACACCATGTCGAAAATGAACCGAAGAGACTTCTTTCGCGTTGTAGGGGTGTCGGGAACCGCGGGCCTTGTTGCCTGTGACCCCAAATCGCCGGCTGAACAGCTGTACCCTTACGTCATTGATCCTGAGGAGATCACTCCAGGCCTCCCGACCTACTATGCCACCGTGGTGGAGGGTTGCAGTGTCCTGGCGAAAGTTCGAGAGGGGCGAGTCGTCCACATCGAGTCCAACCCCAATCGGGAGAATGCCGGTGTCAGCCCGGCCGCCCAGGCGAGTGTCCAAGAGACCTACGATCCCGACCGCGCCCAGGGACCCCAAGTTGGCGGCGCAGCCGCATCTTGGGATGAGGCCCTCGGCACGATTGCAGCAGCAGTGGCGGCTAACCCTGCAGGCACCCGATGGTTGGGACGCTACCGAACCGGCTCACTTCAGGCCCTGATTTCCGGATTTGTCTCTGGACTCGGAGGACAAAATGCGCACTGGGAGCCCCATGGGCACTCCGTGCTCGCCAATGCCGCAAAGATCGCTTGGGGAAGCTCTGCTCCCCCGGCGTTCGACATGAGTGGTGCAGAGGTCATCGTCTCGTTCGGGGCGGACTTTCTCCACACATGGAGTGACTCCGGGAACCACTGCGCAGGCTGGGCTCAAGCCCGCAGCAAGGACAACGGCCACATCGCCCATTTCACCGCGATTGAACCCCGGGTGTCCAACACCTCCGCGAAGGCGGACACCTGGCTTTCGACCCGTCCTGGGACCGAGGCGGGTGTTGCACGCGCTCTCGCAAAGCTCGTCGCCGATGAAAAGGGCTCGACCGGGGCGGCCAAAGCCTACCTCGCTGGAGTCGATGTGGCTGCCGCGGCCAGCGCAGCAGGCATCCCCGAGGAAAAGCTAAAGGCATTGGCCAGTGCCATTGCCTCCAAACCCTCCGTTGTCTTCCCAGGTGGTGTGACAACCTACGGCTCGGACGCGACCGATCTCGCACTCGCAGTGCTGGTTCTCAATCAGGTCGCAGGCAACGTCGGAACCAGTGTTCTCCCAGACGGGAACCCCCTTGGTCCCATTCACAGCTACACGGAAGCGATGGACGCTGTCGGTGGTGCTGAGGTCCTGTTTATCGACGGCTTAGACCCTGTCTTCTCCAGCCCGAGCGGCGCGGCGCAGGAAGTCATCGCTGCGGCGAAGCTCGTTGTGGTTTTCGGCAACAGCATGCCTGAGGGAATGCCAGAGGGCACCATCTTGCTGCCACCCGGTAGCGAGCTCGAGACATGGGGAGACCATCAACTGGGACACAGCTTCATGGCTCTCCAACAGCCGGCCATGAAGCCGCTGTACAACACCCGAAGCGTGGGGGACGCCCTTCTCTCCCTCTCGAAGCACAGTCAAATTGCTCCGCTCCTTGCGAACGGGACCGAGGCAGTTCCAACCGACGATGACGGCGGGTCTTCCACGACCGACTTCGCAGCGGCAGACTTCCAGTCCTTCATCAAGGGCCGCTGGAACAACATGCATGTTGCATCTGGCGATGTTGCACCTTTCTCAAGCGCCTGGGTTCAGGCGCTGCGTGTTGGCGGCATCAATCTGGCAACCACGCCGGTCTCTGCTGAGCTCAAAGCCCTCCCCGCACCGGGGGCGGCCACCCTGGTGGATGGCACGACGCTGCTGCTCTTCTCGCACCAGAATCTTCTGGATGGTCGGCATGCAAACAAGGCTTGGCTCCAGGAAATTCCCGAGACTTTGTCGGGCTATACCTGGGGGACGTGGGCTGAAATCTCACCGGCTACCGCTGACCGGCTTGGGGTCTCCAACAAGCACACCCTGACCATCAAGTCTGCCTCGGGCAGCATCGAGGCGGGCGTGAGTGTGTCAAAGGGAATGCGTGACGACGCCGTGGCGGTCGTGGTTGGAAACGGGCACAAGACCGGCAACCGATATTCCAAAGACTACGGCGCCAACCCCGCAGTCCTCGTGAACGGACTTCGAGATGCCAAATCCGGCGAGGTGGCTTGGCTCGGAACCTCTGTTGAGATCGCCAAGGGCGCTGCCGACAACATCATGAGCAAACTCAACGGTCACACCGACCAGGACGGCAGGCCCCTTGCGCGAGCCTCGTACGTCAAAGACGTCGAGGAGGCAGGGCCAGACGCCGAGACAGGCTCCTTGGCCCCTGGCCTCGGTATCCCGCTCGACCCAAGAATCCCTGAAGATTCTTACGACATGTATCCCGAGCCGGAGCACCCCACCTACCGCTTCGGCATGAGCATTGACCTGGACTCCTGTACCGGGTGCACCTCTTGTCAGGTTGCTTGTGCCTCGGAGAACAACATCGCGATCGCCGGTCCTGAGCAGCACCGCAAGAGCCGCTACATGGGCTGGATTCGTATGGATGCCTTCTGGGAGGGCGAGGGCGACAACCCTGACGTCCGGTTCCTGCCCGTGATGTGCCAACAGTGTTCCCACGCACCGTGCGAGGGCGTCTGTCCGGTATTGGCGACCTACCACAACCTCGATGGCCTCAACGCCATGATTTACAACCGCTGTGTTGGCACTCGCTACTGCGCGAACAACTGCCCCTACAGCGCTCGTCGGTTCAACTACCACACCTTCCGGTGGCCAGAGTCCTACAACTTGATGCTCAACCCCGATGTGAGCACCCGAGAAATGGGTGTGATGGAGAAGTGCACCTTCTGCATCCAGCGCATTCGCTATGCGAAGGCCAACCACCGAGCCAACGGGATCGATGTGGTGCCCAATGACGTGCTTGAGTCGCTCCCCGCGTGCGTCTCAGCCTGTCCGACAGGCGCGATGACCTTCGGAAACCTCAAAGATGAAAATGCCACGGTTTCGAAGATTGCCTCCGGACCAAGGGCCTATCAAATGCTGGACGCCTTGAACACCAAGCCAGGCGTTCGCTACCTCACCAAAGTTGTGCACACCAAACCTGTGGATCCACACCACGGCGGCGGGCATGGCGATGATCACTCTTCCAATGACAACCACTAGGGGAACCAAGCGTGTCTAATCTCACCTATGGACAGGTCACAAAGGACATCATTCGTCCTTTGTTCAAACCGTCCCTGCTTCATGGTTTGGCGCTCGTTACGGCGATCGCATGCCTCAGCGTAGGCGCCTACTGCTGGAAGCTCCAGCTCGAGCAAGGCCTCGGCGTTGCAGGATACGAGCCACCCGTAATGTGGGGTGTTTACATCACCACATTCGTGTTCTGGGTTGGTATCGGCCACGCCGGAACGCTGATTTCGGCCATCCTGTTTCTTTTCCGTGCTCGCTGGCGCACCGGTGTCTACCGTGCCTCTGAGGCCATGACCATTTTCGCGGTGCTGACCGCAGGGTTGTTCCCAATCCTGCACGCGGGACGCTGCTGGTACGCCTACTGGCTGTTCCCCTACCCCAATCAGCGTCAACTCTGGCCGAACTTCAAGTCCCCTCTCGTGTGGGACGTCTTCGCCATCTCGACCTACTTGACCATTTCCGCCATCTTTTTCTACATCGGGCTCATTCCGGATATGGCTGCCACCCGTGACAAGGTCAAAGGCTTTGGAAAGCGGGTCTATGGTGCCCTCTGCTTGGGATGGCGAGGTACCGACAACCAGTGGCGTCACTACATGGCGGCTTACGGCTTCTTTGCCGCGCTGTGTACACCGCTGGTCATCTCGGTGCACTCCGTTGTGTCTTGGGACTTTGCAATGTCCTCCACGCCAGGCTGGCACTCCACCATCTTCCCTCCCTACTTTGTTGCCGGAGCAATCTTTTCCGGTTGTGCCATGGTGCTCACGCTGCTCATACCGATGAGGAGCCTGTTCAAGTGGGAAGACTACCTGACCATCTGGCACTTCGAGCGGCTGGCGCAGCTGTGTCTGCTCACAGGTGCCATTCTGACGTACGCCTACGCGACGGAGTACTTCATTGCTTGGTATTCCGACAACCCCTACGAGTGGGGAACATTCATCTACCGCCCCACGGGTGACTACGCCTGGGCATTCTGGCTGATGGTGAGCTGCAACTGCATCTTCCCGCTCGCCTTGTGGTTCAAGAAGGTTCGGACGAGCTTGAAGTGGCTCTTCATCATCTCCCTCATCATCAATGTGGGCATGTGGTTTGAGCGCTTCAACATCATCGCCACCTCCTTGGCCCATATGTTTGACCCCGGAGCGTGGGTCTACTACCTCCCGAACCGAATCGAGATGGGCATTTTGGTTGGCTCATTCGGTTGGTTCTTCATGTGGTTCCTGCTGTTTGTGAAGGTCATGCCTTCTGTCGCAATCGCAGAAATCAAAGAAGGCGTAAGGCCTCCTCTCAAGGCCGATGAGGTGACAACATGAGCGCCAACGTGAAGGGCGTATTCGCCCATCTGGATTGCCTGCTTACCGGCATCGACCGGCTGGAGAAGGCAGGCTTCAAGGACATGATTGTGGCAGCACCGCTTCCGCGTCATGAAATCGAGGAAGCCATCTACAAGGGCGAACCAAGCCCAGTCCGCTGGTGGACCCTCTGTGGTGGAATTTTGGGAGGCTCCCTGGGCTTCATCCTGTCTTCCCTCACTGCACTGGATTGGCCGATGGCGATTCCTGGCGGAAAGCCACTTGTGGCCATTCCCCCATACATCGTCATCGTGTTCGAGTGCACGGTGTTGTTTGGCGGCATTGCGACCCTGCTGGGAATGCTCTACTACTGCCGCATTCCGACAAAGAGCATGGAACTTGAAGTGTGTGATCCTCGCTTCTCCGACGACCATTTCGGCTTGGTTCTGAAGGACGTCGATGAGTCGAGGCGAGAGGAAGCCGCCACTATACTCTCGGGTGCCGGCGCCATCGAGGTCACCCCGCAGCCGGAAGGTGATGCCGCGGACGAACCCACCGAGGACAAGGAGGTGGCTGATGTCGAGTAAGCTTTTGATTGCTTTCTACTTGGCGGCAGGGGCACTCGCTTTCCTGATCATCGTCTGGATGAAAAGAAAGCCAAGTGAGGAGGAGACCCGAGAGGTCAAGAATCTCGCTGTCAAGCTCCCCCACTTTCACCACACCGGGGCGTTCATCTCCGCCGGCGTGGTCGCTGTCACGCTGGTGTACCTCGCGTTCTCCAACTACAGCATCGGAACCACCCGTCAGTGGTGGCTTCTGGACATGTTTGATGCTCGCCATGTGAAGCCGTACGAGCAACCCATGCGGGTGCCCGCAGAGGGCTCGGTTTCGACCAACCATGTGGTGAACTACGATCGAATGACGAGTGAAGGCAAGGCGCTCTCCGCCCCCATCGAGGGCGATGCGGAGAACGGTGAGCGGATGTACAACACCTACTGTGCACCCTGCCATGCTGAGGAAGGTACCGGAAATGGGCCTGTGGCTGTTCGTGCCAAAACCATCCCCGGCATTCCACTTGCTGGAACCGCCATGCAGACCGAAGGCTACCTGTACCTGACCATTCGCAACGGCGGGGCCATCATGCCAGCTTATTACTGGGCGATGACCGATGCCGAAATGTGGGACGTCGTAGCCTACCTCCGAAGCTTGTTTCCGGTCCCCGAGGCAGTCGCCGGGCTTGAGGAATAGACCATGAGTGCACAATTTGACCCGACTCCGCACTTCACGCTGAAGTCCCCTCCCGAAAAGCTCCTCAAAGCGGCCAAGATTGCAGTTGCCGTGGGCGTTCTCTGCTTTGTCGCTGGACTGCTGATCGACGGCTACGGAAAGCGCATTCGTGTGGCTTACCTGACCAACTTGGTGTACTTCATTGGGCTCTCTCTGGGCGGGCTGATCTTTGCCTGTACCCTCACCTTGACGCTTGCCCGATGGGGGCGCGGACTGAAGAGAATCGGCGAGTCCTTTCTCATGTTCATGCCTGTTGCGCTGGTGCTGCTGGCCATCTTCATCCTGACCGGAGGGCTCGAGCTCTACGAGTGGTACACCCATCCCGAGACGCTTCATGCGCACAAGGCCATTTACCTGACGACGCCATTTTGGGTGGCTCGCTTGTTCATCGGTTTGGGGCTCCTCACCTTTGTCGCTTTTCGTTACCTGCGGATCAGCCTCAGGCCGGATCTCGGCGTGGCCTCAAAGCAGCTCAACGGCAAGCATCCTGCCTGGTGGAACAAGTACACCAAAGGCTGGACCAATGAGGCGGAGGAAGTGGAGAAGAGTGCAGCCAAGCAGCGTCAGGTTGCTCCAGTCGTTTGCATCCTGTTCGCTTGCGTCCTCACGGTGAGCATTGTTGACCTCGTGATGAGCCTCTCGCCGCACTGGTACTCCAACATGTTCGGTGGGTGGTATTTTGCCTCGTGCTTCTGGCTGGCGATGATTTGGGTAGGAATCTACTCCGTCCTCAACCGCGGTTGGATGGGCACCGAGAAACTCTTCAAGCCCGTGGTCTACCATGACCTTGGAAAACTCGTGTTCGGCTTCTGTGTCGTCTGGGCGTACATGTTCTACGCACAACTTCTGCCCATTTGGTACGGCAACATGACAGAGGAGATCGGTTTCCTTATCGTTCGCCTCCGACTTGACCCGTGGCAAGACCTTGCCGTCGTGGTGGCAATGATGTGCTTTGTCATCCCATTCGTGACCCTCCTCTCGCGAGGGATCAAGAAGATGCCGATGGTCCTCACTGCGGTGTTCATGATTCCCGCCGTTGGAATCTGGCTTGAGCGCTACATTGTCGCTGCTCCATCTACTCTGCTGGACGTGACCGCGATTCCCATTGGAATCCTCGAGTTGGGTGTGACTGCGGGATTTGTTGGTGGTTTCCTCTGGGTGGTCACCAACTTCTTGAGTCAGGTACCGGTTGTTCCGGTCTCCGACCCCTTGATGAATCCCCATCCGGATGACGTTCACGTTCACAGCATGGATGCCCACGCTCACTGAGAAGCGGCGCAACCTACGAACCGAGCAGCCCGGCGGGCTGCTCGTTTTGCTTTTGGTGGGCCCGTTCTAACCCGAGATTTGCGTCTCTCGAATGTCTGACAAGCCAAGCAGAACAAGCAAGAGCCGGTCGAACCCAAGGGCCACTCCTCCTGCGCGAGGATGACGGGCCACAGCATCCAGTACGCGAGAATCGATGGGATGGGCGCTCCTTCCCGCCTCGATGCGAGATGCATTGTTGGCCTTCCAGCGCTCGAGCAGTTCCTCAGCATCCAAGAGCTCCGTGAACGCGTTTCCCAGCTCCACACCGGCAATGTACAGTTCAAAACGCTCCGCCACGTCCCCGCGAACAGATGCAAAGGCCGCATCCCTCGCAGGATAGTCGTAGACAAATGTCGGTACAACCAACTTGGGTTCGACATCATTGATCCAAACCCGTTGGGCCTCTACCGGGTCACTCGGTGGAGCCTGGCCGGCATGTGCTTCAAATGCGGCAGCGTAGGTCAATCGCCTAAAGGGTTCTTCAAGTTTTCTTCCGAGGGCTTTTCCCAGCTCTCGGACAAAGGCCTCGACCTCTTCCATGATCTCCCAGTACCCACATCCCGCCCGATACCACTCCACCATGGTGAATTCCTGCGTGTGAAGCGGACCCCATTCCTCTTCCCGAAAACAGGGACAGATTGAAAACACCCGCGGAAGCCCCTTCGCGAGGACCCGCTTGAGCGCAAACTCCGGCGAGGTGTGCAGAAACTTATCGGACACAGCCGGAGCAAAGAGGTGCTCCTCAAGCGCCGGTGAGAGCACCGCCGTAGGAGGGTTGATTTCGACATAGCCGTGAGTTCGAAACCACGACCGAGCACTCCAAAGGGCTTCGTTTCTAGCGCGAAGCCTTGGTGCGTCCGCCTCTAAGATTTGACCCGCCCCGCATACTCCTTGGAGCGTGTGTCCACTTTGATGACCTCTCCTTGGTCCACAAAGAGAGGGACTTGGATGGTCGCCCCGTTGGCCACCGTCGCAGGCTTGGTCGCACCCTGTGCCGTATTGCCCTTCACACCCGGCTCACAATAGGTGATTTCAGTCTCAATGAAATTGGGCAGCTCAACACCAACAGGACGGCCTTTGTACACCATTACAGCCAGCTCCAGTCCATCGATGAGAAACTTCTCAGCACCGTCCATCACGTCGATGTGAATGCCGACCTGCTCGTAGTTTTCCATGTTCATGAAATGGAACATGTCTCCCTCATCGTATTGGTACTGCATGCTGATTTCCTCGCAGTCTGCAGCATCCACGGTTTCACCCGTACGGAAGGTTCTCTCGATCACATTGCCGCTGATGAGGTTCTTCAACTTGGTTCGGGTAAACGCTGTTCCCTTGCCAGGCTTCACAAATTGGAAATAGACCATCAGGTAGGGCTGGCCATCCAGCTCCACTTTCAATCCATTTCGAAAATCAGAAGTTTGATACTTTAGACCCATCGCTATGCCACTCCAAAAAAGACTTGCCACTGAGTATCACGGAACTCCCGAGGGGGCTCGCAAGCCTAAAATCCTGGGAAAACAGGCGCTACTCGCTCGTTTTTCCTGGGTGTCTGAGAGTCTCTTGAGCCGTGTATCGAAGAGTTTTCCTGTCGCGGTCACCGAACATTGGGCCAATCAAGTTGAACCATCCCCTCGCGATCCCCTGCTTCTGCAGGTCCTTCCCGATCCTCGCGAGTTGATCCCTGCGGGTGGCGACCTGTCCGACCCGGTGGCCGACGCCGCAATGAGTCCCGTTCCTTGGTTGGTGCAGAAGCATCCGGACCGCGCGTTGCTTCTCGTCACCAAGCGATGCCATGTCTATTGCCGCTACTGTTTTCGTCGGGACCATTCACCGGGAGACCGGCTGGACCCGACGGAAGAGGAACTGTCGCATGCCATCGCTACCGCCCAACAATCGGGGGCACGAGAACTGATTCTGTCCGGGGGCGACCCGTTGAGCCTCGGTGATTCCCCACTCCAAGAACTCCTGGGCCGGGTGCGTCCCTTATTTCCAGTTCTGCGCATCCACACACGCGCCCCAGTGACCGCCCCAGCGCGGATCACAGAGGGACTGGTCGCTGTTCTCCGTGCCCATGATCCAATTTGGATGGTGATTCACGCCAACCATCCGAGGGAACTCAGCCCCCCAGTGGTGGCCGCACTGGATCGGCTGCGGGATGCGGGCATTCCCCTTTTGAATCAGTCTGTGCTTCTGCGGGGCGTCAACGACGACACCGACGTCTTGGTGGAGTTGTCTGAGCGGCTGGTTGAGCTTGGGGTGGTTCCTTACTACCTCCATCACACCGACCCCGTTCCTGGAAACGCCCACCTGCGCGTCAGCGTGAAAGAAGGCGAGATTCTCTACCACGGCATGCGAAAGCGCCTCTCGGGCATCGCACTCCCCAACTATGTGGTGGACCTTCCAAGTGGGCATGGAAAGATTCCCGTTGAGGAGGCCCATCGAAACGGAATGATCAGGTAGAATCCAGCACATCATGGCGACACGCGTAGTAAATCGAAAATACCAAAGCCTCACGGAGTTCCTGCAGCAGTGGGAAAACGAGCTGAAGAACAACTCCCTGTTCCTGCCCGCAGGCATTGCGCCCTCGGACCTTACTGCCGAGTTCAAACTGGACCTCAGCCTTCCCAACGGTGCAAGGCTGGGTCCGTTCACCTGCCAAGTGGTTCACCGGGGGGGCGACGGATCGGTTGGCGCTCAGATCCCCGAAATCGGAGCCGAACTCC
Organism: Myxococcota bacterium; assembly: GCA_036021505.1. GTDB lineage: Bacteria > Myxococcota_A > UBA796 > UBA796 > CAJQPC01 > JAYXVV01. The sequence goes on along the minus strand of JAYXVV010000026.1, from coordinate 4,946 downwards.
AAAAGGCCATCGATGACTTTTTTGGATTCCTCGATGAGGCGCGGGATTGGTACATCACCAAGGGCGAAGTGGTGCTGGCCTCTGAGGTGCCCGATGTCGATGCCCTGCGTGCGGAGCTCGAGGCCGAGCGAAAAAAAGCCGCAGAGGCCTCCGCCTCCCGTCCGGCTTCTTCGGGCATGCCCCAACCGAGCGCTCCCACCCAACCCACGGGTCCCCGACCTCGAGGACTTCAATTGCCGGATCTTTCCGGCTTGGAGCCCATTGCCAAAGGAACCCTTGGCAACACCACGTTTCGTGATCTCTTGATTGAGCTTGCCGTACAAAATGTCACGGGGCTGCTGACTTTGGTCACAGGAGATGGCACCAAGCGCTACGGATTCTGGCAGAAAGGAGGACCGGTTGGCTGGCGTTCTGAGCCGGTCATTCCCGAGGAGACCCTCGGAATGCTCCTTTACAAAGCGGACTACATTTCCAAAGACCAGCTCGCTGAGAGCCTCCAGCTCATGGAGACCAACAACACGCGGCAAGGTGAAGCCCTTATCGAGATGAGTCTGCTCAGCTTTGGCCAGCTCATCTCCGTCTTGGAGCGCCAGGTGGAGTTCATCCTGCAGAATGTTCTCTCTGCTGACGAGGGGGTCTGGGTGTTTCACAGCGTGGATGAGTTCGAAGAGCGCTTTGTCAATCCTCCCGTTCGTGTGCCCTCCATGCTCTACAAGGGTCTGCGTGACCATTCCCGAGAGATGCCACGCGAGCAACTCATGGAGAAACATCAGCCCAACCTCGACCTCTACGTCCACCTGGACCCGGAGACCGCAGAAATCGTTGAGGAAATCAATTTCTCAGGTGCAGAGACCAAGTTTCTGGATGTGATTCGTTCCAACTCGTGGCGGCTTCGAGAACTCTTCACGGTCACCAATCTGTCCAAAAGCCAGACCGCATGCGTCCTCTGGGCTTTGGATGAGCTGAATCTTCTCGAATACCGCGAGTCGGAAGACCTCGACCGCTACCTCCAGCGGGTTTCCTCAAGAATCCTTTCGAAGGCTCGAAGCCTTGCACGGGCCAGCCATTTTGACGTCCTGGAGGTCCACTGGATCTGCCTCGAGAATGAGGTGGAAGAGGCCCACGAGAGACTGCTTAAGGAATTTGATGCCAAGGCCTACCATGACCTCACAGACGAGCTCACGGAGGCGATCGCAAAAATACGCAAACAAGTCGATCATGCCTACAGCCAGGTCCGAACAAAAAACGGCCGTCGGTCTTATCGGGAGGAAATCGTCGAGGCAGACACCATTCTCAACTCCGCGGACCTCCTGGCCAAAAAGGGAGAGATGGCCATTATGAAAGCCAACGGGCGAGAAGCCATCCTGTGCTGGTCAAAGGCTGTGGAGTTGGTACCGGGCAATGCCAGCTTCAAAGATGGCCTCCAGCGGTCTCGCGGCTTAGGAGCGTCTAGCTAAAGGACGCCTCTATGGAACTCAAAGACAGAGTCGCAATCGTCACCGGTGCCACACGTGGTCTGGGACGGGCGATCGCATTGGAATTGGACCAAGCCGGCGCTCAGGTCGTCATCAACTACCGAAAAAACGGAGAGGCTGCACGAGAAATGGCAGCGTCCATGAACCACGCGGTAGCCGTACAGGCCGATGTTCGAGACCAAGAGGGGGTTGATGCCTTGTTCGCGGCTGCCGACCAACTGGGTCCTCTCGCCATTCTGGTGAACAACGCCGGGATTACACGAGATGGACTCTTGCCGGCAATGTCTGACGAGGACTGGTTGGACGTTCTCGATACCAATGCCACAGCCTGTTTTCGGATGTGTCGTGCCGCCTCGCTGCGCATGATGCGCTCTCGAAGCGGAAGCATCATCAACATCACCAGCATCAGTGGGCTCCAGGGCAATGCGGGCCAATGCAACTATTCAGCCTCAAAAGCAGCGATCATTGGATTGACCAAATCCCTCGCTCGGGAGCTTGGGCGCAGAAATGTCCGTGTGAATGCGGTGGCCCCTGGTTTCTTCGATACCGATATGACCCAGGTTCTTCCCGAGATGGTCATCGCCGAGGCCAAGAAGCGCATTCCGATGCGCCGAATAGGGCGTCCCGAAGAGTTGGCCAAAATGGTTCGCTTCTTGGCGTCAGACGAGGCCAGCTATGTCACGGGGCAGACCTTTGTAGTCGATGGGGGCATGACAGCCTGAGGCGTGCCTAACTGCGTTCGATTGGGCCCTCACCAATCTTCTCATCCGCGTTTCGTTCGTGCTGAACATCCGCCTGGGCCCCCTCGGCGACCGATTCAACATAGTTGCGGATAACAATCTTCTGCCTTTCTTCCGTTGCCCGGTCGGTCGCTGTGACGTGCAGCATCCCGCTCAGATCCAGTCGAAAGGTCACATCAAGCTTGGGCTCCATTCGTGGGGCAGGCCTCAGTCCCTCGAGGCGAAACTCTCCAAGAAGTTCATTTTCTGCAGCTCGACGCGAGTGCCCCTGTCGGACGACAACCCGAACACTCTCCTGGTTGTCGATAACCGTTGTGAACGTCCGCGTGCGCGCACTGGGAATCTTCGAGTTGCGCTCCAGTAGCGGAATGAAACTTCCTCCGGCGGAGTCAATTCCAAGGTCGAATGGTGTGACGTCGATCAGCAGTCGGTCGCTGCTCCCCGGCTCCTCCAGGGAGCCTGCGTGAATCGAGGCCCCCACGGCTACGACCTCTTCCGGGTGGACCCCTTTGGAGGGCGCCTTGCCAAATGCCTCCTCCAGTCGGCGGCGGATGACCGGGGCACGACTCTGCCCTCCCACGAGAACCACTTCCCCAACATCCTCGGGCTGCAGACCGGCATCGGCGACCGCCCGAAGGGTGATGCTCATGCAGCGGTCTACCAAATCGTCGACCTCTGCCTCAAGCTGAGCCCGTGTAAGAACAATTTCCAGGTTCTCGTTCGCCGTAATCTGTGGGATGAACACCGTCGTCATTTCTGAGAACGAGAGCGCACACTTCGCCCGCTCGGCAGCTTCTCGAAGTCGCTGTAGGGCTGTGGCATCGGTTGTCAGGTCGATACCGGTCCTCTCTTCGAAGTGTTCCGCCAGCATTCCGAGGAGTCGAAAATCGAAATCCTCTCCACCGAGGTAGGTGTCGCCTGACGTGGACAACACCTCGTACACCCCTTTGGAGAGATTCAGGACCGATACATCAAAGGTACCGCCACCAAGATCGAACACCACAATGTTTTGCTCGGTGTCTTTGCGAAATCCGAAAGCGATCGCAGCTGCTGTAGGTTCATTGAGGAGGCGCTCGCAGCGGAGACCGGCCCGACGAGCAGCCTCCATCGTCGCTGCACGCTGACTGTGAGTGAAGTAGGCCGGTACCGTGATGACCGCCTCGTCCACGGCCTCCTCGAGTGTCCTCTCCGCAACCTCTCGGGCGACTTGGAGAACAATCGATGAGACTTCTAAGGGCCGCATCCACTCGTCACCCAGCTGAACCTCTACGCCCCCGTCAGAAGCCTCCCGAATGCCGTAGGTCATGTGCTCCTTGAGCTCCTGTACCGCAGGCGATGAAAAACGCTGGCCCAGCAGGCGCTTGACTCCATAAACCGTCCGGTCCGGGTGGGTCAGAATGAGATTTTTCGCCGCATAGCCGACGACATAGTTCCCCTCCCCCTTCGTCGCGATGCAGGACGGGATGACAGCGTAGCCCTTGTCGTCCTCAAGAACGCGAGGACGCCCGTCTTCCAACACAGCGATCGCCGTGTTGGTGGTCCCCAGGTCAATTCCAATTACTCGCCCCATCGATTTGGACACTCCATTCCTAGCCCGTATCCTACCCCATAAGGCCTAAGAGTTCTCCTCATCCCCAAAGAGTCCGAGCTGATGTTCCTCTTCTTCTTGAGGTACGGGGACCGGGTAGTCTCCCGTAAAACAGGCATCGCAATACTCGGAGGACGGGCGCTGCATCACCCCATGCATGGCGTCAATGCTCAAGTAGCGGAGGGAATCGGCCTGAATGTAGTCCCCGATTTCCTCTGGATTTTTGGAGTGAGCGATGAGCTCCTCGCGCGTCGGGGTGTCCACCCCATAAAAGCAGGAGGAAACAATCGGTGGTGAGCAGATTCGCATGTGGATTTCTTTGGCACCCGCCTCCCGAAGCATGCGCACAATTTTTCTGGACGTCGTTCCTCTCACCAGAGAATCATCCACCACGACGACCCTTTTGCCCTCGATCAAGCTTCGAACCGGAGACAACTTGAGGCGCACCCCGAAGTCTCGGATCTTCTGAGAGGGTTCGATAAAGGTGCGGCCCACATAATGGGATCGAATCAGCCCCTGGCGAAACGGAATGCCGGCTGCCTCGGCGTACCCAAGAGCGGCCGGCGTTCCGGAGTCGGGTACAGGAATGACGCAATCGGCACTCACGGGAAGCTCCATTGCGAGGCGTCGACCCATTTCGAACCGACGCGTGTGAACCGGCTCTCCGAACGTGTTCGAACTCGACTTGGAAAAGTAGATGTGCTCGAAAACGCACGCTTTTCTCTCGACAGCGGGAAACGGGAACATGGTTGTGTTGCGGTTGCGGTCGACAATCACCATCTCTCCCGGGTGGACTTCACGCTCGTTTTGCCCTCCCAACAGCTCTAAGGCACACGACTCCGATGCAAACACGAAGGCCTCACCTCGGCGCCCCATCACGAGGGGTCGAATCCCCCTGGGGTCACGCACAGCAATCAACATTTCCTCGGTCATCAAAATCAAGGAGTATGCACCGGTCACTTGACTCAACGCATCCACCAGGCGGTTCACAAAGGTGCTCTGGTTGGACGTGGCGATCAGATGAAGGATGGCCTCCGTATCCGAGGAGGTGTTGAAAATCGACCCCCTCTCCTGCAGCTTCCTCTTGATCACCTCGGCATTCACCAAGTTCCCGTTGTGGGCAATTGCGACCTGCCCATAGCG
>JAYXVV010000025.1:0-17992 GCA_036021505.1 Myxococcota bacterium | reverse complement strand
CAGAGCAGCAGGCCAATGAGGGCAAATGGCACCATCGACAGAGGCCAATAAAGCCAGTCGGTACTGGCCAAGCGACTCACAAGAAAGCTCTCTGCCGCAATCCCCAGACACACCATTGCATCGATGTAAGCCACCGAGGTTGCCGCTCCTCTCGTCCCGCCGAAGTCCATGCTCGCCGCACCTGTCAGAAGACCGTGGGTACCAATCACACTCATCACCATCAGAAAGACGATTCCACCCAGAAGAAAGATGTTCTTCGGAGCTGGGCCGGCATCCAGCGCTCGGGCATCTCCAGGCAGACTGCGAGGAGGCGGAAGCGTCATTTCTCTTACCTCTCCCGACCGGCGCAGTGTCACAGGAATACCCTGCACCTCGATGACTCGCGTGACCTCGGCGTAAAGTCGGGGCAGCTCAGGAACTGGAATCTCACCGAGGTGTTCAGCGATTCCCTCCGTACTCAAGTCCTCTGCACCTAAGGTGGCCGCGATTCGAGGCCCATATCCCCGATTTGCGAGTTCGATAAAAGATTCTTCAATGGAGATTTCGGTGGTGCACTGACATTCATTGGGGTCCCAAACATTCGGGCCACATGCAGCGAAAGGGGCGCAGCGCTGGGGAACGCAAGACACCCCCTTGGTCACATCTCCCCAGTCCTCCACCGGATTCACATCCCCTACGGCGAGAAGTTCGTCCCCAACTCGAAGCCCGCTGCCCTGCCCTGCCCAGTCCACCACTCTCGTGGGCCCCCTCTGAGTCAGCGCCGCAAGACCGATTGCTCCCAGGAGGAGCAAGGTAAAATAAATCCCCGCTACAGGGGCCCGCCTGCTCCCACTGAACCGGTCGGAAAACCACCCTCCAACGACGCCGCCAACTGTCCCGCTCACAAGCAAGATCCCACCCCAGCCGCCCTGAAGCATGGGTGCGAGAAGACAAAGCCCCCCCATGCTGACGAGAAGCAGTCTTCTTCGACCGCCTGTTTCCCTGGACAACAGGATGAACACAGTACAGATGACGACCCCCATGGGTACCAACATGGGTACTGACCAATCACCTTGCTGGAGGAGATGGTTTTCAGGGAGGCTCCATGCTTCAGTCGCATAGACGGGAAACCAGTTCAGCAGTGAACCCTGGATTGCACCGGTGCAGAGCTCGATCACACCGATGATGAGAATCACTGGATTGGAGAGGGTGCGCTTCAGGAGTGCGAAAGTGGCCAGCCGAGGCGCACCAAGTTCGTCCACGTCCCCGGTATCGAAATCCTCAAAGCCCGCATCACTCGGGCGCTCTCGGAGGAAAAGAAGCTCAACACCCGCCATGACTCCCAATCCGAGTGCAGGCACCAGAAAGACAACCCACTCGTGCTGGGCCCCCACCCAGTGGGTTTCCATGTAGTTCAGCAGCAAAAAGTTTCCTGCAAATGCCAGGAAAAGGCCTCCTCCGATCATCGCGGCCAAAATCCCCGCAAAGGAGCCCCTTTCTCGCACATGAAACCAGGGCGCACACACTTTGATGACCGAGAGTGTGCCGAAACTCTGGAAGTACATATTCAGGCCATACAGGCCTAAAATCACGGGAAACGTACCGACACACCCCTCTTCTGCCCCCATCGCTCGAATGAGAAAAATACCGATGGCAAGGTTGCACAGACAGGCCCCGCCGAGCGCGATGAGAAAGCCCTGCCGCCCCCCCACTCGGTCCACAATTGGGCCGTTGCAAAGAAGGGCCAGCGCGTAGATCAGCGCGCCCCAAGCCAACAGGTTTCCAAACTGGGCATGGGACATTTGGTCGCCGAGACTGACCTTGGCCACCGTGATGTTGTAGCGGGCCATCAAAAGGAAGCAGAACGCCACGCCCATTGGCGCCCAGTTCAAGAAACGCCGACGGCGATATTGGAGACTTTGTTCTGTCCGAACCCTGTCCAATTTAACCCCTGAGGACTGTTCGTTCGGAGTGTAGCACGCGCCCGGCTGGGCCTCAGTCGACCCGAATCAGACGAGGTTCCACCGGGGCAACCACCGGCCCTTCCTTCACTCTTCTGAGCGCTGCATCAAAGACGGTTTCACCTTGCTCTACAACGTTCTGAGGACTCGCTCCAGGAAGGTATTTCTCCGCCTGATCAATCACGTAGGTGTTTGTGGCCACGGTGTAGGCCGCGTCAGGGTCCAGAGGAGCATCCCCGACCCTGATGGCGATCGCCTCGGGTACGCCCATCCGCATTCGCCACGTCATTTGTGCCCCCGAGAGCTGCATCGACCCGTGGTTCCCATCCACAGCTGCGTGGACGTTTCGGAGCAGAATGCCGACCAGTTCGGATCCGGAAATCTCAAAGGTGACCACAGCATTGGAAAACGGGAAGATTTGAAACAAATCCCCCTTCGTGATGGGCCCACTCGCGAGGTCCGCCCGAATTCCCCCGGCGTTGTAGAGCCCGATGTCTGCTCCTGTTTGGCGCCTCAGGGTGTCGGTAATCCAATTTCCAAGCGTGCTTTCCCCGCTGTAACTGCGCCCTAAGGAGTCCTCGGCCTCCCCAATCACCTGCCCAAACTCTGCTTCCAACCGGGAGCGATACGTTTCGACGAGGGCCTCCACTTCAGGCGAGACTCTCCCTACAGTGGCCTCTTCCGTGAGGTCGTGTAGCTTCCATTCGAAATCCACCAAGGCATCGTCCACGACACGAGCACGGGCCTGCCCAATGCTTCGTCCATAGGAGCCCGCTTGGACAATCCAGACCCCATTCACTTGCTCGGGGCGCTGCATGGGCGTGTGAGAATGCCCCCCAACAATCAAGTCGAGCCCCGTGAGTTTCTCAGCAAGTCGCCTGTCGGCATCAAGGCCCACATGAGAAACCACCACCAAGAGATCCGTCTGCGAATCAAGGGCATTGATTTCGCGTTGAATCATGTCCACCGGTTTTCGTAAATCGATGTTGGCCATGGTCTCCGCCGAGGCCAAATGCGTGAGGCCTGAGGTCGTCGCGCCGATGAGCCCGACACGCAGCTCGCCCATTTGAACCACCATCGAGGCTTTCTGCCCCGGGAGGGCCAAGCGCCCCTCGTCGAGACCGAGCAGATTGGAGGACAAGACAGCCACACGCGACTCTTGGACCAGGCGTTCGGCATTCTCGAACCCTTTGTCGAACTCATGATTCCCGAGGACCCACGCGTCGTAGCCCACGGCCTCGAGGAACTCCAGCATTGCTCCTCCGACCACTCCACGAACCTCCAAGTCGGTCAGAGGTGTGCCCGTCAGCAAATCGCCTCCGTCGAGCAACAACACGCGGTCATCACCCCACTGCTCTTCGGCGTGATTTACCCAGGCATCAATGGCCTCAAAGCCCCCAATTTCTGGCTTGCCCTCGAGCCACTTTGCAGTGGATGGAAGGAAATGCCCGTGGAGGTCATTGGTGTGCAGCAACAGAAATTCACCGTCCTGGGGGCTGAACTCTCGGGTTGGTGCCGTTTCCACGGTCGTTGGAGCAACAGGGCTCGCGCACCCCAACATCAAATGAATGAGCAACACAGCGGACCCCTACGACTTGGCGGTTTTCTGAGGTGCGTTTTCGGGAAGCGGTGCTTGGTAGGCTCGCTCGCCGGGTCGTTCAAACAGGTTGTTCTTGGCCACAACGATGGAGACCAAGCCCGTCATCGCCCTCAACATCGCTTTTAAAGCACTCATCCATTACTCCCAGGTACATCCTATCAGTTTGCGGAAGGGCGTGCTGCCTCGTCGGGACGGCTCCTCGCTTCGCCCCAGACCACCCACGTGTCCACGTCCCACCGAAAGATGAGCGGCGTCACCGGAGCGTCATGGGTTTCGTAGATTCGGCGAACGCCTACTGCCATGATTTGGTCGTTCTCAGGGTCTCCCGTATTCCAGGCGATCACGACCCCCTTTGCCGGTGATGCCACGACTGCAGCAGGTCCCACAGCCTCCAGCCAGTCTGGATTCAAAAACACAAGGGAGTGACGCCCGCTCAAGGCTTCTACCTGCCACCACTTTCCACCCCCTTCGACCGATTGTTGAACGAATGGATTGGCCCCGCGGTCGAACTCGACGGCCTGGGACAACATGCTTTGAGACACCCCCCAGTTTTCGGCTTCTCCAAGCGAAAACCATCGCCCCCTGCCCTCCTGAACCAACCGGTAGCAGAGAGGCACACCTTCTCCGAGGTAGTCGCACGCCTGCACGACACTCAGGCCGGAGAGCCCCTTCTGGAGACCCTCTTCCGCGAAGGCAGGCGGCAGCTCTGGGGGGACGAGTTCGGGCAGAATCAGCCCTGGCGCCTGTCCAAGTCCCAACGAGGCAATTAGAAAGGTAGAAGGAGTAATCATGGGTCTTCGCAGTAAGCTAAAGCAAAAGCTCAAAGGTGTGGTGGAGAATTTTTCGGGGGAGTACTCCTCAGCCGCACCCGATGAGATTACCCCCTACGAGCGCACGGGTATTCCGACAGATGGCTCCAAAGTGACTCGAGCGCGACTCAATCGACCCAAAAATCAAAGCGGCGACTCCTCAGACAGCTGAGCGTGATCGGTTTTATTGATGGTCATTCGAGCCTTCTTGCTCTCGGTTCTTGTTCGTCTGCTCGCACTGACGTGGCGCATTGAGAGGTTCGACCCCAAAGGATTGTTTCCGACCACACTCTCAGGCGGAGCGGTACTCGCGCTCTTGCACGGCGAGCAGCTGCCGCTTCTCCTCTCCCATCGAAGCCGACGAACCGTGTTGATGGTCTCGGCATCACGTGACGGGGAATGGCTCGTTCAAGCAGCCAAACACTTGGGCTATCGAGCCATTCGAGGGAGCACCTCTCGAAAAGCCCTAAGTGCCCTCCTGGGCGCCCGGCGGGCACTGAATGCCGGAGATTCGGTCGCGGTGGCCGTGGATGGTCCCAGGGGGCCTCGAGGCGTCATTCAGCCCGGAGCTCAGCACTTGGCCAGCCGCGCCTCCGTACCGCTGATTGCCATTCGAGCGAGGGCAAGCCGTGCATGGCATCTCTCCTCCTGGGACCGGTTCATGATTCCCAAGCCCTTCGCGAAGATTCGGTTGGAGTATGACGACTCCCCGGACCTAAGCTCCCTGCAGATTCAACCCGAGCACCATGAGCACCAAAACTCTCTACACCGCGGATGATCGCCTGAGCCTGGTCATCGAGATGGCGCCTAAGGGGCTCCGAACCGTCGACGTGGGGTGCGACCACGGTCATGTGGCAGCAGCACTTGGCGCCGTGGGGAGTGAACGGGAGTTGCACCGCCACTCCTCGAGGAGAGACATTCCTCGGGTGGTGGCCAATGGCTTGGCGGGACACTCCGATGTGGAGCTTGCGATCCTCACCGGAATGGGTCCAAGGCTCATTCTTGGAATCCTGGAGCGAGGTCCTTCACCCCTGCAAGCCATTGTACACACCCCTCAACACAGCCATGCGCTGCGTGCAGGACTCGCCGCGCGGGGTTGGGAGGTGGTGGCAGAAGGTTTGGCGCCTGAGAATGGACGGTTCGCGGAAGTGATTCACATACAACGTGGCGAGCCCGAGGAATTCAGCTTTGAGCTTTGTTTTGGGAGAGGACTCATGGGCCACCCCTGGGCAAAGGCACACGCAGAGCAGCTGCGAAAAGATTGGAGCAGGCTGGCAAATGATGCACCCGAGCACACCAACGCGCACCGACGGGCCAAAGAATGGCTCGCTTGGTTAGACCAACACATTCCCACGTTTTCAGGCTAACCTTGCCCCATGTACATCCTGGGACTCTCATGTTTCTACCACGATGCCGCAGCTTGTTTGCTCAAGGACGGGGTGGTCGTGGCGGCGGGAAGCGAGGAGCGCTTCAGCCGCAAAAAGCACGACTCTGACTTCCCCTCCCTTGCGGTTGCATACTGTCTGGAGGAAGCAGGGATCTCCGCAGAAGAACTCGACGCGGTCGTTTTCTACGACAAGCCGATGCTCAAGTTCGAGCGGCTTTTGCGCTCGCACATTCACGGCTTCCCAAAAAGTTTCAAGCACTTTGTGGAGAACATGCCCCGATGGATGGGAACCCGGCTTCGTCTCCCTAAAATTCTCAAGAAGGAACTCGGCTACACGGGGCCCTTGATGTATTCCGAGCACCATCTTTCCCACGCCGCTTCAGCGTACTACGTCTCGGGCTTTGAAAGCGCGGCTGTGCTCACGGTTGATGGGGTTGGAGAGTGGGCAACTGCCAGTTGGGGGGTGGGTACGGGAAACAACCTGGAAATCAAGGGTGAAATTCGGTTCCCCCACTCTCTGGGTCTCCTCTACTCCGCGTTTACCTGGTACTGCGGCTTCAAAATCAACTCGGCGGAATACACGCTTATGGGGCTTGCGCCCTACGGGAAACCGCGGTTTGTCGATGCGATTCGTGAGCTCATTCACATCGCCGAGGACGGCAGTTTTCACCTGGACATGCGCCACTTCTCCTACGACAAGGGTCAGCGCATGTTCAACCAGCGCTTCGAGCAAGTCTTGGGACGAGAACGGCGGATGCTTGAGTCTCCGGATATGGAGGAGCACTACAAAGACGTGGCTCGTTCAATCCAAGAAATCACCAATGAAGCCATGGTCAAAATGGCTCAGCATGTCTTGGAAAAAACGGGTCAGACGCGACTTTGCCTCTCGGGCGGCGTTGCGCTGAACTGCGTTGCGAATGGCCACATCCTGCGCGAAACCTCAGTCGAAGAGTTGTTCATCCAGCCGGCCGCCGGGGATGCAGGTTCAGCCATGGGGGCCGCATACGTGCTGTGGAACCAACTCCTCGACAAGCCCCGGCAGCCGGCGCTCCCTACACCTTATTTGGGACCTGGCTACGACACAGCTCGAATTCGGCAAGACCTGGACCGCTACAACGCGTCCTATACCGAGCTCGAAGACAGCGATCTCTATGAACGAGTCGCTGAACTCGTGGACTCCGGAAAGGTTGTCGGGTGGTTTCAAGGCCGTATGGAGTGGGGCCCGCGGGCACTGGGGCACCGAACCATCCTCGGTGATGCTCGTCACCCTGAGATGCGCAGCATCATCAACATGAAAATAAAAATGCGAGAAGGATTTCGACCCTTTGCGCCCACAATTCTAGAAGAACACATTGGGGAATTTTTTCAGATTGATCGGCCCTCTCCCTACATGCTCTTGGTTGCACCGGTCCAGCCTGACAAAAATCTTCCCGCAATCACACACGTCGATGGTTCCGCCCGCATCCAGAGCATCAACCGCCAACAAGACGAGCGGTACTTCGACATGCTGAGCACCTTCTACCGGCGAACAGGATGCCCCGTCATCATCAACACCAGCATGAATGTGCGGGGGGAACCGATTGTGAACACACCGGAGGACGCCTACCGGTGCTTCATGCGCACCCACATGGACGCCATTGCGATCGGCAACTCACTGCTCCTCAAGGAGGACCAGCCCGAGCTTGAGCTTCGCAGCGCCAAGGAAGAGTTCGGGCTGGATTAGAACCTCGGCCAGTTCTCAATCACCAGGCTCGAGAGGTCGGAGGCGCCGCCCGATACCGCATCAACCGTCTGAAACGACCCGTCAATGCTGCCATGAAGAAAGCTCCCATTGGCGTACCCGCTGACCACCAGGTTCACTCCAGGGTCGGTGGCCTTGTATTCAAAAGTACTCGCATCTTGGGCCTGATTCTCCGAGTAGGTGAAGGCACGAATGGGGTAGGTTCCTGCGCCGGAGATGTCCCCATACACCTCCAAGGTGACGTTCTGATTGACGGAGCCCAAGGCCTTTGTGGAGGTCAGGGAAGAGATGCAGCCCTGAGAGCGAACGTTCCAGTGACCGGCGGTTCCCGAAAAGGTCTTGTCGCCAAGACTTGCATTGAACTCCGAGTCGTCGAGTTCATAAGCAGTCCCAGGGGCAGGTTCTCCCGGCTCCGGGCAACCCGTGTCGTTGTTTTCGGTGTCCCCTGTCTCTTCCGAACCGGAGTCGGTCTTGGTGCTTCCGGAGTCCTCGCTGCTCACCTTCGCACCCACGCAACCCACCCCAATGAGGGCAGGCACCAACCACATCCATCTCGCTTGCATCTTTGTCTCCTCCGCAGCAGATGCTAAGAATAGCGCATGCGCCGAAGCCTTGCGATTCTTGTGACTTTCCTCCTGGTTTTTTTCCTCTGGCCCTCAGAGCCCTCCAGTCCTGAGGAGCAGATCCGGGAAAGCATTGAAAATGTCGCCGATGCGACCCGCAGAGGAAATGCGGGTGGTTTTATGGATGAAATTTCGGAGGCGTTCAGCGATCCCCGGTTTACCCGAAAATCTCTGCACGGCATGCTTTTGCGGGAGTTCCTCAACGGCGGAGGTACAGCGGTCCATTTGGGCCCCATTTCCATCGAGTTGGGCGAGAATCAAGACCGAGCCACGGCCGCCGTTGCGGCAACCTTCCCGGGAGCGTTTCTTGAGACAACCCTCAAAGCCACCGAACTTCGATTCGAACTGGAGTATGCCCTGGAGGAGACGGATGGCGGATTCTGGCGCAGACCAATTCCGCTTCGGATGATTGACTTCCGGATCACGCAGAATCTGCAAGATCGCGCTACAATACCCCCGCTGAAGGCCCCTGGAGGACCATGAAACGACTGTGTACCCTGTTCGCGCTGGTTGGCAGCTCTGTCTCTTTCGCCCAAGACTGGGCGCCTGGTGAACAAATTGACGAGTCCGCCGCCATACAGGTGACTCGAGCTGGCTTTGAGTCCGCGACCGACCTCGCTGCAGTACTCATCCCGGGTGCGGTGGACATCCCCGCCTTTGAAGAAAAGGTGAAGGACCCCATTTTCGGTGCGACGATCGCCGAGATCAAGTTTGAGAACGGTTGGGTGAGCATCGGAATTACCGAGGCGGATCTCGTACCCGGAAACGGGGTGATCGACCTCGACATGGACCTCAGTGTCTTGCTCAATGACTCCAGCGATCGCTTTGATCTGTACATGGAACTTTTCGGAATCGGAGACACCTGCTACGGCTGGGTTGACCCTTTTCCGGTGAACGCCATCACCTCCATTGCGGTTCAGGTTGTGGAGGAGAGCGATGGGACAAAGGTCATCGACGCCCAAGTCGGCAATATCGAGGTGGATTACAGCCTGAGCAGTGAGGACATCGAACTCAAAGACTGCGCCATTGGGACTCTCGAGGATGTGCTCAACTACCTCAGCCTCTCCCTTTATGACCTCATTCTTGGACAAGTCGACGGGCTCCTCAAGGATGCCATCGGTGATGCAGCGCCTGAATTGGAGGAGGCACTCAACGAGGCGTTCAGCGGGGCAAGCATCAACGATACCCTCAGCATTTCGGATGCAGAGTTGACCGTGTCACTCCAGCCGAACGAGGTGGCGATCACGCCCGACGGCATGGAGATCAAGCTGGCTGGGTCCACCGTGTCGGATCCCGCGGATTGCATTTCCGCGTATGACCTGGGTGGTTCCCTCAAGACCATGACAGCCGTGCCCAGCATCAGCTCCGCACAGGACGGCATTGGAATTCTCCTGTCTGATGACTTCATGAACCAGGCGCTCTACAGCCTTTGGCGAGCTGGGGTCCTCTGCTACACCCTCGACGATTCGGACTCCCTTCCGCTGAACACAGCGATATTGGGGTTGCTGGCGGGTGACTCCTTCGACCAGTTTTTCCCGACCGCTCAGCCGATCATCATTGCGACCAAGCCCGAAAACCCACCCGTAATCTCCTACAACGGCCCCTACGACATCACCGCCGAAATTCCTGGGCTGGGTCTCGATATCTTCGCTGAACTCGATGGGCGCTGGAGCCGACTGCTGGGTCTGACGCTCGAAACGGAGGTCGGCATCGACCTCGTGTTCAACGGAGCCACTGGAATTCTCGGGGTGGAATTGTTCTTTGAGCCCGAGGCCATCGGCGTTGCGGTAGGATTCAATGAACTGGCGCCGGAAGCCAACGATGTCGTCATTGAGAAGTTCTCCACGGTGTTTGGTAGCCTTGTCGAACCCTTGATTGGCGGTCTTCTCGGCGAAGACCTCAACATTGCACTGGGCAGCCTCGAGGGCGTCGGCCTCACCAGCCTTGAGGCAGCACCTGTCGGAGGTGGAGACTGGCTGGAGCTCTCCGCCGGCATTGGTTCTGTGCCCTATCAAGGGTGTGGAAGCAGCGGCTGTTCCGCAGATGGTGCCGACACCGGATGCT
Source organism: Myxococcota bacterium (assembly GCA_036021505.1). Classification (GTDB taxonomy): domain Bacteria; phylum Myxococcota_A; class UBA796; order UBA796; family CAJQPC01; genus JAYXVV01. Next base: position 7,828 of record JAYXVV010000025.1, on the reverse strand, counting down.
CGGGGGAAGACGGCGAGGGCAGCGAGTGCAGTTCTGTTCAGCGAAACAGCAGAACACTCTGGCTTCTTCCGATAGGGCTGATGGTGTTCCTGCGACGCCGTCAGTGAACGTTTGACGTCGAAAATCCACGCTCATTCAAAGGCAAGGTTGGGCATGAGGGTGTCCAGTGCCTCCTCGACCAAACCCGCGCTTCCTCCTGGAACCCGAACCTCTATCAGCCAGACCTCTTCGTAGTCCCGCAGTCGCCAGGCAAGAATCCGACTGTCACCCGGCACTTCGGGCCAGCACACTGCCGTTTCAACGACGCCGCGGTGCTTGAGTCCCGATGACAACCCCTCAACCTCATCGCTCCATGAGCATCCTGGGCGAGCTGGCCAATCCTGGCGACTGCCACCTCGGTGGACTTGGACCGACGCACCCGTCATCGCATGCTCCAGGTGTAGCCGGGTCAAGGACTCGGGCGTTCCCGGCCAGGCTCGCCATCCGTCTGGAACCTCAATGAAGAGGCCTGTGCCCTCGTCGTGCACAGCCCCACCGGTAATCCCGGCGGGAAGATCGACAGTCGTTTGCCCGCCTTCCTCGCCCTGCTGCGGAGTGAGGGGCTCAAGCTCCCAGACATCTCCAACAGGTGCCCCGCAACTCCCCCAGAGTAAGGCGGCTATCATGGCTGAGGACCTTTCTTGGTCTGGACTGCAGCAAAGTGGCCTTCAGCCACGGTACTGGCAAAGCAGTCCCGCTCACTCACCCCGGAGGACCAAGACCTCTCCGACAAGACGGCCCGCTTGTTTGCCCGCAAAGCGGAGGGGCCCTTGGCAAGAAAGGGCTCCAAGATGGCCATGAGATCCGCCTCAGACGCATCCTCCTCCAAGACCCAGTCCACCACACCCAATGCCAACCCCCATTCCGGTGCAAGCGGCTCACCTGTCCCGAGCAACCTGAGCGCTCCTTGGCGTCCTACGAGTTCTCGGAGGCGGCCTGCACCTCCCCACCCTGGACTCACACCCCGGCTCGCTTGAACAAACTGAAACCGAGCCCCTCTTCTTTGAATTCGAAAATCCGTGGAGCAGGCCAGTTCTGCTCCCCCGCCCATAGCGGCTCCCTCGACGAGGGAGAAGCTCAGGTAAGGCGCCGAGAAGATTCGGTTGAGCAGCCCCGACATCCAATCTGACATCCACAGGGCACCCTCGGGGGTCGAAAAAACCCCATCCATCAATCTTAAGTCTGCACCTGCGCAAAACTGCCTCTCCGCACCCCGGACCACCAGCACGGAACCTTCCCAGGACTCCAGTTGGCTGACGACTTCGGCCAAGTCCAGCATCATCCGGGCACTCATCGCATTGCGGCGCCGTGGATGTTCCAGCCAGATCGTTGCCATCGGGCCATCAAGGACCAGGCGTATGCGGCCATCCGAGGCAAGGCCCTCGAGGATCTCCTTCACCGGTCCACCCAGAGACTGGCTGCTTGATACGGTCCAATCTCACCGGTTTCAAGCCGACTGAACAAGCTGGAAGCAGCGCCCTCCCTTTGCTGCAGCACGTCGGAGCGAGCGGCATCGGCAACCAGGTCCAGGAACGTGCGAACCCTCCCCCGACGACGCCTCTGGTTCCAGTCTTCACGACCCGGTCCAGTGCACCAGACCAAGTGCCGATTAACGGCCTCGACGACTGTATCGACCCCCTCCCCGTAGAGGGCTGAGGCTTTCACAACTTCAATTCCGTGGCCTGGAGTCGCGGAGAGCTCAACAGCGTCTTCCAGTTCTTTGCAAAGGCTGTCCGCTCCCGGCCTGTCTGCTTTGTTGACGACAAAGAGATCGGCGATTTCAAGGAGACCCGCCTTCATGGTCTGGACGGTGTCCCCGGATTCCGGGGTCAACGTGACAATGACGGTGTCGGCCACCTCACACACAGACAGTTCCGACTGGCCCACACCCACCGTTTCCACAAGCACCAGGTCAAATCCTGCGGCATCCATGAGGTCAACCACCTGGCCAGCAGCCCTGCAAAGACCACCCAAATGCCCACGAGACGAAACCGACCGGACAAACACGTTGGTATCCAGCGCATGCTGCTCCATCCGGATGCGATCGGCGAGTATCGCGCCTCCCGTGAAGGGGGAAGACGGATCGACAGCAACGACCGCGACACGCTTCCCTCCCTGCCGCGCCGTGACCACAAGCTGGTTGACGAAGGTGGACTTTCCAGCGCCAGGGGGGCCTGTAATGCCCACCACATGAGGCCTCCCAGGGCCCCCCGCTCGACGCGGCCGGAGACCCGAGATGTCCTGCAAGAGTGTTGCGCCCCCTTTCTCGATCAACGAGATTGCCCGTGCCAAGAGACGGCGGTCTCCCTCGACAGCAGCATCGAACACAGTTCTGGACAAGGCGCCTCCCGCGGTAGTTTCGTAGCGCATCGCGGGCTTAGGAAGCAAGTCAGCGCTAGCCAACTGCGTTATTGGAGCGCCGGAGGACGCATGAAGAGACTGGTAGTTTTGTTGTTGGCGGCCACAGGGTGTGGCCTGGCCCCCACCACGGTGGAGGGGTCCGTCGCGGGTGAGCCCATGTCCGACATTCAGACTGTGCTCTGGGGCGGGCGCTACATTGTTCTGATTGATGAGCCTCTGGACTGCATTGATCTCGCTTGGGTGAACCACACCTACACCGAGGGCATGGACCTTGGAGACGTGGATTTTGCCGCCCTCCAGTTTACGTTCAGCAGGGGCGTGGAAGTCCTCGAGGGCACGTTCTCCGTTCAAGGAGCGGCTGAGGTCAATGCCAAATTCCTTGACTACCGTGACGGCATTTTCGACGCCTCGGACGAGTACCGGGCCCGGGATGGATTCCTGAGCGTCGGGACGGTCAGCGACAAGGACCGTGCATCCGGTGATTTTGAACTGGATTTTGGTGACGGCCAGGCACTGAGCGGAGAATTCGAGGCCCAGTGGTGCGTCAACTTGCCGGATTAGTCTTCGGGCTTGCAGCGTGCAGCGGGCCGCTCCCCGAGTCGGGAGACGCCCATTTGGCTGCCCAAGAACCAGTTCTCTTTTTCCGCCTCGAATTGCCTTCGGCTCGGGGAGACTTCCGGTCCAGCGGCGGAGAGTTCTTGAGCTTTGATGCCGAGGGACAGCGGCTCGAGGGCCCCCTTGGCCGCTGGAATACCCGGCTGCATTGGGGAGCATGGGGAGTGCTCAGGGACTGCGTGGGAGACCCACTGAGTCCTCACTTTGCCGATCCGGAGGCGTTGGTCGCTTTCAGAACAACGACGCTCGGGGAATGGGTCGTGCGCTATTCAGGGCTCAACGACTGCGGAATCAAGGGCGAGGCCGTCCTGAGGGCCCACAAAGACAGCGTCGATGTCTCCCGGCTGACTGTTGGAGGCAAGCTCTGGCATGAAGGGGGTCGGGAGGCCTTGAGTCTGCTGCTCAAGATTCAGCTCCGAGAAGACGCGGAGGAGCGCTATCTAAAAGCCGACATCCCGGGGCGAATCCTGCTGCTCAAGCGACTTTCCGAAGATCCTCAGGCTGAAGAGGCTCTCGCTCGGCTCGAAGAACGCTTCCCTCTCGACAAGGAAGCCATCCGGCAAGCCCGGTCGAGGCTCTCCGCCACCCAAGTGCGCTCTGGGGAGTCTGACTAAAACAGGTCCCGCAAGTCCCGGCCGGAAAGAACCCGATGGCTTCCAACCGTCGGAGGAACGAAAGTCGCCAAACGCCTGCCTTCTGCGGCCCTCCACACCAAGCTTGGGTCTTCCAAGTTTCGGTCAAACTCAAAACGAACCCGAAGAGGATCCGTGGGGCCCCCGTCTTTCAAGACCGTGGCACGAAAGAGCGCCGTCGAGACCGAATCCCCTTTGACGAACTCGGACCATGGACCTCTCGACATCCAATCAATCCGGCCTGGAAGCAATCCCTCGGGGTACTCCACTTCCAGAACGTTCGAGGCGATTCTATGGACCACCATGTCTCCGCTCAGCCCGCCCAACAGGTACTGACCCCGTGGCGACACGAGACCGAACTCGGAGCGGATCATCGGGAGGAATGCATTGGCAACGTCAAAAGACCCCATCAGGATGAGGTTCTGCTCAGCCAGCGCTGGGTCGTCTGGAAGACTACGGGCACCCTCTTCAAACGCCGAAAAAAGCCGCTTTGACAGGTAGGCGTCCGCTGGAAGGGCCACTACACCGAGTACGAGATGCAAGAAGAACAACCCCCTTGCGGCACTCAGGCGCCACAGCCCTGGCCGTTGACCGGATCCCTCTCTCCACAACACCCCGACGAAGTCGGCGAGCAGCGGAAAAAATCCAAGTCCACAGAACATCAAGAGGCGCTTCATCGGGAAGCCGCCCGATACGGGAATAAGGCACAGGAACATTCCCGTGGCCCAAAACAGGCGGCTTCTGTCGACACGAAGCCAGGGCCAAAGCAGGAAGCCCCCAACCACCAAGAGGAGCCCAGCACCCAGAGAGAACCCCACGTCGGCGCTGTAGGGTAAGGCGAGCCAGATTTCCGGGGGAACCTGGAGGGCCTGACCCACGATCAGAACTCCCAACTTCCCGGGCAGCTGTTGCAGAAAGGCTTCACTGCTTTGGAGCGGGTCCAAATAGAGTCCTGAACCCTGAACCCCAAAATCCCCCGCGATGTAAGCGCCACACCACAGCAAGAAGACCACCCCATAAGGCAAAAGCCGACCCATACGGGACAGCACGCTTCCTTCTCGCTTCCAAAGCTCCCAGGAGACCAAATAGGCTCCTGCGCACACTCCCATTTCCCCGGCTCCCAGCGCTGCTCCAAACGCGACCGCTGCCCAAAGAGTCGTGTGGCGTTGGTGCGCGATGTGGAGTCGAATTGCCAACACACCAAAGACCAAGGCCACCCAGGCATTGCGGTTCGCGAGCCACACCGTCCCCATGGTGTGTGCTTCCTCCAACGAGAAGCCCAGGAGAGCAACGGCAGCCACCATCGGAACGGGTATCACCTTGCGATACAGCCCCGACACGAGCCCGATTCCGAGCCCCGCCCACACAAAGCTATGAAGGTGATGCAACCAAAATGCGTCCCCAAAGACAGCGGTATCGAAGACGTGGGTAACCGCACTGACAGGCCGGAAAAACGCCGCTGAAGCTCCCGATTCAGCCCACCAAGGCAGAATGCCCGCATCGACCATTCGATCGAAGTGAACCGGATCCCGAGGAAAAAACTCGAAGAGTTCGAAGACCGGATTCCCGTTGAAGTAGTCTGGGAGAACCTGTTCCTGAGCAGCATATCCGACCCCGCCGACGAGTTTGGCGTGCTGGAGAAAGTCGTCTGCAGCAAGCCCGAACCACAGGCCTTGCACCTGAAGCAGCAAGGGAAGGAGAACCGCAACTGGCACAAGCCATCGACTCAGAAGGAAGCGCTGAAAAGCCGCCTTGGCGTTCATTTGTTGGATACTTCTCGTCCGAGCTCAAGGGTTCGTTGGTAGGCCGCATCCACCGAGTCGGTCACCACAGCCGCAAGGCGGCCCTTCTTGAGGACTTGCAGAGCCCTGGATGTTGTCCCGCCGGGTGATGTGACCTGATCGATGACCTGGGCCACATGGTCATCGGACTGCGCAATCATCTCGACTGTTCCCTTGAGCGTGGAGAGAACAGAGGCCCTTGCGAGGTCCCGAGGCTCCCCTATGTAGGTGGCCGCTTCCATGAAGGCCTTCACGAACTCGGCGATAATTGCCGGCCCAGTCCCATTGACAGCGGTTGCTCGGTCGATGTGTTGCTCGTGATCCACCTCGATGGCGTCCCCCATGCACGCGAGAACGGACCGAATACGATCCCCGTCTTCCCCTTCTGCCCCTGTCCAAACCGTCGTCCCACAATGAATTCGACACGGCAAGTTGGGCATTGCTCGGGCCACTCTTGGGTGCCCCATGGCTTCGCGGAGACTCTCGATGGATGCTCCCGCCACAATGGACAGGATTTGCGAGGACTCCGGAACTGCGCCTTTGAGAGTGGGCAGAAGCCTGGGTAGACTCTGGGGTTTCACTCCCAGAACGACCAGGTCTGAACGCTGGAGTATCTCGAGGTTGTCCTCAAAGGTCTGAACACCGTAGTCCTGACGGAGCAGGTCTCGACGTTGTTTGTTCGGGTCGGACGCGAAAATCGACTCTTTGGGCAGGAGCCCCTTTCCAAGAGCTCCCGAAAGCATGGTTTCGGCCATCACGCCGGCACCAATAAAACCAAGCGACCAGTTTTCAGACATAGCTGCCTCCGGTCTCCCCCTATCCCAAAATCTTTGGAGACGGGAAAGGGCGTTGTTCTTTCAGCGCTTTGGCATAGAATCTGGCCATGGAGTATCGCAATCCAAAGCCAACGGTCGATGTCGTTATTGAGACCTCTGCAGGAATCGTTTTGATCGAGCGAGCCAATCCCCCTTATGGCTGGGCACTCCCTGGCGGATTCGTGGACGAGGGAGAGCGAGTGGAAGATGCTGCTCGTCGCGAGGCGAGAGAGGAAACGGGGCTTGAGGTGACACTCGAAACGCTGCTCTACGTGTACTCCGATCCCGCACGCGACCCGAGGCAGCACACGCTGACTGTTGTGTTTGTGGGGAGCGCAGAAGGGCTGCCCCAGGCAGGAGATGATGCGAAAAATGCCCAGGTCTTCTCTCACGACCGGATTCCCGAAACGCTGGTCTTCGACCACCAACAAATCGTGAACGACTACCTCAAGTTTCGTCGTACGGGCGAACGACCTCGGCCCTGAAAAAACTCAGCTCGGTGTCGCCATAGCTTCGGCCATCCACCAGAGTCAGCCCCGCAGGCTGCGGGCGTTCACCACGGTGCTCCAGCACGATTACTCCTTGGCACAGGGGCCCAATTCGCTCAAGCACCCCCGTGGCATCCATCGCGTAGGGTGGATCGACAAATGCGAGGTCGAAGGTCCCCGACTCCGGCAGACAGCCGGGCACGACGCCTCGGCGCACTCGAACTGCGTCCGAGATCCCAAGCCTCTTCATCAGGTCGGCGCACTGCCGTACCATCCGAGGATCGCGTTCAAACACCACGGCCCTGGATGCCCCACGAGAGATCGCCTCGATGGTCAGAATGCCTGACCCGCCAAACGCATCCAAAACCTTACACCCCGTCAGGTCCTGCCCGATTATCGAAAAGAGGGCCTCCCGGACTCGATCCGAGGTAGGACGGACGCTGGATCCTCTCTGAAGAGGGAGTCGTTGTCCTCGGAGGCGGCCGCCGGTAATCCTCATGAGCCTTTTCTAATTCCTCCACACGCCACGTCTCGACAAAAAACCCCCAATCCAGCAGGCGATGGTGCCACCCCTCTTGTTCCTCGCGAAGCTGGTCGCCGGGACCCTTTATTTCGACGAGAAGAGCGGACTCACCAACGGCTCTCGGGAACGCACTCTCGATGCGAACACGCTCCCCCGGCCAAATCACCAGGTCGGGGAGTCCATTTGCCGCCCTAAAACCAAGGTGTCCAAGCCGCTGCATAAGCAGACGAAGGCCCTTGGAAGGCAGCCCCTGAACCAAAAGCATCCACTCCTCCGGGCCAGCGATGCGCCAGTCCAAGCCTTTCACGCGGACCCCTTTGCTCTGGAAGGCGTAATGAACCACACCAGCGATGTCCTTGCATTCAATCCGGTCGAGACGTTCCCTGAAGGCCGCATCTCGTGCCTTGGCAAAACCGGGACGCCCCAGATCAAGCGGACCGGGCAGGCAGGGTGCGGGCAGCATACCGGTACTCGAATCCCACAGCAGGTCGAAGAACAACAAACAGAACAAGCTCGTCCAGAGCCCGCCCTCTTTCCAAGCAACACGCCGTTCTCCAAGGTGGCTCATGACGGC
>JAYXVV010000024.1:0-8744 GCA_036021505.1 Myxococcota bacterium | reverse complement strand
GCTTTCTTGCGGGCCTCTTTTCGCCCTTCCTCATCCTTGAAGGCCCCTGCGATCCGATTGCCGACGTAGCTTGCAGTTACCCGTGTCGTGAGCCCGCCAAGACGAGCCACACGGCCCCATCGCGATGTCGGTGTCTTCTTGGCCATCACCACCAGAGTGTCGCTCTTTTAAGGATCTTGCAAGGCCCTGTTTGTGAAGGGGCTTGCAGAAGGCTCAATAGCGCCGTAGGTTTCCCCCATCTAATCAGGAGAATCCGATGACCACCCGACACCTGTTTCTGAGCACCACCCTGGCGCTTTCCCTCTCCACACTGGGCTGCAGCAAAGACAGCAACCCAGGAACGGACACCGGAGAGAGCGACACCGACACCGATACCGACTCCGATACCGATACGGACACGGACACAGACACCGATACGGACACCGACTCCGATACCGATTCTGACGCTGGAAATACACTCGAGGAGGCCACACTCGTCGAGATCGATGATGAGAACTACCTCCTCGCCGAGGAGGCCATCAGCTTCGCGGGTGACCGAGACTTCTACAAGCTCGAGGCCGAAACGGGGACCATCTACGAATTCACCTCTCTCTCCTTCTACTACACCGACCCCGACGTGGTCTGTGACACCGTGATGCGGCTCTACGATCAGAACGGTGAACTGATGGGCACCAACGACGACATGCCCTACCGTTTCCTGGAGACCGACTCCTCCATCTCCTTCCAGGCAACCTACGACGGGCCCTACTACATTGAGGTGTTGGAGTGGAGTGACTGGGACGAGGAGACGGAAGCCAGCGGCAGCAGCACCATGACCTACGATCTCTACGGCTGGACCGTTGCTCGTGGAGAGGTTGAGCCCAACAACGACGAAGAGGACGTGGCTGACGCCATCTCCGACGACACCATCTGGGAGACCTGGTACGCCAACTCTTGGTCCGATTCGGCCGTTCATTTCATCGGCATGATGGACGAAGAGGAAGATGTGGACTTCTGGCCACTGGTCTTCAGCGAGGACTTCGATGGCTCTTTCTGTCAGTTCAGCCTCTGGCCCGAGACCTACGGGACCTGGGCCCCGGAGATGACCCTGTACAACGAGTCCCTCGAGCCCGTCGCCCAAACGATTGACCCCGGAATCTACCCTTCCTGGAACTTCGCCTACGATGCAGGCATCACCTACCAAGTGACGGGTGGGGAGACCTACTACCTGGCTATGGTGGATCAGTACGACCAGTACGGTCCCGGCACCTACTATGCGGGTGTTCACACTTGCTACAACGCGACCCTCTCCCAGACCGAAGAGGAAGACAACGACGCCATTGAATTTGCCAACATGCTGGAGATGACGGAGTCGACCAACACGGCGGGCTACTTCTACGCCCGAGCCAATGGCATCCTGCCTGACGGTGACGAGGGAGACAACCTCTGGATTCGCTCTCTGGATGTTGGCGGCAGCTTGAACGGCAAGTACTTGAACGTCGAGGTGAACGCAGAAGCCCAGGGGTCACTTCTGGACGCCAATGTGACGGTGTATGCCGATGATGGATCCGGAGAATGGACCGAAATCGCGATGGCCTATGACCACCCGAACGGAGAGTCTCTGGATCCCCATATCCAAGACCTGGAACTCACTCAGTCCTACTCTGGATTGGTGATCCAAATCGGTGCGGACGACACCACCTCGGTGGATGCCGCCAACTACTGGCACATGCAGGTGACCTTGAGCGACACCCCCGAGAATGCAGAGTGAGCCGGCTTGCAGAAAAAACGTGCATTCCTTGCCAAGGGGGAGTTCCCCCCTTGAGCGAGGAGGCGCGTGAAGAGCTTCTCGGACAGCTGCACGAGGACTGGCAAGTGGTGGACGGCCATCACTTGGAGCGAAGCCTGCACTTCCCCGACTTCCTCACTGCCCTCGCTTACGTCAACCGAATGGGGGATGTGGCCGAGGAAGAGGCCCATCATCCGGATCTCATCCTCCGTTGGGGACAGGTCACGGTGCAGATTTGGACTCACAAAATTGACGGACTCACCGAAAGTGACTTCATTCTCGCAGCCAAGGCAGATCGGCTCTATTCGAGCGACTGAGACGATACTGGACTGCGGCCGTTGCAGAAACGTCGCAAAAATAATTAGGCTCACCACTTGACATTTTCTGGATGATCGAGCATTTCGCGGCCCCTAAGCCAGGAGGGCTAAGCAATGTTCCGGCACATCTCACTCTTTTGCACCTTGACTGCGGTGCTCGCGTGCTCTGACGATTTCCAAGGAAGTGGACACGATCCCAACGGCCTCTCACCTTTGGAGATGGACTCCGATGAGGACGGCTACTCCGAAGACCAGGGCGACTGCAATGACAACGACGCATCGGTACACCCTGAGGCCGAAGAGGTGCCTTATGACGGCATCGACAACGACTGCAAGAAGTCGACTCGTGACGACGACCTCGACAAGGATGGCTACGGCATCGCGACCGATTGCGATGACGAGAACCGCAGAGTCCACCCAGGAAAGGACGAGGTCGCGTACAACGGCGTGAACGACGACTGCGACGAGTCCACCCCCGACGATGACCTGGATGGGGACGGGTTCCTCAACGAGGACGACTGCGACGACCAAGATGAGTCGGTCTGGCCCGGAGCCGAGGAGATCGACGGCAACGAGATCGACGATGACTGCGACGACCTCATCGATGAACGCTTCACCACGGAAACCGTTGATGCCTCCTGCGACTGCGGTGCTTCTTCTTCCGTGGCGATCGACCGCAACGGGACCGCTCATGTGGTGTATGCCAATGCAGCAGACGGCACGGTGCTCTACAAGAACCGTTCGGAGCTGGGGGCTTGGTCAGCTGCCGAGGTCATCATCAACACCAGCGGCTGGGCAGGCGAACACCTCGACCTCACCGTCGATGCTTTCGACCGGATCCACCTCGCCTTCACGGTGCTCTCCGCCGACGAGGTCAACCGCGAGCTCTACTACATGTTCGCCGACGCGGAGGGTACCTGGTCCGAGGTTTACCCCGTAGACACCCTCGCCAACGTTCCTCAAGCCGATGAGGGCGAAGAACCCGCCACCACCGATGTGGGATGGTACGTCGATCTCAAGGTCGACAACTACGGCAACCCCGTATTCGCCTACATGGACAACACCCGAGGCCTGCCCGTCGTGAGCAGCTTCGCACAAGACGGCAGCCTGACGTCTTGGGAGCAGGACTACACCATTACCGGCAGCACGGGTCACTACGTCAACCTGGGCATCGACAGCGACAATGGGGTCCACACGGTATTCCATCACCGCGGACTCACCCTTGACGTGCGCTACACCCACTGGGATCGCCTGGTGTTTTCCGAGGTGGTCGACAGCCGCGAGGGACTCTACACCAGCCTCGCCATGAAAGGCGACGTTCCTTGTGTCAGTTTCTATGACGTCTATGATCAAGACCTCATCTACAGCTGCAGGGAGAACGGCAACTGGGAAACCCGTCAGGTCCTCAAAGAAGGAAACATGGGGGACTACAGCCAGCTGGTCATGACCAACGGCGACACCCCCAACATCCTCTACTACGATGGAACCTCCGACAGCCTCCGGATGATGACCAAGCCCGGTATCGGTGCCTGGAAGCAGGTGGAGATCGACATCGACCCTGGAACAGGGCAGTACATCTCGGCAGCCGCTGGACCGGATGGCCAGGTGTACACCACCTACTACGACCAGGGAACGGGATCTCTGAAGTTCGCCGTCGGGCGTTAGGAACCCATGAAGCAACAGCGCCCGCGTTAGCGGAGTCGCCGATGTGTAAACACAGCCTCGCCTCGAGAGAAGGCCGAGGCTGTGTGTCCTCTGCCCTGGAGTCGCCAGCGGGTTGTCAGGAGTCCGTCCACACCCACAGGCCCTCGGGCATGGATCCTCGACGTGGAGATTCCAACCTCTGCACCCAGACCAAACCGAAAGCCATCCGCAAACCGCGTGCTTGCATTGTGAAAGACACACGCACTGTCCACACGGGCGAGAAACTGCTGGGCGATGGAATCGTCTTCGGTCACCACGCAGTCTGTGTGACCACTGCCATGCTCATGGATGTGGTCGACAGCCTGCTCAATGCCATCCACGTAGGCGACCGCAGCGGTCAACTCTCCATACTCCACGGAGAAACTCGCAGCCTCAGGCAGTCCGTGCCGCAGTTGCGCCGTCTCATCCCCGACCAGATGAACCCCAGCCGCCTGAAGCGCTGAAACGACCTCCTCACCAAAGGAGCAATCCTTGTGGAGCAGAAGCGTCTCCATCGCGTTGCAGGCTGCCGGATAGTCGGTCTTTGAATCCAAGACAACGGAGAGAGCGGTCTCTCGATCGGCCGCCGAGTCCACAAAGACGTGGCAGATTCCATCCGCATGACCAAGCACCGGTATCCGGGTGTTTTCTTGGATGTAGCGCACCAAGGAGTTGGATCCTCGAGGCACCACCAGGTCAATGACATCATCCAGATCCAAGAGATCCGCCACCCCTTCTCGCGTCTCGATGAGTGAAAACAGTTCCGCTGGCAACGGTGCGATGGCCTCGGTGATGACCTCGTGCAGGATGCGGTTACTGTGAAGGGCCTCTTTCCCCCCTTTGAGCAAGAGCCCGTTGCCGCTTCTCAAGGCAAGACTGATCAACTGGGGAAGCACATCAGGGCGGGACTCAAAAATAATGAGCACCACACCCAATGGGACCGTCTCTTGCCGGAGGATCAAACCGTCCGCCAGCTCGCGTTCCGACAGAACCGCTCCAATGGGCTCCTCCATGGCGGCAATGGCTTCAATTCCCTCAGCCAAGGTCTCGAGCTTTTTCTCCGTGAGCCGGAGTCGGTCGGCCATCGCTTGGGTCATCGACCCCGACGCTACCGCCTGCTCTGCCGAGGCGACGTCCTTCGCATTTGCACTCAAAATTCGTGCACTCTGTTTGCGCAGGGCTCCTGCCATGCGACGCAATGCCTCCTCGCGCTCCGTAGAACTCATGGTCTGGATCGCACGACTGGACGCACGGGCAGCACGGGCTGCAGCTCTTGGATTCATCTCGGCACCTCTCCCAAAATCACTAAATTCTCGCAGTGGACAACCGTACGGTCTCGCCCTCGGTCTGGCAGCGCATCGGTGTGCAGGCCCCGAGCAGCGCGCGTCTGCGATGAAGAAAAATTGCTGACACCTCGCGCAAAGGCATGTCCTTCCGTATCCACCAGATCCACCGCATCGCCTGCAGCAAAATCTCCCTCCACTCCGATGACTCCTTTGGGAAGGAGGCTCGCGTGCTTCTCCACCAAGGCGCGACGCGCCCCCTCGTTGACGACAATGCGCCCCCGACTTGCCGTAGCAAACGCCAACCAACGCTTTCGACTGGTCAGGACTCGATGCGCTGGAAACAAGGTTCCCACCTCTGCACCCTCTACAATTGACCCCAAGATCTGAGGCGTCGTTCCATTGGCAATCACGACAGCAACACCAGCGGTCGTGGCGACCTGAGCCGCATCGATTTTCGAGCCCATTCCACCGCGTCCCGAGCCAGACCCTTTGCCCAAGAGAATTTCCACCGAGTCATCGTAGCGATGAACGGGCACCGAGCCTTGCTCTCCGGGCGGACCCGTGTAGACTCCGTCGACATCGGTCAGAAGGACGAGCAGAGAGGCTTCAATTCGAGAGGCCACCAGGGCAGACAGCCGGTCATTGTCTCCAAACACCTCGCCCTTACCAAGGGCCAACTCATCGGTTGAGATGGTGTCGTTCTCATTGATGATGGGAATCACACCCAGAGAAAGAAGGCGTTCCAGAGTCCGGTGAAGATTGAGATAGCGGTAGCGATCCGAGAAATCGTGCTCGGTGAGGAGGACCTGGGCTCCCTTCAGCCCCTGCTCTTCGAGCAACTGACAGTACAGAGCCACCAGCGCCCCTTGTCCCGCCGCAGCACAAGCCTGGCGATCCACCAGCTTTTTGGGAACCTCCTTCAAAGCCAGCACCCCCGCGCCGATCCCCACGGCGCCAGACGTCACCAAAAGCACCTCAACCCCCCTGTTTCTCAGGGAGGCCATCTCTTGCACAAGGGCTCTCAGACGATCCAAGGCCGGACTTCGATCCGACTGCATCACCACATTGGTGCCAAGCTTGACGACCACGCGATGGGAAGAAGAGAGGTTCTGGCGTTCCGAATCCATTTCCTCACACGCTAACCATTCTGCGGAGGACCGGCTTGCCCTGAACCTAAGATTTCAGGGGATCCAGAAAGGTCGCATAGCGCTCAGCATACCCAACAGAGCGCGTGTAGATCGGCTCGCGAACCTGGGCGTGGGAGGCGGTGTGGACCACCCGCTGGTTTTTGTGCGGGCTCAGACAGGATTCCTGCGGCTCCAGACCACAGAACTCGAGGAGCGCTGGAATCCCACGCTCAGGATTCGACACAAGCGCCTCGTAATCCACTTCATACATCGGGAGAGAAAGGTGCTCCCTCCAGTGATCCATGAGCCGCTCGTACTGCCCGTAAAAGTGATTCAGCCACTCGAGGCGGGTGGTGTATCCGTAGCTCGCATTGAAGTTCTGTCGGAAACACGACACGCAGGTGTCCAGTTTAGAGCGCCTGCAGTGCACGATCTTGGCGTTCGGAAAGAGCTTCTGAATCAACCCCAAGTAGAGAAAGTTTGCCGGCATCTTGTCGGTCACAAAGGGCTTTCCCCCGCCGAGGTTTTGGAGGTCCGAGAGATGGTTTTCAGCCAACTCCTCGAAAGAAGCCTGAGGAACACCGGCGAGCCCCTCGTAGAGGGAGCCCTCACCTTGCTTGGAGAGCAGGGACGCAGCGAGCCGAACGAATTCCAGTTCACCGGCTCCGTGGACGTCACTGTGGCTGCAAAGAATCTGCTCAACCAAACTCGTTCCAGAGCGAGGCATTCCGACAATGAAAATCAACGCGTTTGAATCCGAGCCTCGGAGCTTGAGCTCCGCCATCCTCTCCCGAGTGAAGTCCCGCACCGTCTCGGAGACGTCGCGTTCTTGAGCCTCTGCAGAATACTCAAGACAGCGGAGCAAGTTGGATTGTTCATAGGCCCGAAAAGCGTCATCGTAGCGTTCCAACTGGTCGTAGGCTCGCCCAGCGGCATGCAGCAGCAGGGACTGTTCGGGCTTCAGGCGCGGCTTGTCCAAGAGACGACTCAACACCCGCAGAGAATCTGCTGGACGCTTGAGCTTGAGACAAGCTGTCGCGTAGCCGACGGCAACATTGACCGATGGGACCCGGCTCCCCGCCACGAAGGGCGCCAGAAGGGCATGCGCCTCCGCGTAATTCCCCTTTCGAAGGAAACGAGATGCCAGACCAGCCGACGCGTTGGGGTGATCGGGCTGCCGCTCCAACACGACCTCAAAACACCGCGTCGCCTCGTCGGAACGACCCAGTTCCCCGAGCAGGTTTCCCATATCGACCCAGGCCGCCCAGTAGTCTGGCTTGAGCTGAATGGCTCTCTTGAAGTGCTCAAGAGGCTCCGTCACGTGGCCCATCATTGCCAGTACAGCTCCGTAGTTCAGATGAAACTTGGCCTCATTCGGCTCGAGTTCACAGGCACGCTTGAGCAAAGCCATGGCCTCATGGGTCCGATCGGTACCGCACAGAATGCGCCCAAGCGCGGCATGAGCAAGACCCGAACCCGGGTTGTCTCGACAAACGATCCGAAGCTGCATTTCGGCTTCGTCGAGTTCACCGAGATCCCCGAGGGTGTTCCCCAAATTCAGTCGGTATTCTCCACTCGAAGGCTGCAAGTTCACGGCCTGACGGAAGGCCTCAATGGCCTGTTTCTGGAGCCCCTGCGCTTTCAGTGCGAGTCCCCAATTGCCCAAAGCAAGGTGGTCGGTGGGATCGATCGCCACCGCGCGCTCAAAGCTCTGTGCCGCATCCGAAAGCCTGCCAAGTTCAACCAGAACATTTCCGCGGTGCCGAAGAACAGCGGCTGTGGTTTCCGCTCCTCGTGTCTTGAGTATTTCATCGAAGACGTCCAAGGCTTCAGCAGCCTGACCCGAGCGAGCATAGGCGACGCCCAAGAGCTCCAACACATCGGTCGGGTTCCCAAGAAGCGTTCCAGCATGCTGGAGGACTGGCACTGCATCTTGGAGCATGTTCGCCTGAAGGAGGACCGAACCAAGGGCTTGAAACAAGACCCCCTCCGAGGGCATCCCCTCGATCAACTCACTGAGTACGGCAATGGCCTGAGGGAACTCTCCACGCCCCGCGGACTGCATGGCGGTGTCGAGCTGGGCTTGAGCATTCATGGCAGCTCCAAAATGGACCGGATGGGCGCTAGTTCAGCGCGGTAGGCCTCGCTCCGGCGAACCGCGGTGGTGTAGATCGGCCGGCGAACCTGGGCGTACGATGCGGTATCTACCTGCCGAGAGCTTTCCCAAAATCGTTCACAGGCCGGCTCCTTGTCGAGTGCGCAGTAGTCCAAGAGACGGTCGATCTGCTCCTTGGGGCGGGCGACGAGGTCTTCGTAGGAGATGCTCAACATCTGTTGCGGGAGTTGGGTCTCCCAGTGATTCATGAGCCGGGCATAGTCCCGATAGTACTGGCCCAGCCACTCCAGACGCGTGGAAAACGCGTAGTAGGGGCTGAACTGATGAAAGAAGACGGACAGGCATGTGTCCAGGGGATCGCGTCGCATGTGAATGATCTTCGCCTTCGGAAAGAGCGACGCGATCAATCCCAAATGGAAGAAATTGAAGGGCATCTTGTCGACAAAG
>JAYXVV010000023.1:0-4099 GCA_036021505.1 Myxococcota bacterium | reverse complement strand
CTCGACAGGCGCTTCCTCAGCGGAAGCCTCCTCGACAGGCGCTTCCGCAGCGGGAGCCTCCTCGACGGGAGCTTGCTCGACAGGCCCTTCCTCAGCGGGAGCCTCCTCGGCAGGAGCCTCCTCGGCAGGAGCTTCCTCCACTGGAACCATCACCGGCTCCACCTCAGCACGTTCCTCGATGAAGAAGTCGACACGTCGGTTTTTCTCCCAAGCCGCTGGGGTGTTGGCGGTATCCAGAGGACGCTCCTCTCCGTAGCCGATTGAGTTCAGGCGGTCCGCAGAGACGCCTTGACCAATCAAGTACACCCGGACTGAGTTCGCACGACGTTCACTCAGGGCCTGGTTGAACTCATTCGAGCCGCGGAGGTCAGTGTGGCCCTCAATGCGAACCTTCAGGACCTCCGGATGCTTGTTGAGAAGCTCAGCCACCTCATTCAGAAGATCGAAGGACTCGGGCTTGATGGTGGAGCGGTTGGTCTCAAAGTAGACCGACTCGTTGATCTCAATCCGTACCTGGGTGATCTGCACACGTGCTGGCTCTTCCGGCTCAGGCGGCGGCTCTTCGACCACCGGCTCCGGCTCCGGCTCTGGCGGGGGCTCTTCGACCACCGGCTCAGGAGCCGGCTCTTCCTCAGCCGTTCCAGGAACCCAAGTCAGCAGCGCACGAAACTTAGCAGCGCCCACGCCCTTGATGAGAGCACCGCCAGCACCAAAGCGCAGGCTTCCATCGCCAAGCCCTGTCCAGCCACTCAGCATGAACTCCATGGGGTTTCCGCCGGTACCTGCATCCGGATCGAGCGGCTGGCGGGCGAAAAGCTCACCGGCCACGCCGACGTCCTTGCCAAGCTCCATCGAGAGTCCAGCGCCAGCCATCACCCGTGGTCCGTAGGTCAGGTTTTCGAGTTCCTCGATGGGAACGTGCTCGTAGCCCACATTGACGGCCCAGCTGAGATCCTCGCCAATGTCACCGTCCACACCCAGTTCAGCGCTTCCTGAGAAACTGCCCGATCCAAGCGCGGAGGTGGTGGTGGATGTTGGCAACCCGGCGCCAAGACCAAGAACAACGCCCACAGGCGAGTTTGCCCGCTGCAGAAACGCATGCTGGAGGTCCACACGAACATCTCCAATTCCCGCCTCAGTGCCGGCTTGTCCGCCCCAGATCAGTGCGTACACCGGCACGTCCAGCCCCACCAAAGTGTTGCCCACCGACCAACCGGCAAAGGCATTGGCGTGAAGCATGTTGTTGATGAGGATTTGCGTACTCAATCGCTCGTAAGTCAGCGGTTGGTGGGCGTAGGCGAGACGGTAGTCGAAGACAAATCCATCTTCTGTCGCCTCCGAGTCCCGGGTGTAGATGAACTCGTCCGACCCCCAAGCATACTGGGGAAGTTGAGCGTTCAAGACGGGCATTTCGCCGCCCGTTACGGTCTCATCCGCATGGGCAGTCGAAAGTGCGGCCAAGGCAATCGTGGTCAGCATCATGGATATTGCTCTCTGTTTCAGCTTCAGTCAGGAATTAGGATTGGCGGCGGCGAATCAGCAGCCCCATCATCAACAGCGGCATGAGGGCCCAAGCGGGGCGCTCACTTGTGGACGTCGACGCGCAGGCACACCCTCCCGAGTAGAAGCCGTTGCCGACGGTCACAAAGACGGGCTCTGCCCACTCACTGGCAGCGCCATACTCATCCACGGCTCGTGCTGTCCAGTAGTAGTCGCCTTCGAGGTCCACATCGACAAGCCAGGACAGGCTCGCTCCGAGGTCTGTGTTGATCAGACCGGTCACCTCAGCAACCACTTCTGTCATCTCCCCGTCGATAGCGATGAGAACGTCGTAGGTGACGTCATCGCCCTCAGGATCCAAGACCGAGGAGAACTCAAAGGACGGTCGAGCCACCTCAATCAACTGGACCGAGGACGGAGCGATCAGCTCCGGAACCTCGGGCGGGTCATTGGGGCCGCGGACGAAGAAGGAGATGGTGTCCCAGAGAGAACCGACTCCCTGAGTGTCCACTCCACGCACGCGTGAGTACATGATGGAGTGCTCGATGAGCACCCACGAGGGATCCTCCGAGAGGTCCCAGAAGATCGAGCCATTCACCGGTCCCGTTCGTTCCACGGAGATCAGACTGGATGAGTCGAAGTTCGCGCTGAGGTCCAACTCAAAGGTGTAGCTGAGTTCCAGACCTTCAGCATCACTGCCCTCGGTCGCCTCGAACACAGGCTGCAGCTCTTCCAGTTCTGCACCATCGAGCGGGTCGATGAAGAACACGGCTTCCGGCATGGCTTTTTCCGCACTGGCGATAAAGCTCTCTTTGTCGGACCAGCCGGAGAACTCTCCGTGCTCGTCTTGGGCTTGGGCTCGCCACTCGTACCAGCCATCCTCCATGAGAACCACGTCCACAACAATGTCGCCATTGATCGCAGCCGGGTCCGCGAGGTCGTAGCCGGTGGAGGACCAGACCAAGACCTCGGAGCCGTATTCGTACAGCTCCAAGTCATACGTGACAGCGTCCCGATCGATGTCTGCGGCGTTCACCCACTCCAAGGTTGGCGTGAGGGAGCCCGCGATCTCGTTGGCGATGGGGTAGACCAACACCGGAATCGGAGGCGCATCGTTCATGCTGTTGATGAAGACCTCCATGGCAATGCTCCAGTCACCCCAGGCATAGCCATCAGAGGCACGGACGCGGACGAAGTAGCCCGTGTTGTCGGACAGCACGACGTTGGTCAGCCACGAACTGATTCCCGAGGGGTCCTCGCTTGCGGACCCGGTGGCCACCAAGGTGGTCAGGCTGACCTCCGCGAAGATCTCGACCTCATAGGTCAACTCCTCATCCTGCGGGTCCGTGGCGTTGTTCCACAGAATCGTTGGGGAGAGTTCGGTGGTCTCGAAATCAAACTCCGACGGGAAGACCAGGACGGGTGCCGTAGGGCCATCGAAGACTGCGGGATCTTGACCGCGCAGGAACTCATCAAGGGTCGTGAGGCCGTCACTGTCGTTGTCCAAGCTCGCATCGGAAGGGTCCGTCGGGTCGTAGCCGTTCTCCAACTCCCAGACATCGGCCACACCGTCGTTGTCACCGTCGACGAAGCCCACTGTGATCGTGATGGTCTCGGTGGTCGTATCGGTGCCGTCGTTGACGGTCAGGGTGAAGGTGAAGCTGCCGCCGCTTGCAAGCCACTCCTCGTAGGTGGGTGTCCAGCTGATCTCACCGGTCGCCGAGTCAACCGTCATGCTTCCCGGGTAATCTCCCCCCAAGCTCCATGTGAACACCGTATCGGCGGGATCGGTGACCGCAGGACTGTAGCTGTACGCCTCCGCGATGTTTGCTGTGGTGCCTCCAGTTGTGGTGAATGTTGGCGCCACGTTGTTGACGGTTACGGCTGCGGTCGCAGTGGCCTGAAGGCCGTAGCCATCGGTGACGCGCAGGGTGACGGTGTAGCTTCCATCGTTTCCGTAGGTGCAGCTGTCGCCAGTTGGACTCGTGGAGGTGTAGTCGTAGGTTCCATCGGACTCACAGTCCCACTCGTAGGTGGTGATCGAACTGGTTGAGTCTGTGGGATCCCCTGACGCACTCGCCGAGCCGTCCAAAGCGATTGCTGACGCTTCGTTCCCCGCGTAAGGGCCACCCGCATCGGGAATGGGGTAGGCGATGACCGACATGCCCAAGGAGCAAGAGCCCTCGAAGCCCGAGGAATCCGTGAAGGTCACCAGCGATGCGTACGCACCGACATCTGCCGAGGTAGGAGTCCAATAGAAGGTTGTGGTCAGCGGCTCAGTGCCGGAGGTTGGTGAGATGTACGAGCCGGATGGGCCGTTAATGAGGGTCGCACTCAAATTTCCACCGTCGGCATCCGACCCGACAAAGTTGGTGGAGAAAGCTTGACCTGGAGAGAGCGTGAAGTTGCCGCTTCCCGAACAGGTCGGCAGGTTGCCGCTCACGATTTGCAGCATGCCATCGAAAATCGTCGTGGAAGACGAGGAGGAACCGGATTCGGTCAGCTCTACCTGGTAGGCGTACTTCGAACCCGCTGAAAAGCTTGAACCGTCGATGGTCAGTTCACAGCTGGAGCTCACCGCCAATCCCGATGGCGGGCT
>JAYXVV010000022.1:0-5711 GCA_036021505.1 Myxococcota bacterium | reverse complement strand
GGCATCGAGGACTGGAACTTCGACGGTGCACAGACGCCTTTTGAAGGCGATCTGATGGATCCCTCTGATGACGGCGACACCGATTCCGACGGCGTGCCGGACTTTGCTGAAGATGGGTGTGACCTGGACAACTTCTCGGTTTCCGATGAGGACTCGGACTCCGATGGAATCGCTGATGCCATCGAAGGCTGGCCGGACACCGACTCGGATGGGATACCCGACTTCTGTGACACGGATTCCGATGGTGACGGAATTCCCGATGCTGATGAGGGTGAGGAAGACACTGACGGCGACGGCATCCCCAACTCCCAGGATACGGACTCCGACGATGACGGCATCCCCGATGCAGAAGAGAGCCCGGTTGGCGACGCCGACTGCGACGGCATTCCCGATGTTCTGGATGAGGTCTACGAAGACCAGTGCGACAGCAACGAGGACACCGGCCTCAACGGCGACTACGGCGATCTCAAAGGAGGGACCTTTAGCGGAGGAGCCTGTTCAACGACCGGTTCCACCCCGGCGGGGTTGCTCCCCTTTGCATTGATGCTCGCCATGCTGGGCTTTCGACGACGCGGAGCACTCCTGGCGCTGCTCGCTCCCGGTGCCGCTCAGGCTGAGGTCGTTGAGCAGGACAACAACAGCCTTGCTGTGAATGCGCAGCGCTTTCGCGCTGCGACAGACTCCACTTTCTTCACCTTTGAAGACGGCCACATCGGTCCTGCCGCCGAGCTCGGCGCCTCTCTGCTGTTCAACCATGCCCGAAATCCGCTGGTGTTCCGGTATGACGACCCGAATGAATCGGACTTCGCACTCTTGGAGTCGGTGTCCACCGCAGAACTCACCACCTGGTACAACCTGCCCTCCCTCCGCGTTGGAGCGGTTCTTCCCTTGCATCTGACCTCCTCTGGCTATCAAGTCGACGGATTTCGTCTGCTCGGAGACATGCGATTTCTGGCGTCCTGGGCGGCGCTCCAAAGCGACAACTTCAATCTGACCGCAAGTGCAGACTTCACCCTCCCGAGTGGAAATGAAGAAACCTGGCTCGGAGATGACACGAGCCTCGCAGAACTGTCGATCCAAGCCGGCTACAGAACCGAACAGCTGCTTGCTGCAGCCCACCTTGGCTATCGGTACTACGCCGACAGCGTTCCCTTGAAGGACACCGACTGGGGAAATCGGCTCACGGTGGGCGTAGGCGGAGCGTACCGAGCGAGCGATGCGCTTCAGGTCACCTTGGAGGCCAACGGTGAGTTTCTCTCTCGAACCGTCTCCACCGCAAAAGCCACCCACACCAAACCCTTCGAGGCCATGGGGGGCGTGCGCTATGCGCTGAGTGATCTGTTGGAGTTGAGCGCGGGTGCCGGTGGCGGCATCACGCCTGGAGTTGGTGCTCCGGACTGGAGAGCCATCGCAGGCATTCACTGGAACCGGAGCAATTCTTTTGCGTCGCCAGCGAGCGCTCCCGTGGCACCTGCTCTACCTGAGCCCACAACAGAAGCTGAGGAGGAGGTGGTACCCACCGGCTGGATTCGTGTCATTGCAACGAACGAAGCCAGCATGCCAGTGACCTGCAGTGTGCGGGTTCTTGGCACCGGAGAGCCCCCTGTTCGAGGAGGGGATGACGGCTGGACGGAGCTGGAGCTAACCGCCGGAACCCATGAGGTTGTCGTCTGGGCTGAGGGCTACCAAAGCTTCCACACCGACATCGAGGTGACTGCCGAGGGCACGACAGACATCAATGTGGTCTTGCCAGGAGGCAAGGTCGCAATCGAAGGCGATCAGGTCCGCGTGTTCGAGAAGATCTTCTTTGAGCTGGATTCCACCCAGATTCGGACCCAGTCCTTTGGGATTCTCGACGAGATTGTTGAGCTTCTTCTCAACCATCCGGAGATCACCCTGATGACCATCGAAGGCCACACCGACGATCAGGGTGATGCCCAGTACAATGTGGACTTGTCCTTCGGACGCGCCGAGGCAGTGGTCCATTACCTCACAGCACAGGGCATCGAACGCGAGCGTCTGCAGGCCCGAGGGCTCGGCGAAAGTAAGCCGATTCTTCCTGGTGAAAGCGAGGAAAGCAGGGCTGCGAACCGCCGTGTGGAGTTCCACATCCGAGAGCGTGTTCCAGAAAATCCCTGAGCTTGGGCTGACGGTGCTTGCAACGCACCTTCGTACCGGTTTAGGATCACTCCTGCTGCATTTCGCAGCGTGGGGACAGCTGTGGCACCTATCGACGAGATTCCATCGGATGGACTTCTGGATCTGGATGATCTCTCGGAGACCACCCTCAAGCTGACCCTTCCGCGACAGAATCGGGCCAAGCGGATGACCATCCCGACGCTGCGCGTCGTTGCCGGGCCCGACATGCTGCGATTTTGCTCACTCTCTGCTGGGGAAGAACTCCTCATCGGACGCGATGAGAACTGCGGTTTGAGTCTCACCGATGCTTCTGTGTCCCGCTACCACGCCCGCCTGTCGTCGTCAGCGAACGGCGAGGTCATGGTGCAGGATCTGGGCTCCACCAATGGGACGGCCATCAACGCCCGCTCCACCCGACGCGGCATCCTCCGTCCAGGGGATCATCTCGAAATTGGTGCCGTCTCCCTGCGCTTGGACATGCTCGGTCTGGATGAGCTTGCCCACCTTGCCCGCATCCAAGAGCGCCTCAATGCGGCAGACCGAGACCCGCTCACGGGCCTCATGGCGCGTACGTTCTTAGACGATGGCATGCCACTGCTGGTCGACCGCTGCAAGAAGGCCAACGTCCCCATCGCGGCCATCTTCATCGATCTCGACAACTTCGGAAAGATCAACAAGGTCTACCAACACCACATCGGCGACCAAGTCCTTCAGGCCAGTGCTCGCTTGATTCTGTTGGGGATTCGCGACAGTGACCCCTGCGTTCGCTACGGCGGTGAGGAAATCCTAATTGTGCTTCCCGGCGCCACCGAGGTGGCTGCACATGAAGTTGCCGAGCGCATCCGCCGTTCCATTGCGGGTCACGACTGGGAACGCTCAGCGCCGGGACTCCAGGTCACCGCTTCCGTGGGCATTGCAGAAAAAGGACCGGATGACACCACGGCGAAATGGATCACCCGTGCCGATGCGGCCATGCTTCATTCCAAGAAGAACGGGAAGAATCGCGCAACCTGTGCAAGTGAAATCGGAGTTTAGGGGTTCCACGCTCGTCCCTCGTTAGCCGTGCTCGGAGTTGTCGTTGCGACCCCAACTGAAGCCCACATTTGTAAGGAGCGCATCCGCCTGGAGCTTGGCCATCGCGCTGCTGCTGCTGGCCTGCTTCAGTATTTTTCAGGCCAAAGCACTTCAAGACGGCCTTGCGGATCACGAGCTGAACCTCACAGAAGAGGAGCTCGACCGCATGGTTGAGGGTGTCGAGGAGTTTGCCTCACTCCAGACCACACTCTGGCTCAGCGACTTAGCGGAAACGAACAGCCTTCAGGCCATCGAGGAGCTGGAGGAGTCCCTGAGGCTGCAAAATCGTGCCTTTGATGCTTTCTACGTTTGGGATCCGGCCGCAAAGGGCAAGTTCCTCTACCCTTTCCCTGCCCGATCTCCCGATGACGCCCGTCGCCAGGCCACCATCTGCCTCAGCCGGAGTTCCGACCTGAGCCGACAGCTCTCCCCGGCTCGCTCCGCAATGAACCTCCGAGCCTGCTTCGATGAAGAACCCACTCTCAGACTCCAAGGGGCCCTGGATGAGGCCGAGGCGCTTCTGAAAGGACAGAGACCCCAAGCGGCGCTTCAAGCCATTCGAAAGGCCAACTTCGCATTCAACACCTCGCTGAATCCCGACCGGTCTCCCATCCCTGCCAAGGACATCTCAGAGGCTCGACTCATGGTGGCACGTGCCATGCACGACCAGGGTTACCCCGAGGCGGCCCTACGCCAGCTCAAGGACCTGCTGCGTGACATCAGCATGCAAAGCGGCGCAACACAGCTCTATCTCCTCGAGCACTTGGAAGATCGCGTCATGCCCATTCTGCGAGAATGGAAAGCCACCGAACTCATCGACCAAGCACAGACGGCTCTCGAGCGTGGGCGCAGACGACTCGCTGGCTTTGCGGCTCTGCGTCTGCACATGACTGCCAGCGCACCGCCCATCGGGGACGATCCCAGGCTCATCTACGGTGCACCCGGCGAAGCCCCTTTCCTCACAGCCTATGCCAAAACCACCGTCAGCGGTCTGCATGGTGCTGTGCAATTTGATCAGCGTTCCCTGCTGCAGACCATGCTCAATCAGGCGGGAAATGAACGTGGAAACCTGGTCATCCAGGACTCTCGGGGAACCTGGCTGGCAGGAGCGGATCCGAGCTTGGAGGTTCTGGTGGAAGTTCCCTTCAAGCGATTTCTTCCACACCTCCGCTTGGGGACGGTTTCTCTTCTTCGAGGCGACACTGCACCCGCCTACCGCGCCAACTTCATCTGGCAGATTCTTCCCATTCTGATCGCAGCCCTACTCGGCGCCCTCGCTCTTTTGGTCCGGTCTCGAGCGGACAGGCAAGAGCGAGAACTTCGCCTCCGACAGCAAGAGTTTGCGACACGCGTCACGCACGAACTGAAGACCCCCCTCGCCGGCATTCGTCTGATGGCCGAGAACCTTGAGATGGGTGCAGTGAAGAATCCACTGACAGCACAGGAGTTTGCCGAACGCATCGTCACGGAATCCGAGCGTCTCACCCAGCGTGTGGACGAGATTCTGCAGTCCGCAAAGCGGCCCACGGTCGGTGAGAAACAATCCATTGAGCTTCAGGACATGCTCCTCGATTTGGTTGAGGAGTGGGAACCGCGATTCGAGGATGCTGGCCTGATCCTCGACTCGGAGCTGGGCCCTTGCGACCCCCTCTTCGGTGAACCGGAGGCCCTCCGAGACGCCTTTTCCAACCTCTTGGACAATGCCCTAAAATACCACCGACCCGAGATCACGGAGCCTCAGGCCACCATCCGTCTTTTTCAAGAGGGGCGTACGGCCTGTGTTGAAGTCATGGACAACGGACTCGGTGTCCCTGCCGAGAAGAGAAAGGTCATCTTTGAGCGATTCTCCCGCGTCGAGGGGCCGGGGCGAGGAAAAGCAGGCGGCCACGGGCTCGGACTCTCTTTCGCAAAAGAAGCCATTCTGCTGCATCGGGGAACGATTATCTGCAAAGAGGGTCTAGATGGTGGTGGTGCATGCTTCACCGTCCGGATACCGATTGCTCCAAGGAGATAACGATGGACACCTCAACCCGGATTTTTGTCGTAGAAGACGACGAAACCATCGCCCTTGGTCTGGTGAATGCCCTCGAGCACGAGTCCTACCAGGTGAGTCATTTTGAGAACGGGGAGTCCGCGGTCCAAGCCGCAAGTGCCCACAATCCTGATTTGGTTCTGTTGGACATCATGCTGCCCGGCATGGATGGGCTCGAGGTTCTTCGACGACTCAAGAGCCAAGATCCCGCCCCTCAGGTCATCCTGCTGACGGCCAAGACCGAAGAGTTGGACCGAGTGCTCGGACTGGAGTTGGGGGCTGACGACTACGTAACCAAGCCCTTCTCGCTCCGTGAACTGAAAGCCCGAGTGAAGGCGCGGCTCCGGAATCAGGGGTCCCGCTCTGAGGCCGAGGAAGGTGGTGTTGACCAGTTCCAGTTCTCCAACGTGGAGGTCGACCTTCGACGCCGAGTGTTGCGAAAAGAGGAGAAAGAGCACCGACTTAC
>JAYXVV010000021.1:0-5052 GCA_036021505.1 Myxococcota bacterium | reverse complement strand
GACCAATCGGGACATTGCTGGAAAGCTTGCTGAAGAGGGCGTCGAGGTCGATCGCAGAAAGGTTCAACTTTCTGAGCCCATCAAAGCACTTGGAGCCTATGATGTTCCAGTCAGCCTCTTCGGTGGCGTAGAAGCTGCAGTAAAGGTCTTTGTGATTCAGGAGTAAACCTTGTCCGACCTCGGCCGACAGCATCCGCATTCACTGGAAGCCGAGCGGGCAGTACTCGGAAGCCTCCTGCTCGACTCCGAGCAGGTGCTCTCCGTTGCTGAGATCATCAAGCCTGAGGACTTCTACCGAGAAGCTCACCAGAGAATCTTTGCCTGGCTGTTGAAGCAGAGCCGGGATGGAAAGGCCGCCGACGCCCTGGGCTTGGCGGCCTACGTGCGTGACTCCACTGAGGGCGAGGCCATGGGCGGCCCCGTCTATGTCTCCTCGCTGCCGGACTACGCCGGCACAACAGAGAACGTCGAGTACCACGCCAAGATCATCGAGGAACGCTCCACGCGTCGAAAGTTGCTGGTGGTCGCTCAACAAATTCTGACCAACAGCTACGAGGGATCCATCGATGTGGATGACCTCATCGACATGGCGGAACGCGACGTCATGGAGGTCTCCCAAGACCAAGGCAAACAAGGCTGGTCCCAGCTCGGGCTCATTCTCGATGACGAGATGCAGAAAATCGAGGCCCGTACCGAGCAGAGTGGCGAGGTTACCGGCATTCCTACCGGGCTCGATGAACTCGATAAGAAACTTGCAGGCCTCCAGAAGACGGACCTCCTTATTCTGGCTGCGCGGCCCGGTATGGGGAAGACCGCATTGGCCCTGAACATCGCTCAGAATGCCTCTGTTGTTCACCAGACGGGTGTCGGGATGTTTTCCCTGGAGATGAGCCGAGGCCAACTGGCCACACGAATGCTCGTCTCCGAAGCGCGAGTGGACAGCGGCAAGGTCCGAACGGGCCAGCTGAATACGGAACACGACTGGCCCGCACTCGAGTTAGCGTCTGAAACACTCTATCGGGCTCCGCTGTGGATTGACGATACGCCTGGAATGTCCATCACACAGGTTCGTGCCAAGGCGAGGCGCCTGAAGAGAGAGCACCCCGACCTCGGCCTCATCGTCATTGACTACCTCCAGCTGATGCAGGGGACGAAATCGGGAGAGTCGCGAGAGCAAGAAATCTCTGGAATCTCACGCGGCTTGAAAGCGCTTGCCAAGGAACTCGATGTGGCGGTCTTAGCGCTCTCCCAGCTCAACCGTGGGGTTGAATCACGAACAGACAAGAGGCCGCTTCCCTCGGATCTTCGTGAGTCGGGTGCCATCGAGCAGGATGCCGACGTCATCATGTTCATTTATCGGGATGACTTCTACAACAAGGAGTCTCCCGAAAAAGGTGTTGCGGAGATTATCGTCGCCAAGCAGCGTAACGGCGAGACAGGAACGGCCTATGTGTCGTGGCAAGGGCACTACACGCGATTCGAAAACCTCGCCCGCCGGGATGATTTTCCTGGGGGCTACGCGTGAATGGAGTGCTGGCACTCCTCCTGACCGCGCTCGCGTTGACGCCGAACGATCCCATCTCCATCCAGCTCGTGGGGGGCGAGGAGGTCTCGGGTCGTCTGGCTCGAATCGATCCCGAGGGACTTTCGGTCGCCACCTCCGACGGCCGTGTGTTTGTCCTCCTGTCTGTTGCGGTCAGCGCGACCGTTGACGAGGAAACATTGAGTGTCGAGCAGCTGCGAGAGGCGATGCATGAACGCATTCAGTGGGAGTTGGACCAACTCCCTGACATTTCTCGAGGCCCGCCCCCCCTTGTGGTTGGTTCAGCCTCCTTTGTCCTTCCCGGACTGGGGCAGGCCATGCTTGGAGAATGGGACGATGCCAGGGGATTCCTTTTGGCCGATGTGGCCCTCCTGAGTCTGGGAACGTACCTTTGGCTGGTCCAAGAAGACCGGGCCGCCGCGCTCCCCGTTTTCGCTCTTGACCTGATCTTTAGAAGTGCTTCCGCATCACAAGCAGCAGACTCATCGCGGCGGCGGCGTGCACTTCTTGAGAAGTCCAGGAAGATCTCCTCGGCCATTTCCCCCTGAGGACGGCGTAGAGCCCTTGACGAGAGCTTCCATTCGCCTATAAATATCCAAGCTCATCTTCGGCTTTTGCCCCCCTCCAAACGTCTCTTAGGAACGGAACATGACCAACCAAGAACTCCTCGAGCAGTTCAACTCCCAACTCGACGCCTACGCCCAGGTCCGAGGCTTCATCGAGAAAGCGAAAGCGCAAACCGAAAAGTTCCGTCCAGAGGTCATCGAGAAAGTCTGCCTCACTCATGAGGTCAAGTCGATGGAGATCGCAGAGGGCATCCTTCCCTTGGTTGGTGACTTGCAGGCGAGCATTGCTGCGCTGTCGTCGGACATCAACTCCATCCAAGACACCAAAGGAGGCGCCGACGAGGCCCTCGAGGAAATGCAACTCCGCTTGGCAATCGGCGAGCTCTCGGAGGAACAATTCGAGGAAGAGTCCAAGTCTCTGCAAGAGGAAGTTTCGCAAGCCGATGGACAAATTGGGGAGTCCCAGGGCGAGCTCGACAGCCTTCGAGCTGCGCTGGATCGCTGGACTGAACTGGCGGGGGAGGCGGGTCACGCCACCGGCGTCCAAACAGAGGCCGCGGACTCCGAATCGGAAGCCGAGGCCGAGGTAGAGGTAGAGGCCGAGGCAGAAGCCGACGCAGAGGTGGAAGCCAGCGTCGAAGAGGAAGCTCTTCCAAACCTCGAGATGGAATCGGAGGCCTTCGGTGCGGAAGGCGGTGAGTCTCTGGACTTTGGCGACCTTGAGGAAGAGGGAAGTCTTGAGGTTGAGGCCAGCGTAGAGGTGGCTGACGAGCCTGCCCTCGAGGTTTCGGAGGACAACGAACTGGATCCCCACGAAGATTCTGGAGTCCCCGGAGCCAACGATGACGAGGACTTCCTCGCGGGGGAAGAGCCCGTCGCGGAAGCCGACAGCACGGTTGCCGTCAGCGAGAACGGGGAGCCGCGTCGGGCGCTGCTGCTGTACCAAGAGGGCACCGCCGAAGAGCAGATCTACCCCTTCACCGATGACGAAATCAGCATCGGTCGAGGACGCGACAATCAGATTCAAATCAAGAACGACTCCAAGGTGTCCCGGAAGCACTGCATCCTGTTCCGTGAGAGCGATGCCTTCTTCATCAAAGACAACAAGTCCTCCAATGGTTCGCTGGTGAACGGTGAGCTGATCACCGAGAGACGTCTTTTCGGCGGCGAAGAAATCATCATCGGAGAGACCTTCTTCCGTTTCCGAATCATGGATTGAGCCCAGGGCAAGGCGCGAGGTTGTC
The DNA here is from genome assembly GCA_036021505.1 of Myxococcota bacterium. Classification (GTDB taxonomy): domain Bacteria; phylum Myxococcota_A; class UBA796; order UBA796; family CAJQPC01; genus JAYXVV01. Next base: position 1,699 of record JAYXVV010000021.1, on the reverse strand, counting down.
CCAAGGAATGGAAGCGTACACCACACATCAGGCAGCAAAGCTACTGGGCGTGAGCCTGCCTACGGTTGTCAACTGGATCAAAGCTGGAAGGCTGGAGGCCTACCGAACACCCGGAGGACACCGTCGGATACCTGCTGAGAGCATTGTTGTCTTTTGCCGGTCCTTCGGAATTCCAGAGCCGCAGGAGTTGCGTTCAAAGGGGTTTACGAGTGAGTCGGCGAAGCCGCTCATCGCAATAGCGAGCTATGAAAAAGACTTCTCGGAGCTCCTGAAAGAGTTCCTTGTCGTCAAGACGGGCTTTGAGGTCACCACGGCCGATTCGGCATTTCGCCTTGGGCTCTGCCTCAATGATGAACAGAATGGAATCGTGCTCATCGACTGGGCCCATTTCACGATTGCCTTGGAGGAGATTCGGACCCATCTTCCGCAGCAATATGTCCCCCTGTTTCTGTGCAAGAGTTCAAACGAGGCCCGAGAGTTGAGGGAGCATTTCCCGATCTCTCAAGTCTTTGTTCAGCCGATGTCTCTTGAAGAAATTCACGATGCGATCGGAAAAAACTTGGGCCGAGCGCTCTCGACTTAGGGAAACGCCGGGGGCTTTGCGACTCCGTCTCCACCCCGAGCGGCCACAGGGTACTCGCTCATGGCCTTGACCGGTTGGTCTTGACGACGTCGAACACGAACGATCTCCGCCACAACCGACACCGCGATTTCAGCTGGCGTTTCCGCCCCGATGTCGAGTCCAATGGGGGCAGATACCTTTCTGAAAAGCTCTTGAGGAAGGCCAGCGGCCTTCAGGCGCAGAAAGAACTTGGCCACTTTGGTCTTCGACCCAATCATACCGAGGTAGGCATAGTCTTGGCCGATCATGGACTCCAAGAGGTCCTGATCCAGCGGGTGAGAGTGCGTGAGGACCACGACATAATCCAGAGGACCAAGCGACGGAATGTTGGCCCTCGGGTCACCCAACACGCACGACACTCCCTCGAGGTCGCACCCCTCCAACCAATCCTCACGTTCATCGTAAACGATGACTTCAAAATCCATAGGCCCCAAGATCCGGGCGATTTCTTGCCCGACGTGACCCGCTCCGAAGATGTGAACCGTTGACTGCACTTCCAAAACCTCCAGAAAGACGTCCATTGCTCCACCACAGCACATGCCGAGATCGTTGGTGAGGTGAGGGGCGTATCGCCGGTGCTTGCCTGTAGACAAGGCAGCCAAGGCTTCCTCAATCACCCGCTTCTCAAAAACACCCCCCCCCACAGTTCCCACAAAGCGTTCGTCTCCATAGACCAACATTCTTGCGGCCCCCTCACGGGGAGCCGATCCATTCGTACCAACCACCGTGCACAGCACAGCGGGGGTGCCATTTCGCATGGCTTCAAGTGCGGCTTCCAATACCTTCACAGTCCTGCCACCCGCTGCACACGTTTCGCCGTCTCCCGCAAAACATCGTAGTCGAGAGCAGGGCCCCAGTTTTCGAGGACACCCCGATGCACCTTTCGACTTCCAGCGATGTATACGGACTCAAGGTGCTCCGGCCCCGCGGCGTACACAAGCTGATGTACCGGGTCAGCATCACCGACAAGTGCAGGGTGATCGGGATTGACCACGAGAAAATCAGCACATTTCCCCACCTCTAAGCTGCCCACTTCCGCGTCGATTCCAAGAGCCTCTGCTCCCCTCAGGGTCATCA
>JAYXVV010000020.1:0-20246 GCA_036021505.1 Myxococcota bacterium | reverse complement strand
CACCGCCGTAGACCAGCACGACATGGCGATTCTGGAAGGCATTGTTTTGGACGACATCGAGGAAGGAATCTACACCTTGGCGGCCTTTCCTTTGAAACTGGAGGGCGCAGACGCCTCACCCGTTCGAGCGGTCCTCATCCAGGACTAAGCCGCCCACCGGTAACCCACAGCCTCCATCAGCTGTCCACAGCTGCGGTAGAAATCGCCGCGCTCCTGGCTTGGGAAGTCACGTCGCCAGCGGCCCACTCGTGATGCATCAAAGGGCGTCCGACCTTGGGACTGGTTCGCAATCGCAAGGCGAGCTTGAGGCAAAGCGCCAACGAACTCGAAGACCCGGTTCAAGACTGGCTCGGGCCGCTCCACGAGGTCCTCAAAGCGAACCTCCATGTAAGGGACCCGTTGGGAGCGTGCGTACTCCAGTCCTCTTCTGATTTTGGAAGCCCACCATGCGGCAGCCTCGCTGTGAGAAGATGGGCCCCAAGGCCGCTCCACGACTGAACAAGCCACGTCCCTCGGGTCTCGAAGAATGTGGATGAACCGAATCTGAGGCCCAAACGCGGCAGTGAGCTCAGGCAGCAGTTGGAGATTGGCAGGAGTCTTGTTCACCCAGGCTCTTTTGTTGTCCATTCGCGCATGTGCTGAAAAAAGTCGCCGTGACATCGCACCGATTGCCTTCGCTGGGTGGCCTCCACCACGGATTCGCTGCACGCACTCCACCGCGGCCGACATCGCCTCCTCCCGAGAAAACAGCAGGTAATGCGGACCATGGGCATAGCGTTCATGAGCCGCCTTGTTGTGGGGCCGGTGGGGAAGTTCTTGCGACCATCGATCCATGACCTGAATGGCCCTCTTGCAGGCCACTTCCATGGGCGGCCGGTCTTGGGCCAAGAACAAAAGCGCGAAATCTCCAAGGAAGTAGGTCTCGTAGACCGGCGAAATCTCAGGGTGACAGCCCATCAAATCCGCAAGCAGGGTGGTACCCGACCGACCGGCTCCGCCGATGAACATGGGAGGAAGTGACATAAAAACGCGCGCTCCTGGTGCTCGTGGCCTCATCGGCGAGAGCCCCGAGAAGCTGAAGCGTTTTTCCAAAAGAGTGAGCTGTCGCCTCTACAGCAGCGCCTTCGCTGCCTCGACCACGGCGCTCACATTCACGCCAAGTTTGTCCGCGACTTCCGCCCCCGGCGCACTGGCCCCAAACCGATCAATGCCAATGGACGCCCCTCCTTGGGTCCAACGCTCCCACCCAAAGGTTCTCCCAGCCTCCACCGAAACACGCGGCACACCTGCCGGAAGCACCTCGACTTGGTAGGCGCTGTCCTGTTCTTCAAAGAGCTTCCAAGAGGGCATGCTCACAACCCGCGCTGAGATCCCCTCCTCTGCGAGCACAGCCTGAGCCTCCATCGCGACAGCCACCTCCGAACCCGTTCCAATCAACACCACTTGGGCGTTTTCGGCGTCCTTCATGACATACGCCCCCTTCGCCAACCCCGAGGCCGAACCGCACTCGCCTCGGTCGAAAACAGGCAGGCCCTGTCGAGTCAGCGAGAGCGCTACCGGAGCATTGTGTCTGCTCAAAGCGACTTTCCATGCCTCGACCGTTTCTGCTGCATCTGCAGGCCGAAGATCGACCAATCCAGGAATCAACCGGAGTGCCATGAGCTGCTCGATGGGCTGGTGGGTTGGCCCATCCTCACCCACGAAGACCGAGTCATGGGTGTAGATGTAGACCACCTGCTGCTCCATCAGAGAGGTGAGGCGCACAGCGGGTCGCATGTAGTCGTGGAAGACCAGAAAGGTTGCGCAGTACGGAAGCAGTCCGCCGTGAAGCGCCATCCCATTGCACATCGACGCCATGGCGTGCTCGCGCACCCCAAAAGTCAGGTTTCGAGCCGAGAAGTTCTCCCCGCTGATGAAGGCCTCGCCGCTGATCAGCGATCCATTGGAGCCGGCCAAGTCCGCAGATCCGCCCAGCAAATTCGGAATGACAGCTGCCGCTGCGTTGAGTGCCTTGTGCGATGCCTTTCGGGTCGCAAGACTCCCTCCAGCCTCAAATTCGGGCCAGTCCACCGCGTCGACATCGATGGGTGTGAACCAGTTGACGAACTCTTCCCCAACGTCCGACTCATTGAGGCGGTGTTCCCACTCCATGCGGGTCACCTGATGCAGCGCACTGCTCTTCACAAAATGAGCACGGACCTCATCGGAGATGTGGAAGTGTTGGCTGGGGTCCATGCCCAGCCCCTGCTTCGTCAGTACAATCTCCTCCTCACCGAGAGGAGCCCCGTGCGAACTGGAGGAGTCTTGCTTGTTCGGGGAGCCATGGCCAATGTGGGTGCGGCAGCAGACAATGGAGGGCATGTCGAGGACGCTTCGGGCCTCGGAGATCGCAGCAGCGATCGCATCGTGGTCATGCCCATCGATGGTCTGCACGTGCCAGCCCATCGCCGCAAAACGAGCGGCTCGATCTTCCGTGAAGCTGATGTCCGTAGACCCGTCGAGCGTGATGGAGTTGTCGTCGTAGAGGTACACCAGCTTGCCAAGTTTGAGGTGGCCGGCCAACGAGGCAGCCTCGCTGGCAATGCCTTCCATGATGTCGCCGTCGGACACAATCGCGTAGGTGTAGTGGTCCACCAAATCCTCCCCAAAGCGCGTCCTCAAGACCCGCTCTGCGAGCGCCATCCCCACGCCGTTGGCAAAGCCTTGACCCAGTGGGCCCGTTGTGGTCTCCACTCCAACGGTGTGACCCACCTCCGGGTGTCCAGGGGTCTTCGAACCCCACTGACGGAAGTTTCGAAGCTCTTCCAGCGGGAGGTCGTAGCCTGTCAAATGCAGGAGGCTGTAGAGCAGCATCGAGCCGTGTCCCGCCGACAGGATAAAGCGGTCCCGGTCCAACCACTGGGGGTCGGAGGGATCGTGCTTTAGGAAACGTGTCCACAGCACATAAGCCATGTCGGCACAGCCCATGGGCATGCCCGGATGACCCGAGTTGGCCTTCTGGACAGCGTCCATGGCGAGGCCCTTGATGGTGTTGACACAGGCGGTATCGATGGCGGAAGCAGGCATAACGGTCCCCAGGCTTGACCCTACCGCACTAACCCATGGAACCCCTCCGCAACAAACCGCTTCAGCCTTGTCACACAAGTCCGGCTTCGTGTTATCTGCCGAACCCTGTGAAGGAGCGCTCATGGCCACCGATGCCCCCATTACCCCCCGTGAAACTGACTACAGCCAGTGGTACCTCGACATCATTCGAGAAGCCCAACTCGCCGACTATTCACCGGTCAAGGGTTCCATGGTGTTTCGCCCCCATGGATTTGCCATTTGGGAGGCCATGAAGGATGACCTGGACCGTCGATTCAAAGACACCGGTCACGTGAATGCCTACTTCCCGCTGTTCATCCCACTCTCGTTTCTCTCCAAGGAGGCGGAACACGTGGAGGGCTTTGCCAAAGAGTGCGCTGTTGTGACGCATCACCGTCTTCGCGGGTGCGAGCTGGAGAACGGTAAAAAGGGAGTGGAGCCAGACCCGGCTGCAAAGCTGGAGGAGCCGCTGATTGTTCGCCCAACCTCGGAGACCATCATCTGGCACATGTACGGCCAGTGGATTCAGTCCCACCGGGATCTCCCTATTTTGATCAACCAGTGGGCCAATGTGGTCCGCTGGGAGCTCAAGACCCGCCCCTTCCTTCGAACCGCAGAGTTCTTGTGGCAAGAGGGGCATACGGCCCACGCCACTTCCGATGAAGCTGAGGCTGAAACCCTGCAGATGCTCAATGTCTACCGCGACTTTGCTGCAGAGACCTTGGCCATCCCTGTGGTTACCGGGGTGAAGTCCGCCTCGGAACGCTTTGCCGGAGCCGTCGATACGTACACCATAGAAGCCATGATGCAGAACACCTGGGCACTGCAGGCAGGCACCAGCCACTTTTTGGGCCAGAACTTCGCCAAAGCCTTTGACGTCACCTACCAAGCTGAGGACGGCACCAGAGAGCACGTTTGGGCCACCTCGTGGGGTGTGTCCACCCGACTCGTTGGGGCAGCGATCATGACCCACTCGGACGATTCCGGTCTCGTTCTCCCTCCAGCAATCGCCCCGATTCAGGTGGCCGTCGTGCCCATCTTCCGAAAGGCCCATGAGAAAGAGACGGTCTTGCCGTTTGCGGAGGCTCAGGTCGCTTCACTGAAGGCGGCTGGCATCCGGGTGGTTCTGGACGATCGCGAGCGAATGAAACCGGGCGCCAAGTACTATGAATGGGAACGAAAAGGCGTGCCCCTGCGACTGGAGATTGGGCCTCGGGATGTCGCCAACAACAGCGCTTTCGCAGCACGCCGAATCGGCGGGAAGAAGTTTGGCATCTCCGCGGACTCTCTCGTTGAAGAGGTACGCGCCACACTGGACGGGATCCAAGCCGAACTCCTTGAGGCTGCACGCTCACGCCGAGAGGCCAACACCCACACCTCGGATTCTTACGAGGACTTCAAAACACGCCTTGCTGCTGACGGCGGTTGGTACCTGGTTCCTTGGACCGACAACGCTGAAAACGAGGCTGCCATTAAGGCAGAAACCAAGGCCACTATTCGGTGCTACCCGCTGAATGCGCAGAATGGAATTGAGGGCCGTTCCTGTTTTTACAGCGGTGCTCCAGCCACCCACATGGCACTCTTCGCACGCGCCTACTGAGGCTTTGTCCAAAGAGGACGTCAAAACGCGCCTGAACCACCTGGATCGCAGGGGTCGCTTGTGCTATTTTTGCGCCGCATTCGAGCCGATTTTCTGGAGTCACATTGACTGCTTCAACAACACAGTTCAGCCGCGGCGACGTCATCTCCCGCAAATACGAAATTGAGGCCCATCTGGGTGATGGTCTCTACGGGGCATCCTATCGGGCGCGCCACATCACCTCTGGCCGCAAGCTCGTCATCAAGTTTCTTCGCGCCGACCTCCTCAACGGCGAGAATGACCTGAACTCGTTTAAAGCCGCATTCCAAGAGGCCAAAGACCTGCGCCACCCAGGACTGGTTCGCTTCGGTGAGATCAACACCCACCACAGCACAACCTACTACACCCAGGAGTACTTCAAGTCCCAGAGTCTCCGCCAGCTGATGGATGAGTACCGCAGTCAGGGCCGCAGCTTTAGCTTGCATGAAGTCTGCCAGCTCACCGTCAAGACGCTCGAGGCCATCCATGCAGCGCATGAGGCGGGCTTGGTTCACGGCAACCTCAAACCCGAGAACATTCTGGTTCACAGCACCCGAACCGGACCGAGCCAAGACAAGGTGGTACGCCACGTCAAGCTCACCGGGACGGGCCTGTCCTCCACCCTTCAGAACATCAAGAGCCTGGTTGAGTTCGACTCGCGTCCCGAGTACGTCTATCAGGCGCCTGAACTGGCCACCTTCACCAAAGAGTCGAGCACCAGCATCGACGTCTACTCCGTCGGAGTCATCTTCTACGAGATGCTCAGCGGGCAAGTTCCCGGTACGCCATTCATCTACCCAAAGAGCCTGCGCGACGAGCTGCCCGAGCACGTCAATCAGATCATCGACGTGGCGCTGTCGGCGAGCGCTGAAGACCGCTACCCCACCGCTGTCGACATGGTGGTGGACGTGCAGCGCTGCCTGCAGACCGAGATGCTCGCGGTCTCCAAGCCAACAAGCCTGCGCAACATCTTGCTGAGCATCGGCGGACTCGTGGCGCTGTCTTTCCTCGCCATCATTTACCTGTCGGGTCGAGAGCAAGAGGACATCTCCGTCACACTCGAAGCCCAGAACAAGGAACTGCGCGACGAGGTCGCTGGGCTCAACGGCAGTCCCGAGGGCGAACCGCAAGAAATTGCGGGCATGGCCTTCATCCCCGCAGGCTGGTACCTGTCCGGCCGGATGCCTTCTGAGGAAGAAACCCTCATGGAAAGTGCCGAAACTCCTGTCCAAAAACGGGAGCTCGATGCCTTCTACATTGACCGCTATGAGTACAACAACACCAAGGGTCAGGTCCCTGTGGCAGGCATCTCGCAAGCACGCGCGGGAGAGCTGTGCGAGGAACAAGGCAAGCGGCTCTGCAGTGCTGATGAGTGGGAAAAGGCCTGCAAGGGCAGCAAGAACTACATCTATTCTTACGGCGACAGTTTCGACGCTGAGGTGTGTGGTCCAGGCATGGACAGTCAGTACAAGTCGGGTGAGCGCACCGACTGCCGCTCGTTCTACAACCACGGCGACAAGGTCAGCATTGTTTACGACATGTCGGGTGGCTTCCAGGAGTGGACGGCAACCCCGGGTGGGGATGCTGCAGGCCGCTACTTGATCAAGGGCGGCGTGAAGGGAACCTGGTCTCCCGAGGCCTCCATCGAACAACAGCAGCGGGTTGAGCGCGGTTATCGCTGCGCTTACGCGGTAGACCGGGCCCAAGGCTTCTCCAACGAGTTGCTCTCCTTCCGATGCTGCATGGACGTTCCCGAGACGGTTCAGACCGAAGGCGGCACCGAGGAGTGAAGCCTTCGGGCGTGTACGACCTGCTGAGAGACAACCTCGGCAGCATTCGAAAGGTCTACGGTGGTCGTCGCGCTGTTCACCGACACGGCGATCTGGGCACCCCAGAGAAAGAGCATGTTCTCCTGCTCCACGGCTTTATGCAGACCCGAGCCGTCTGGGAGGTCATGGAGGACCGCCTGCGCTTCGATGGGTACACCGTTTTCTCTTTTGATCTGGGAGGCTTGCTGCGTCGCTTCAACACCCACTCCATTTCCAGGATCGGGGAGCAGGTTGCTGAGAAAATTGAGGGAATCAGTGAGCGCACTGGGCTCGACAAATTTCATATTGTGGGGCACTCCAAAGGGGGCCTCGTCGCTCGTCACTACGTCCAACATCACGGCGGGGATCGACGGGTCAAGAGTGTGACGACATTGGGTACCCCCCATCACGGCACCCCCACTGCGGCTGTGGGTGTCTGGGTCACCGGTCTTGGACTCTTGTCCCGGTCGCCCTTCGAGATGCTTCCAAAGAGCCGCGTCATTCGAGCGCTCGGACGGGACACCTTTCCCGCCCAGATTCCTCTCACCTCGATCTACTCACGACAGGACTATGTCTGCCCCTTCTGGTGCTCGACCCTGTTTCCGAGAACCGGGGAAACGAGCATGAGAAACCGACCCATTCGTGGGGTTGGCCACACCGCCCTCTGCTACGACCCCGGCGTCTACCGCCTGGTTCGGCACGAGCTCCAAACCGCTGCAGACCTCTGGCAGCAACGTTCGACGGAAAAGTCTCCTGCTGCTGATTTTGCGTGATACCTTTTTTTCGAGGAGAGTGTCTGATGATTCGCCTGTTTCCCTTAGTTTCCGTTGCCCTTTTGGGGTGTACCCCAGAAGAAGAAAGCAAAGACGGACCCCCAATCTACACCGGGACCGACACCGGAGAGGAAAGCTGTGCAGGAACGGCGCCGACCATCATCTACATGACCATGGAGAACGGTGGGTTGAAGGATTTTGAGGGAGCATTGTGGCCGACCGTGCTTCTTCAAGTGGATGCCCGCGACGACGATGGTGATCTGGACTTCGCCACGCTTGAGATGTGGTGGGACAACGAAGTGGATGCTGCGGTCGATACCAGCGGGGAGCCTCTCACCAAGAAGATCTTCACGTCGGATTCCAAACCCTGTCGCCAGAACGACGGCAGCTACGGTCTCTACCTGCAGGTGGGTACTGGACTCACCTACAACACCACCTACGACTTTGCCGCGCGTGTCGGAGATTCCTCCGGACTCCGCTCCGAGATCGAAGTGGAGAGCATGACAACGCCCAAAGAAGACGGCTCCGATGGGGACATCAACGAGGGCTAAACCTCTTGAATGACACGCAAGGGTCACTTGGAGACACCGCCTCAGTGGGCTAAAACGCCCACCACCAGGGAGAATCGGATGTCGGAGAAGAGCCCCCAAGACGCTTACGCCAAAGCCGGCGTGAACATTGAAGCTGGCAACGAGGTTGTTCGCCGCATCAAGTCAGCGGTTGCCAGCACGACACGGCCGGAGGTCATCGGTGGCCTTGGCGGCTTTGGGGGCTTGTTCAAGCTCGGGAAGTACGCGAACCCTGTGCTGGTGAGTGGAGCCGATGGGGTGGGAACCAAACTGCTTGTGGCGGAGCGGGTTGGACGCCATGACACGGTCGGGATTGACCTGGTCGCCATGTCGGTCAACGACATCCTCACCCTGGGCGCTGAGCCCCTGTTTTTCTTGGACTACTTCGCCACAGGCAAGCTGGATCCCGACGTCACAGTCCAGGTTGTCGAGGGCATTGCAAAGGGCTGCAGAGAGTCTGGCTGCGCCCTCCTCGGTGGGGAAACTGCCGAAATGCCGGGGATGTACGCCCCGGGCCACTACGACCTGGCCGGGTTTGCCGTCGGAGTCGTCGAGGCCGGCCAGATCCTGGACGGTTCTGCGATTCAAGCAGGCGACAAGTTGGTGGGACTGGCCTCATCCGGAATCCATTCCAATGGATTCAGTCTGGTCCGAAAACTCCTTGGCAACCACGATTGGAGTCAGGACTACGGAATGGGTCGCCCGCTCGGGGAGGTGCTCTTGGAGCCCACACGGCTCTACGTGGATGCCGTCCTTCCCCACCTCGCGAAGCTCAAGGGCTTGGTGCACATTACCGGTGGTGGCTTCATCGAAAATCTCCCCCGCATCCTGCCTGAGGGTCTTGGGATGAAGATTCAGCGGAACAGCTGGCCCATGCAGCCCATCTTCGAGCTGCTCGCCGAGGAAGGACAGCTCTCGGAGCAAGAACTCTTCACCACCTTCAACATGGGCATTGGCATGGTGGCGGTCGTCTCGCCAGAGGACGCGGATGCCTTTGAGGACGGCCACCTCATCGGGGAAGTTGCACACGGACAGGGTGTGGAGTTTCTTGGATGACCAAGGTCCCGGTTGGCGTGCTGATTTCCGGCTCTGGAACCAACCTCCAGGCGCTGATCGACGCCTGCGAGCGTCCGGACTACCCCGCTGAGATTGCGGTTGTCATCTCGAACAAAAAAAGTGCCTACGGATTGGAACGGGCAAAAGCCGCTGGGCTCGCAACCGCTTGGCTGCCTGCTCGGCCGCACCCCTCCCGAGAGGCCCACGAGGCCGCTCTCACGGAGACCTTGCGCCATCATGCGGCTCAGTGGGTGGTTTGTGCAGGCTACATGCGCGTCCTGAGCCCCTCTTTTGTTCACGACTGGCCCAATCGAATCCTCAACATTCACCCTTCCCTACTGCCGGCTTTTCCAGGGATCGACGCCCAGGGTCAAGCCCATGAAGCCGGTGTGCGGATCAGTGGAGCGACCGTTCATCTTGTGGACGAGGGCTGCGACACCGGTCCTATTTTGGCGCAGGCTGCCACGGCCGTCCTGGAGGATGACACCCGAGATTCACTGCAACAGCGCATCCTAAAATTGGAGCATGTGCTCTACCCCCAAGTCCTGCGCTGGGCCGTCGAAGGCCGCATCGAGCTTCACGGGGGGCGTGCATCCATTCGTCTTGCCCCTGGAGAAAGCCGCTTCCTCTGGTTGAGTCCTGAATGAAGCTGGTGTGCTCGGCCTGTCTCTTGGGAGAGGCTTGCCGCTATGACGGGGCCTCCAAGGCCCATGCCCGGGTTCTCGAGCACGTGCAGTCCTGGCTCGCAAAGGGCGGAGAGGTCGTGAGTCTGTGTCCGGAGGAACTCGGCGAGCTCGGAACACCCCGACCTGCCTGCGAGCTCAGCGGCGGCGATGGTGCCGCTTTTTGGAACGGAAGTGCCCACATCCGACAGCGAGATACCCGTGAAAACCGCAGCCATCCGTACGCACGGGGTGCCGAGGAGGCGTTGAAACTTGCCGAGGGAGCCACACGGGCCGTTCTCAAGGCGCGCTCTCCTTCCTGCGGCTGCGGGGAAACCTGGATAGACGGAACTCTCCAGAAAGGGGACGGAGTCTTCGCTGCTCGGATGCGAGCGCTTGGAGTCCCTCTCTCAACCGAGGAAGACCTGTGAGCACGCAACGCCGACTCGGACGAACCGAGATTGAGATTCATCCCATCGTTCTCGGAACTTTTGCCTTGGGCGGTTGGTGGTGGGGCCCCCAAGACGACACCCAAGCCCGAGAGGCCATCGAGGCCTCCATTGACTCCGATGCCTGTGCCATCGACACAGCGCCTGTCTACGGCTTTGGGCATGCCGAAACACTAATAGGCGAGGCGATTCGAGGCCGGCGCAGCCGCGTTCAGATCTGCACCAAACTTGGGCTTCGTTGGGACGGCGAGGGCCGCTTTTTCTTTCCAGCCAAGCATCAGGGCAGCAAACTCAAGGTCTGCCACGATCTCCGGCCCGCTCAGGTACGAAAAGAATGTGAGGCAAGCCTGCGTCGCCTTCAGACCGACTACATCGACCTCTACCAGGTGCATTGGCCTGACCCCGAGACCCCCATCGCCGACACCATGGGTGCACTGCTGCGCCTGAAGGAAGAGGGAAAGATTCGGGCGATTGGAGTGTCCAATTATTCCGTTGACCAGATGCGAGAAGCGCAAGCCGCGCTTGGGGAGATCCCGCTGGCCTCTACCCAACCCCGATACAGCCTACTCCACCGCAAAACGGAGCGCGATGTGCTGCCCTTCTGCCAAGAGGAATCCGTCGGCCTCATCGGCTATCGTCCACTCGAGCAGGGACTGCTCACGGGCAAAGTGGGCCCGGACAGGAGCTTTGAAGACGGTGACGAAAGGGCCACCCAGTCCATCTTTTCTCAAGACAACCGTGTCCGAATTCAAGCAGCACTGGCCAGCCTGAGCGACCTCGCTGAAGACAAGGAGATCGCCTCCGCACAGCTGGCGATCGCTTGGGTTCTTCATCAGAGAGGTGTCACCGGGGCCATCTGCGGAGCGCGCAATGCCACACAAGCTCGAATCAACGCCGCAAGCGCCGAGGTCCACCTGACGGCCGAGGAGTGCGCGCGCATTGCGGGTGCATTTGAGGGGCTGCCCCTGCGAGCCAAAAGATGAGCCTTGCTCCCACCGAACGCTACGCCCGCTTTGCGTGGGCAACCGTGGGCTTCAATCTCCTCGTGATCGTTTGGGGGGCCTTTGTTCGGGCGACGGGTTCTGGGGCGGGCTGCGGCAAACACTGGCCTCTGTGCGACGGAGAGGTCACCCCTCCTCTGGAGAGTACGGCCCAGCTCATCGAGTTCGTCCATCGATTGACCTCCGGCATGGCACTGCTTCTGACCATCGGACTGGTTGTCTGGGCTTGTCGGCTCTTTGCCAAGGGCCATCGGGCACGGCGCGCGGCGTGGGCCACACTCGGGTTCATGATCTCCGAGGCGCTTCTCGGGGCAGGCCTCGTCCTCTTCGGGCTGGTGGAGAACGACGACAGCGTTGCCCGAGCCCTGGTGATCTGCGCTCACCTCGTCAACACACTCGCTCTGCTCGGCTTCATGGCCTTGACCGGTTGGTGGAGCACACGACCGGGACGGCTGAACCTGAACGGCCCCGAGGCCCGGGCCTTTCTGATCGCCATCATTGGCGTCTTTCTGATCGGAATCAGCGGAGCCATTGCCGCTCTCGGCGACACTCTGTTTCCCGCCAAATCTCTGGCGGAGGGATTCGCGGCAGACATCGCCCCAGGTGCCCATTTTCTCCTGAGACTTCGAGCCTTGCATCCTCTGCTCGCGGTCGTCGTCGGAGCGGGCCTCATCGGAATCGGCCTTCAGTACAAAACGACCCCACTCGGCCGAGCCCTCTTGGTGGTCGTGGGCATTCAAATTGCCGTCGGTTTCATCAACTTGGGGCTGCTCGCTCCCGTATGGCTTCAACTCATCCACCTTCTGATCGCGGACATCCTCTGGTTGACCTTGATTCTGCTCGCCGTTTCAAGACTCGAATCCGAGGCAATCCCACGAAACTAAGCTCTCGCTAACCCCGTCAAAGCGCGATAGATGCCCGCAGGCAGCGTCGTAAACCAAGACAACCACACCACTTTTCGCCCCCCTGGAATACATGGAGCCCATGGCCTCAAGCGCAACGATGCCCCAGAGCTTTGGGAATACCCTGCGTAGCTACTGGGAAATGACGCGTCCACGCGTGCTGCTCTTGGTGCTCATCACAGGCATTCCGGCGCTGTATATCGGCCAAAATCAGAGTCCGACCTGGCAGCTTGCCGCATGGATTCTCCTCGGCACAGCCCTCTCTGGAGCGTCTTGCAGTGTCTTGAACGCCTACCTGGAGCGGGACATCGACGCCCGAATGGCCAGGACACAAAACCGTCCGCTGCCAACAGCGGCAGTCAGTCCTACCCCAGCGCTGCTCTTGGGGATTGCATTGGCCATTGGTTCAACGTGGATGCTCTACCATTTTGGCGGTCCTGTGGCGGCTTGGGTGGGTGGCCTGAGCATCCTCTTCTATGTTTTTGTCTACACTTTGGGTCTCAAGAGACGCACGCCCCAAAACATTGTGATTGGTGGGGCGGCCGGGGCGACCGCTCCGCTCATCGCCGACGCCGCCGTGGACGGAACCCTGGGCTCCGCAGGTTGGATCTTCTTTCTGATCATCTTCCTCTGGACTCCGCCCCATTTCTGGGCCATCGCGATTTTCCGGCGCGAGGAATACGCCAACGCCGAGCTGCCCATGATGAACTTGGTGATCGGTGATGAAGCGACCCGAAGGCAGAGCCTGGTCTACACCCTGCTGATGCTGCCCGTTACCTTGGCGCCGCTCTACTTCGGTCACTTGGGTTGGGCCTATGGGGGTGTAGCCATCGCGAGCGGCCTGTGGTTTGCGTGGTGGAATCTCAAGGCCATTCGCGCCAACGACCGACAGGTTGACTGGAAGATGTTCAAGGCGTCCGTGACCTACCTCGGGCTCCTGTTCGCTGCCATGATTGGCGACTTCCTGCTCGGCAGTCCTGGAATCGCCTGAAAAAGGAGAAGCGTGTGACCATCTGGAAAGTGCATCGCCTCATGATTGTGGCAGCGACACTCTTCTCCGGAACCTTTGGTGTCCAGACCCTGCGGATTGCCGACGGCGACACCAGCAAGCTGGTGGTGGGGTCCATCAGTCTGTTCGGTACTGCGGCCCTCCTGCTCTACTTCCGCTGGTTCCAGCAAAAGACCGGTAAGCGGAATCGACCCAAACCTGGGGAGTCCTAACTTCGGACTCGGCACCGCCGCTCCGCCTGTCGTAAGCTGCTTGAACCACCGGGATCACCGACTGATGGCCAAATCGCCCCCCAAATCAAAGCCCACTGGCGCACAGCCCCCTGAGACTCTGAACTCTCCAAGGCTGTCCAAGCCCGCTTCCGCGGCAGGCGGCTGGGGAGCGCTGGCCTCCACGCTCAAGCATGGGCACTCGGAAATGGGCCTTTGGAGAACCACGAAGGTGCTCCTCAGGCTCAACCAAGAGAAAGGCTTTGACTGCCCCGGCTGCGCCTGGCCTGAGCCCGAACACCGTTCGACATTCGAGTTCTGTGAGAACGGTGCCAAAGCTGTGGCGGAGGAAGCCACCAAGAAGCGCGTGGGTCCAGAGTTCTTCGCCGAGCACTCCATCCCTGAACTCACCGAGTGGAGCGACTACCAGCTGGGTCGATCCGGACGCCTGACCCACCCCATGATCCGTCGGGAGGGCTCGGACCACTACGAGCCCCTCACTTGGGAACAGGTCTTTGCGCTGCTCTCCGATCGCTTCTCGACCCTGGAAGACCCGGATCAAGCCTGCTTTTACACCTCGGGACGGACGAGCAACGAGGCGGCTTTTCTCTACCAGTTGATGGTTCGGTCCCTTGGAACCAACAACCTCCCGGACTGCTCCAACATGTGTCACGAGTCCAGCGGCCGAGGGCTGGGGCCTGTCATCGGCATTGGCAAAGGCACCGTCACACTGGAGGACTTCCAGAAGGCAGAAGCCATCTTTGTCTTCGGCCAGAACCCCGGCACCAACCACCCTCGCATGCTCAGTGCCCTCCGGGAGGCCAAGAAAAACGGCGCAACCATCGTGAGCGTGAACCCGCTCCGAGAAGCCGGCTTGGAGCGCTTCAAGCACCCCCAGAAGGTCGGTGACATGCTGGGAACTGGCGTGGCGCTCACCGACCACTACCTTCAGGTGCGCATCAACGGGGATCTTGCGGTCCTCAAAGGGCTCATCAAGGGCGTGCTGGAGGCGGAAGAAGAGCGACCCGGTGAGGTCCTGGACAAGACCTTCATCGAGCAGAGAACGGAAGGCTTCGAGGCCCTGCTCGCCGATATCGCTGGCCATACTTGGGATGAACTGAGTGCCGAGAGTGGGGTCTCCGTCGACGATCTCCGAGAGGGAGCACGGATTTATGCCGAATCCAGCGCCACCATCGTCTGTTGGGCCATGGGGCTGACGCAGCATGTGAACGGGGTGGCGAACATCCAGTCCGTGGTGAATCTGCTGCTCCTGAAGGGCAACTTTGGCCGTCCAGGAGCCGGTGCTTGTCCTGTTCGAGGACACTCCAATGTGCAGGGAGACCGCACCATGGGGATCTGGGAGGCGCCGAGTGAGGCCTTCCTGAACCGCCTCGCAAAGGGCATGAACTTTGAGCCTCCGCGTGGCCATGGACTCGCCGTTGTTCCTGCGATTGAGGCCATGCACTCGGGTGAAGTGAGCCACTTTGTGGCGTTGGGTGGAAACTTCCTCAGTGCCGCGCCAGACACCGAATACACCGCCGAAGCCCTTCAGCAGTGTGCGCTCACCGTGCACATTTCCACGAAGCTCAACCGAAGCCACCTCATTACCGGTCGTGAGGCCTTGATTCTCCCCTGTCTGGGGCGCACCGAGGTGGATGAACAGAAGGCTGGGGCCCAATTTGTGACCGTGGAAAATTCCATGGGCATCGTCCATCGATCCCAAGGCGGACTCTCACCTGCCTCCGAGCAGCTTCGAAGCGAACCCTGGATCGTTGCCCAAATGGCCAGTGCGCTGCTCAAGGACAGCCCTTTCCCCTGGATGGAGTGGGTGGAGGACTACGATCGTATCCGCGACTGCATCGAGGCCTCGATCGCCGGCTTCGACGACTACAACGCCAAAGTGCGCAGCTGCAACGGCTTCGCTCTTCCGAACGGCCCTCGTGAGGGGCGCTTCACCACCGTCGACGGAAAGGCTCATTTCACCGTCCACCCTCTCCCCAACTTGGCCCTTCCCGAGGGGCACTTCTGGCTGATGACCACCCGGACCCACGACCAATACAACACCACAATCTATGGTTTGGACGATCGCTACCGCGGAATTCGTGGCGAGCGTCGGGTTGTGCTCATGAATCCCGAGGACATGGCCGAGGCCGGCTTTGAGTCCGAGGAGGTGGTCGACATCACAAGCCATCACAATGGGGAAGAGCGGACCGGCCGACGTTTTCTGGTGCTCCCCTATGACCTCCCCAGAGGTTGCTTGGGCTCTTTCTTTCCAGAGGCAAACGTCATCGTACCCATCAAGCGCTTTGCCAAGATCAGCCTGACTCCCTCCTCAAAATCGATTGAAGTCAGCCTTCGACGTTCAGAGCCGTAGCTCAGGCGCTCTCAGCTCCACCCCCGACTGCGGAAGAGCCCAAAAGCGCTGGTGTATCCATGGAGATGGGTATGTCCTTGAACCGGTCCGATTTCCCCGTTGCCGAAGAACCCCCCCAAAGAGACCCCTGGAAAATAGTTTCCGAAGACCCTGGAGTCGTGTCCTGGAACCCCGTAGAGCCCCTCCCCGCGCCCCACACAGGAGAACATCAGCGCTCCCTCGGGGTTAGTGCTGCGTTGAGCGGCCCGGTCCAGAACGGCGTCGAGGTCCAGCACCGAGGTCTCCGCATCCCGGATGTGGAACCGAACCTCCATACCCACCTCAAGATGGGCTCCAAAGGCCACCACGCCTTTGTCCCGGTCCACCCCCAGTACGTTGCGCAGCAGGTAGTCCCCCTGGCGAAACGGCCGACGCCCTGAGTGGATACCGATGCCCACATGGGGCGAGCTCCGAAACCGGTGGCGGTCTTCCTCGCTGAGGTTGCCATAGACCTTGTCGAGAGCGCGGATAGCCGGTTCGCCATCGAGTTGAATGGCCATGTTTTTGTGGCAGTGGGTGAGGATGAAGGGCGCCCCAATCGGTCGACAGCCTTGTGCCACCGCGGTGTCGACCTGGATGTCTCCCCAGAGAGCGAGCCCCACAACGGCGGCCTCCTCCACTCCTTGCCGCAACAAGAGCGCCACACTCGAGGCCTCGCGACCGCCACTCGCCATCCCCCCAATTTTTGGGCGATCCGGAAAAGCCTTGTCCAAGCTCGTCACCAGTTCATCCGCCGGGCACCGAAACGGGTTGGGGAGCAGAATGAAATTCGGCTCGTGCTCCGGCTCCAGCTCCAGGAGTTCCCGCCAAGCCAGGGGGCGGTTGGCAAGCGCCTGAACCGCTTCCCCATCGAGCGCAAAGCTCCGCATGGCGACCTCCGGCAGACTGGCCACCGTGAGAGAGAGAGCAGGCCCTTGTTCCACCTCGAGTCCCCCACCCACAATTCCTCCCCCAGAACAGCCAATCAGCTCCCCGATCGCCAGGCGATCATGCAGCAATGGGGGGAGCCGACGGTAGCGAATTGCATGGTGGGGTGTGACAAACACCACCGCCAAATCGACCCCATCGGGGTGTTCTTGGCTGACTGCCGCACAGACCTCTTCCACCGCCGTCTCCAGACGAGGCGCCTTTGAGATCGCTGTGGTCCACTTCATTGGTCCTCCAAGAACTTGACCGGCCTGTGCCTCAACACCCTACCTCTGCGCATCCTCCCAAAAAGGAAAAAGACCGATTCGGTGAAAATCTGGCTCCTCTCCTGGCACAGGGGACCAGGCCATAAAGCACCGCTGGCGCCCAGTGCCTCGAATGGCGTAGGCATTGAGGCGCTGAATCGGATTGGGAAGAAGTCGCCGCGGAACCCGAGCGGTTCCCGTCCAGCGATCCTCACGGCGCATTGCCTCGAAGTGGATGGGCAATTCCTGCTCAACAATGCGTCTGACTCCCTCGAGTCTCAACACCAGGTGGTGCCCATGGGGCCCCAGTTCGATTTCTGTGTAGCGGCCGTCCTCCCCCACCAGAAAAAGTTCAACCACCTCGTACTCCCAGAGGCCCCATACAGGGCCAGGGGGCTGCCTGGGTGCCGGGTCGTCCGCGAAGGGTGCCTCTACGCGAAGAACCAAGTCGTTGTCTTCCCAGGACAGAATCAGAGAGGCTTCCTCCTCCGCGGGAAGGGGCTCGCCACTCCACGTCTGACCGATTCGAAGCTCCATCAGCTCGACACCGTCCGAATTCGACTGCCTCGACGGGTCTGAATCAGTTCGAGTCGGGTATCGATGCGCACTTTGAGCTCGGAGACATGGGAGATGATCCCCACCATCCGTCCAGCAGCGCGGAGATCCTCGAGTGCCCGCATGGCTTGCTCGAGAGCCTCTGGGTCCAGGCTTCCGAAGCCCTCATCAACAAAGACTGCATCCAGCCGAATTCCACCGCTGTAGGCCTGAATCACGTCGGCCAAGCCCAGGGCCAGAGAGAGTGCGGCCAAGAAGCCTTCCCCTCCGGAGAGGGTAGACACCGGTCGGGCCACCCCTGTCCAGTGGTCCATGACCTCCAAATCGAGCCCTCCCATGCGGCGACCATCCACCACGTCCATGGCGCGGTGGAGGGTGTAGCGCCCTCGCGACATGAGCTGAAGACGCTGGCCTGCGGTCTGGAGGACATCATCAAGCATGACTCCCAGGACATAGCGCTCGAAATCGAGGCGCATGCCATTTTTCCCCTTGGCTGTCTCGGCGAGTTGGGCCGCCACCGCATAGCGTTCCTCCACCTCCCGGTTCTTTTCCTGCCAGCCCGCGACCTGCTTGCGAAGGCCCCTCAACTGCTCGAGCACCTTGGCGTATTCCCCCTGCCTGCGAATGGACGTGTCGCGGGCGTCCCGAAGGGTGCCGAGCTTCTCCGCCTTCGCGGCGAGCTCCGTGACTGGCTCCAGTCCCTCCACCTGTTTTTTTGCATCGGCCAACGCCATCGCCGCAGCCTTCTTCTCTGTGGTGGCCTGCTGGATCCGTCCCTCGAGAACGTCCTGTTCTGCACCGGTGCGCAGGCTGTCCTTCCACTCCGATTCGGTGGCAAAACCAAGCCCCTCACGCTGGTCCTGGAGCTTCTCTCGAAGTTCGGCGTGGGCGGCCTTGGCCTTCTCGGCGGCTGCAATCGCCAGCTCAAAGCCCTTGGCGGCCTCGGTGTGGGCCACGAGCCTCTCTCCATGTTGAACATTCGCCGCCTTCGACTCGGCCTCGATTCGGACCAACAGGTCCTCGATCTGGGCTTGGCGAGCCTGAACATGACCCGCGCTGCTCAAGCCATCGGGCAGTGCCGCCTCCGCCTCCTCCAGGCTTTTCTTGGTGCCCGCATAAGCCTGCTGCACCGCCCGAGCTTCACCGAATGCCGCAGTCGACAAGGACTCGGCTTGGGCGAGTTTTTCGCGAGCGTCCTCAATGGCCAGTTCGAGACTCTCCACCGAAGCGGGATCTTCGAGGGTACCCACCTCCGATTCCAAGCGATCCAGGTCTTCTTGAAGCGCATCCAAGGACCCCTCGAAAGCAGGAAGTGCCGAGCGTTTTCCACGAACTCCTTCCAGCGACTGTGCCTTTTCATTGACGGACAATCGAGCGGCTTCCAGAGCCCTCTTGCAGGCCAGGATGTCCGCTCGAATCTCCTCGAGGAGAGCCATCGAGGGCGTTGACTGACTGGGAGTGGCCGGATTGGGGTGCGTGGTGGAACCACAGACCGGACACGGGGTGTCGGGCTCCAGATCGGCCGCCAGCCCCCCACTGAGATCGCTGAGATAGGCGGCCGCTGCTTGCTCCTCACGCCTCTCGAGATCCTGGAGGGATTGTTTTCGCTCGGAGGCCTGAGCCTTCTGCTCCTCCAGGACCCGCTGACCGGCCTCCAGCTGAACATCCAGGCGGACCCGCTCGGAGGCTCGGCGAAGGTCTTCCCTCTGCTTCTCCAACATCCTGCGTTTCACGTCCTGGCTGCGCAGAATCTTGAGTCGTTCCTCGAGGTCGGCAATGTGATTCCTCAGGCGTTTCGACTCGGCCTCCTGCACCTGATGCTTCGCCTCCGCCTCTGCAGAAGCCGAGGCAAGCGATTTGACCTCTGCCTCAAGATTGCGGAGCACCTCCAGACGCTCCCCCAGCGCTTTGAGCCGGTGGGACTCCTCCAACAGACCCGGCACCTGCTGACGTTTCTCTTGAGCGGACTGTTGGGCTTTGGTCGCGCTCTCGAAGTCGGCCTGGGCCACATTCTTGGCACGAAGAGCCATCAACCGCTCTTCCTCGGCCGTTCTTGCCTGAAGCCCGGCGATGCTGACTTGCTCGGTTATCGGCGCAAGTTGATCGGCAGTTTTGGCTCGATCCAGCTGCTGCCTCAGCGCCGCCAAGAGCGCCTCCCCGTCCTGAAGCGAGCGGACCTTTCGTTCGGCTTGATCGACCGCATCAAACTTGTCCTGGGTCTGCTGAGCAGCCTGGAGATCCTTCTCCGCCCTTTCCACCTCACGGGACTTCGCTTCAACATCGGCCTCCATCTTCGTGCAGATGGCTTCCCCGTTCTGGATGCGCTCTTCGAGATGCTCCACGCTCTCGGATTCAGCGGTTTCCAAGAGGCTTGCGATGCGCTCATGCCCCTTCTCGGCCTCGCTCTTGAGGGCAGTGTGTGCCTTTTTGAGGCGCTCGACGAGATCCCGGAACCGCGCCGTGTCGAAGATCCGCGCCAGCACCTTCTGGCGCTCTTGCGAACTGGCACTGAGGAGCTCTCGAAAGCGCCCCTGAGGCAGCATGACCACCTGCCGGAAGTCCTCGACGGCAAAGCCCAGAATCCGGAGCATGGCTGCATCCACCCCCTTTACCCCCGAGGCAAGAAGCTCCTCCGGGTCACCGAGACGAAACAACTCCGCCGTGGGCTGCGCCACGGTGACAGCCCCTTTCTTTCGCTGACTGCTTCGCTCCTGTCGCGGTGTCCGCTCCACCCGGTAGCGCTCTGCACCCAGCGCAAACTCAAAAACAACCCGTGTGAGCCGATCGGGCCCTGCATAGTCCGAGCGCAGCTGCTCACCGCTGCGAGATCCACCCCAGCTTTTGCCGTACAGGCCAAAACACATGGCATCGAGCAAGGTGCTTTTTCCAGAGCCCGTGGCTCCCGTGATCAGAAAGAGCGGATCGCCGCCCAAGGCCTCGAAATTGACTTCTTCCTCCGCCGCGAA